>CAMYYB010000019.1 GCA_947303335.1 uncultured Bacteroidales bacterium | reverse complement strand
ATCTCGCTATGTTATTCTTTTTCAGTAAATTATTTTATTTCGAACTCACGTTATACTAAGTTTAGTAGAGTTAGTATACTAAGTTTATAGAGATAGTATACTAAGATTTATCATGTTGGTGTACTAAATGAAAAGCGGCTGGTCTGTATGGACCAGCCGCTTACTCTAATGCTTTATGGATAAGGCGATTAACGAATCACGCTGACGCGCTTCATGCCAATGCCTTCGTGGGTATAGATGCGAATCATGAACACACCCACACCGAACTGGCTCATGTTCAAAGTCTCGGTGTTGCTGCTCACTTCGGCATCATACACCACCTGACCCAGTTCGTTCACCACGGTGAGGCGTTGCATACCCTCAGCCTCGATGGTGACGTTGCCGTTGGTCGGATTGGGGTAGAGGCTGGCTTTCGTGCCAAACTCGTCCACGTCGGTGGAGTTCTTCACGGTGATGCTGAACGTGCCAGCGCCGTTGTTGCATTCCGCAGTAGGTGTGGCAGTCAGAGCGACAACGCCTTTGTAGGTCTCGCTCCAAGTGACCAATACCGACTTGCCGTCGTTGGCGGGTGTCAGCGTTCCGGCCTCTTCAGGCTCGATGCTGAAGCCGGCCATCACGTCATTGCTGATGGTGTATGTGGTTGTCGGGCTGATGCGAACGTCAAGCTCGTTGTCGCCACTGATTTCGGGTTGGGCAGCCACGGGATTCACAGTGATGCTAATCGTGATGTCTAAGTAGGTTGAACAATCACCACCGCAGTTGGGGTTAGCCAGAACAATTCCAGTCAGATGAATGTTGGTGCTCTCTTCCGGCGTCAGTGTCAAAGTGTAGTTTTCACCGCTGATTACAAAAGGTTCAATGCCTACTCCGCTAACGGTGAAGTTATATGCTTCAGGATAGTTGGGGATACCACCGGTAGCGTTAAGTATGATGTCAATGCTCTCGCCTTCGCAGATTTCGTATGAAGTCTCGTTAACCGTGAGGTTCGGATTCTCCATGATGTCGAAACTGAACGAATAACTGAGATCGGTTTCACACAGGCCGTTGCTCAGACGTTGGATGTTCAAGCTGTGTGAGCCAGGTTCAAGTGTGGCGGTAGGCAGCAGGAAAGGTTCATCCTCCAACACTGTGTAGCTTTCATCGTTAATTACAATGGTCATTTGTCCGTCAATGAAGCCAGAGAATTCCACAGGAGCGGGGAAGTCAATGTCTTGTCCTTGACAATACGCAAAGATGCATGGAGGAATAATACCCATTTCGAAACTCGGCATCGGGTTCATCTCAAACGGATATTCGTAAGTGAATGAACCACAACCCTGTGACACGGCAAAGGCAGTCAAAGTGACTCCATTGTTGATGTCGTTAAGGCCAGGTGTATAGGTGGTTTCCAATGCGGAAGCATCTTCAAATGTTCCGTCACCGTCAGTCAGCCATTGGAAGGAGACATAGTCGCCCGAGATGCTTACTGCAATGGGTTGAGGCTCGTCTGTGGCGCAATAGTGTACGTCTGCAAGAGCGTTTTCAATCTCAACGCTTTCCACGATAGATACCGTCATCTCGTCGGAAATCGTCTCGCCGTTGCCGTTGATGGTAATGGTCAGCGTGGCTGAACCATTGGCAATGTCTTGGGTGCCGGGCATGTAGAAAGGTGTGGCGATGGTGGTGTCATCAAAGGTGCCGTCGCCGGAGGTGGTCCACTGAATATTGTCGTAATGGATGGCGTAGCCTACGATTTGTGCCTCGTTGCCTTCGCAAACGGTCACGTCGTAACCTGCGGTGCCAGCCATGATACGTTCTGCGGGCAGACTGATGTAGTCAATCCATGCGCAGTCGCTGCCGCTTGATTGGCTGCTATCTTTGGAGTAGGCCCATTTGTAGGTGTGTACGCCCGGACTGACGGTGTAGGTTGCTTTGGTCCAGCCAACATTGCCTGACCAGTTGTTCTTCTCCTGATTGTCGATGTAGAAACGCAGGAAGTCCCAATTGTTTTCTGAGGACACCTTATAATAGAAGGAAATCGTGTCGTTCGAGCCTGCTTCGTGGGTTAGAATCAGAGTGGTGGTGGCATTGTTGCCAATGCTGCCTGATTTCACGCAGAATTGACCTTCATACGGGTCTCCGCTGACGATACGCCAAGGATTGTTGGCATCATTGGTCCATCCTTCGCCAAGCGCGCCGGTTTCAAAGTCCTCGAGGATGAGACCGACCTTGACAATGTAGTCGCTCTGAGTGTTGTATTGCCCTGAAGTGACATCCAGCACCATAGGACAGCAATAGCCAAGGGGCGTGCTTTCATCGATGGAGATATTGAAGTTGGCTGTTAGGGTTTCACCCGCACCAAAACCTTCGAAGTTGACGGTGTTTTCCTCGATGAGGATATAGGGCGAAAGCATTTGCAAGGTGGCGAGGGTGGCGGCTGCATCAGCATGACCCTTGTTCTCGATGGGGAAGCTCAAAGTGGCTGTCTCGCCTGCATCCAAGCGTCCGTTGCCGTTGCCTTCGATTTCAGTGATGCTCATGTTGCCAAGGTCGAAGACGGGAGCGTAGGCTTTGATGGCAATGTTGCTGACGAAGGCATTGTCGCCGTTGGTAACCGTGATGGTAAAACGGTTGCTCGTGTTGTCGGGGACATTGTCAGCCACAGTGAATGAGAAGGCATTCATCACGGTCTGCAAGGCGTTGGGATCCATGCTCTCATATTGTGCCATGCCGTTAGTGATGGTGATGTATTCCGATTCGGTTTCAAGCACGGCTTCAAAAGCTGACATCGGGTCGCTACCCACGTTTCTCAAAGTGATGTCAAGGTCGATAGCCTCACCAAAGTCGAGTTGTCCGTTGTCATTTGAGTCGTGGATGGCCTTGTTGTCGAAGATGATGTATGGCCCATCGGCTGGGATGACACCCATGACAGCTTCATAGCGCAAGTAGTTCTGACCAGTCACGACGATGTTGATTTCGGTCGGAGGCATTTGGGGAGCAAACTCAATCGTTTGCGGTTCTCCAGTTGCTTCAGCAACGGCGAGGATTTGCCAATCGCCTTCGGAATCAGCCTTTACCAAACTGATTATGCAACCCTCGGGTGCGGTGATGTTGACTTCACCCAAACCGGCGAGTACCACTTCAGGATGCGTGACTTCCATCTCTTGAGGCACTTGCGTGTAGATGCGAAGGAAGGCATCGCAGTGGGCGGTAAACATGGTATAGGTGATATCCTTGTTATTGACATTGTACGGCCAAGAACTTTGTGCAAGGAAGTATTTGCCAGCCACATTGCCGAAAGCAGGCATCCAGTTACCCGTGTTGGCCGCGTATGGACCATAATTGGGGAGGAAGTCACTGTCGAAGAGGTCGTATACACCCCAAACGTAGGTGTCGTTGACAAATGAGTAGGAAACATGAGTCGGGCAAAGTATACCCACGGCACCGGCATTCTCACCATTATAGGTGCGGCGCATCCAGGCCTCTGCGAAACAGGTGTTGTTGGAACCTGAGTAGTCGAACATTCCCGTTTGGCAGTTGATGGACATGACGAAAGGTAGTTTGCCGACATTGTTCATCTGATAGACATGACTGTTGCGCACGGCGGGTTCGCCCCAACCCGTTTCAAGGCCATGGTCACGGTGTTGCACCCAGAAAGTGCCTTGGTTGACAGCTTGCACCACGAGCTGAGGGGTGCCGTTATTCCAATCGCCCAGTTCGCTGGGTGAAGCAGGAATATAACCTACGCCGTTGGGGCCGAAGTAGTTGACCACCATGCTGGTGTTTTGGTTGCTCGACCAAATGTTGCCAGGTGTACCGTCATAGATGCAATTGATACGGTTGGTGTCGTAGCCTTTTTGGCGCATGTAGCCGCCAAACACTTCAGAGCAGAGTTGGAACCAGCGCTCGGTCTGCCATCCCAAAGCGGTGATGGGTCGGGAATAGAACGAGGGATCCATGTTGGGATTGGTGTATTCGTATTCAAGCTGCTTGCTGATGAAAACAGGTAACTCGTTGGCGTTTTGTGCCACGAGACGGGAAAAGACCATGTCAGGCAAGTTGTCATTGCCTGCGGCATCGGCATAGAAGTTATCGGTGATGCAGTTGCCATAGTTTTGTGAGTGGAAGGTGGATTCTGCCGGGATGTACTGGCCCATGTTGGAGCCATGGTCACCAAGCAGACAGACTGCCACAGGAGCAATGTCCCATGTGTTATAGGCATTGTGGAACCAAGCCTTCATCTGATTAGTCGTATTGGCGGGCATTTCATCGAGGCGATACACTTCGGTGATGATACCCTGACGGGTGCGGAAGTCTTTCAGTTGGTTGGCATACTCGGCCCAGGCGTCGTTGTTGGGTGTAATAATGAGGTACTCGGCACCGTCATTGTCGCCGCGAAGCCATTCCTGCATACGGGCTTCATAGTTGATGACAGGCAGCTGGTCGTAGTTCAGCAGCTCGGCAGCGAGGATAGGATCCCAATAGGGGGAACGCAGACGGTCCTCACCGAAATGACCGTTACCGCCCTCATAAGTGACAGCCAATTCGACGTTGGTATATACAACCAAGTCCTTGGTGATAGGGTTGTACTGGAAGGGGCAGATGGACACGGTAACGGCATCCACGCCACGGATGTAGGAACTGCCCATCACGAAAGGCTCGGCAGGGTAGAAGGCATCCTTGTTGTACACGGTCAGGTCCTTCACATAGTTCATGTCAGGCTCCTCGTTCTCCGACTGAATGCGGAGGGCAGGGGCGATGTTGACATTGTGAAGGGTTTCGGTTTCGAAGCTCACCACGTGAAGTGTGGCAGTGGCGCCCTGAGGGATAGCCAACATGCGGCTGTCGGAGGGGAGGTTGGGCTTGCCCTCGTCGTTGGGGATGGTGATGGCTTTGATGCTCACTTCGCTCATTTCTTCGCCGCGATAATTGAGCTGGTTCAGAGTGACTTGGCCCACACTGTAGCTGATGTGCAGCCCGTCACGGGTCTTCTCCGTCAGGTTGAAGCCTTGCTTCCCTTTGACGGGATAGTCGAAGGTTTGCGCAACGGCATAGTTGCCCATCAGGGCGAGTATTGCGATGGCAAGGAAGGTTAGTACTGCTTTTTTCATATTGTTGATATTTTGATTAGAATGATAGCTCCGTTTTTATTGGAAAAGAGACGCAAACCTTGCGTCTCTTATCTCAAATCTCAACTTCAAATGTTCAAATCAATCATACTCACCCCATTTCATGCAAGCACCTTTCAGTTGCTTCTTCAGAGGGAACAAGAGCGTGATTCTCGCTGTGAAATCGGTGTTGAAACGATAACTCATCAGATAGGGATCGATGTAGCTGGCACCGATGACGTTTTGCGAGTCACCAGTGATTTCATCGTGTGAGAACGAGTTGACCACTGTGGAGTGTGCAGATGCGTCAGCCTTGATGAGAAGATAGTAGTTTGGGAAATTGATTTTGAACAATACACCTGCGCCTGCCACAAGACCCGCATTCCAGGGACGCATATTCTGTGCACTCATGACCACCGTGTCCATCTCTATAGTTCCATCGACAAGGTGCTGGTCCGATGTGCCATATCCTTCAACTTGTGTTTTTTGCCACATCAGTTTACCCGAAAGGGGAAGAGTGAAGCGTGGTGCAACAAACACAAAAGGCCTGATGTTGCTGTTAGCCTGTCCGAAATAGTAGGTCAATGGGACTTGTACATTCACTTCGGTATAGGATGCATCCAACTGACGGTAGAAATCCTGATTGACATTGAAGTCTATGGGGAAGTTGGTGACGTAGTAATTCAGTTGTGTGCTACGCATGGAATAAAGGGCTTCAATGCCGAGGCTCAAATCATTTTTCAGCATCTTTTCAAAAACGAGGCCGCCCGTGATGCCCAAGTTGATAGGCGATTTGTAGGGAGTATTTGTCCCGCCAATATGCAACCAGTGGGTGGAAGTGGCACCTCCAATAAGGCCAATGTTGTATTTGGCTTGGCTCGAATAGAGCTTATTACTGCTTGATTGCAACGGCTTGTTGAATTGGGCTATTGCTGAATGGCCTCCAAGGAAGATGGCTATGAGGAGAATAATGCTTGACTTTTTCATGCTTCGTAAGTAGTCTTGTGCTGTTTTTCTTTGAATTAGTTTTCGACTGTTTTAGCAGGACGAAGGTTCCTTGAAATGGTAATGTCACTGGGAGTGGGTTGTCGACCTGTTTGAATAAAGATGTCGAGTATGTGGGATTCTGTGTAATACATCATAGTTTCGCAGCCCCACACCAAATCTTTAAGAACAGGAGCCTGAATAGTGTCGACCGTATGGTTGACGGTATCGGTGACTATCGTGATTTCCTTGTCCAAACGACCTGAGACGATAACTGCGTTCAAGGGTAGGAAATGCTGGTTCATATCGCGGATTTCATAATAATAAGCCGTGAAATAGGGTGCGTCTCCAATAATGTATACATTGCGGAAGTCAGAGACTGTGTATTGGTCAGTGGAAAAATAATAAGGTGCAATATCGTTGTCGATAAAACGTGACTCATTGCTCCTTATATAATAATAGGTCGAGTCGCTCTCTGAGTTTTCGTTATAATAGTCAAGATTGCCTGGAAGTCCATGAGGCTCCTTGAATCTCATTTTCGCAATTCCTTTGTGCTGTTCAGTGAACTCAAAATAGTTCTTGACACCATTACGGAAAGAGGGAACCATTGTCCAAGGACTTTCAGGAGCCTTGATGACAGCAAAACGAAAGATGCTGTCGGCAAGGTAACAACCTTCAATTTTTGGTGGCTCTTCGCCGTAATGCAAACAATTCAATGAATCCATTGCCCTAAGAAGTCTCTGTGGCATATATTCGTTGATGTTCGGGATTTGCTGGTATCCATAATATATGGTGGAGTTGTTCTTTGGGTCGTCTTTGAGGCAGGAGGTAAGCAGCGTTATGCCTGCAAAGAAAAGAACGGTGTGCAAAAGGTGTTTCTTCATATTGTCGATGTCTCTTGAGGTTTCTTGACTATGTTTTTTATTAAACTCGCAAAATTAATGATTTATTTTATTCGTCCAACTTTTGGCGTTATTTTTTATTGAATCTTTTAATCTGTTGTTATTTATTTTGTTATGATGACTTTTTTGGTGACTACGTTTCCGTTGTGGTTGAAAACAAAGAAGTATATGCCACTCTTTTGGCTTCTCATATCGTATTCCACAAGATTTTGCGGTATAGTTGTTAGGTCGAACCGGTCAATAGCCTGACCTTGCATATCGTATATGGAAATGTTGACCCTGCCTTCCATTTCACCCAGATAAATGCGCATGGCACCGTTGTTGGGATTGGGTATCACATCGACATTAAAAGCTCCTGAATCGGTGGCCTCATAGTCGTCAATGCCGTAGAACGAACAGATAAACCAATACCTGCGTTCCGCGCCTTGCGGGTTGCATTGGTTATAGACCGTGGCTTTGAGCCAGACAGTGTCTCCCACGTAATCAAGGACATACATTTTGCATCTCTTCCCCACGGGATTTGTGGTGCTGTCAGGTTCGAGTAGCCAAAGCATATTGGGATTCTCAAACTCCCAACGTACGGAGTCCCAAACATAAGTGCTGTAGCGGTCCCATAATTGGAAGTCATAAGAGTTGATTTGGAACTCAGTCGCAGTCACGACCCAATGCGGATACAGATTCTCAGGGGAGACGGGGAAAATATCGACGGGGTGGGGCGAACGATTGATGGTAAGGTTAAGGTAAACGACACTGTCGCAACCTAATGCGGTGGAGTGGGTAAAGGAGTATGACCCCGTTTCCGTGAAGATTGAGCCTTCCCATTCATATTGGTCACAAGCTTCTGCTGTAGTGGTAATCCCTTCTACTATACCTCCTATCAGGAGGTGGCAGGTGACAATGCTGTCGCAGCCGTTTGCAGCAGTATAGACGTGGTCGTAATCGCCTGTAGCATCATATTCTATGCCATCCCAAACGTAGCTTCCGCTGCATTCAAAATGGCTGAAGTCGTAGGTGATTTGGTCATCCACTGTAAGCGTCAAACTGACAATACTGTCACAGCCTTGCGTAGTCTGTAGTTCCAACGTGCGTTCGAAAATGCCGGGAGCATTGTATTCGAAACCGAAGCCATAGTCGTCATATATGGCTGGATTGCCTCGCCAGCAGCGACTGTCGCTGATAGGTGTGTAATATTTCGGATGTGCTGTGAGATAGAGCAACAGGCTGTCCTTGCATTCGGGATTGTCGGGGTTGTCCTGCAAGCGTGACAGAATGGTGTCGTTGTTAATAAGGATATTGCTGAAACCATGTCCTGAATACACCTCACCAGCGCATGTGACATCGCTCTCTGTGATATATTGTTGTGTCAAGTCAACAAAGAAATTTAGAGTGTCGGAGTTGCCGGAAAGACAGCCCGAAGCATCGGTTTCCACATAGAGGTAGGCTTCGTAAAGTCGTCTATCGTGGTAAACATGCGTTGTGGGATTATCGGTGCTGGTAGTACCGTCGCCAAAGTACCACAAGACATTGTAATCTTGAAAGTTGACATCGGCAGAGAAGGTGACCGGCTCTTCAACGCAGTAGGGGAACGACTCACCTGCTTGGACCGACAAATCGTTGAGGGTGATGTTGGTGCTCAGGTCTTTGGCATTCGAGCCAACAAGATAAGCATAGCCTTTGGCATCTCCGAAACCGTATACGTGGGCATTGAAACCTTTGGTGCAGCTGATGTGGTGTACACCGTGCGTGATATCCATGCGCACATAGCTGTAGTCATTGTTGCCAGTCACTTGGCTAAACAGCGGAGGGGAAATCTGTTGTCCGTCAAAGTATACATTTGAAGTGTCTTCAGTGTTGACGATGATGTTGACACTATGCGTTTCAATATTGATGTTATCGTTGTCGAAGGTGGAGAAGGTGACTTCGTTGATGCGTTGCTCTACGGGGGCAATCCAAACCATAGAAGGGTCGCCCAAACCACGTAAAAATCCTAAATCATAGCTTGAGTTGTTGAAAAGATAGACGGCGCAAGGCTGCTCGGCTTGAAGAAAACATGAGCTTTCGGCTTCCTCCATATAGAATGTATAAGACTCTCCTGCCCCCAGTGTAACCAATTCATTGCCATCCCTGGTGATGGTATTGTTGTCGGCACTTGAGGTAATCTTGATGAAGTCGCGGTTGCGGTTTCTTGAACAAGTTACCACAAACCTTTTGCCCCACGAGCGCAAAGGCATGGCCTGCTCAAACACATGGTCGTAGCCATTGTGCATATTGATTGGGATGCATGTCAAGGTATTGCCATTGAAAACGGCAATCTTCTTGCAGTCGGAGGCTACTATATGGGTGCCGCTCAAGTCACGGTGGTTTCCTGTTCTGGTAGACCGCACTTGATAGGTCTCACCTTCGTTTAATGTGATGCTGTAGGTTTGGCCTGCCTGATGTCCGCTCAACGTGGCGCAAGTAGGAGTGATGTCTATTGAGGTGTTGTTTTCAGTGGCAACAATGAGAAAGGCACTGGTCTCGTTGTATGTTACATAGTCGTTCATACTGCCAGCGGTCGACTGGTCATAGCTCTGAATCATATATTCATCGCCTAAGCTACCGATAGGCAAAACGAAGGAGGCATCAAACGATACCTGGGCGATGTTGGTGCAATACACTGAGATGGTGTCTGACGAGACTACTTTGATGGCTTTTTGAGTGATTGTTTCATAGTCACTTTCTCCATGATAGCCTTGCGCTTCAGGGATATCAACGGTTGTGATGTTGTTGGCATGTACGCTGAAGCTCTGTGACCAACCTGTCAAAGGATTGCTGACGGTACCAGTGCAATCGCGTTTCGCACTGATGAGAACTTGGGTGGTAATCCAGTAGCCTTCCGGATGGTTTCTGAATCCGTTTTGCATGAACGATAGCCAAAACTCCTTGCCTTGTGTGGAGGTGTTTTGCGCCATCAATGTTGTTGGCGCACTAAGGCACATGCAGACCAATAATACCGTAAGCGTCCTGAAGGATTTCATCTTGACGTTATTGCTGATTATCTTTTAATGACAACTTTCTTGGCAACAGTGCCTTCCTTGCCCGTGGCCACGAAGAAGTAGATGCCCTCGGCGCAATGCTTCATATTGTATTGCAACTTCTCAGGCCCGCCAATGCTGTATGTGTCGAGATGATCGATAAGGTTGCCTGTCATGTCGTACACTTTCAGGTCAATCTTGCCGGTGAGGTTTTCAAAGTGAATCGTCATCATTCCGTTGTTCGGGTTGGGCACTACGCTGAAGTCGGCTGTGCTTCCCTGCTGTTCCTCAACGCCATAGAAAGAGCTGACGAGCCAATAACGTTCTCTTATTCCTTCGGGCGCGCATTCGTTGTAAACTGTGGCATCCAGCCAAACGGTGTCTGCAACATACTCGAGTACATATACCTTGCAGCGCTTGCCTACGGGTGAAGTGGTCTCGTCTGGTTCAAGCAGCCAGTGGACATTTGAGTCTTCAAATCTCCATACGATGGAATCCCAATGGCAGGTAGCGGGATGACTTACTTCGTAGATGCCGAAATCATACGAGTTGATTTGGAAGTCGGTGGCAGTGACAACCCAGTGTGGAGCTGTGTTGTTGGCATCAACAGGGTATACTTCGGTGGGTTTCGGTGTGTATTCGAACTCCATTTTGCAGGAGACCAAACTGTCGCAGCCTGCTTGGTTCTTGTATGTACGGTGATAGGAGAGATCAGGAGCCGTGGAAGGAGCCCTATACACAAGATCTTCGTGGTCGGTTTCGTAAATTTCATGTCCCTGAGGATCCCAGAAGTATTCGTCGCAAGCCCTTACCAGTGGCGTGATGGTCTCGTCGTGGTCGTTGATGGTGAGGAAGAGGGTTACTTCACTTTCGCAACCATAGACGTTGGTGTAGTGGTGCGTGTAGGTGGTGCTATGATCAAAACTCATGTTGTGAACATTGTATTGATCGTTGTTCCAAACGTAAGTGTCGCAGCTTGTGGTCACCACCTCGTTGCTGTAACTGGGTCTCAACTCAAGATTTAAAACGAGGGTGCTGTCGCATGAACCTTCAAATTGCAGGGTGTCGAAATACGCACCGGTTTCGTAATAGGTTTGTCCGTTGGAGGGCCAGGTGTATTCCGTGGCACAAATCGACACGTTGTAGTTCTTGGAGTTGTATTCCGACTCGTCGACTTGGATGTGGTAGATGCTGTCGCAGCCTGCTATGGTATTGTAAGTAAAGGTATACGGCTCGGTGCGTGGTTGCAAATATTGTCCATCAAACAGGAAGCCAGGACCGCCTTCACAAGTGGACTCTGTCAAGTAATACTCGTATCTTGGATCTTCGACAAGGTTGAGCCTAATGACGCTGTCGCAACCGTGCTGTGAGTCCAGCGTGTGATAGTAGATGCCGGAACTGGAGAGTTGGTCGCCGAAGAAAGTATAGGTCTCGCCTTGGCAGAAGTGTCTAGTGATGGGCGTTTCATAGGTTTCGTAGTGAGAGAGGTGCAGGTGGATGGTGCTGTCACAGCCATGGTGCGATTCGATGGTGTGGTCGTAGATGCCTTCTTGGGATAGTTCGTTACCAAAGAAGTTGTAGGTGTCATCAGGGCAGATACTGACACTGATGTCGGATTCCACATGGGGATACACCGTAATGGTGACGCTGGCGTTCTGAGTGGTGTAGCCATCGTTAACTTGACAAGTGTAAGTGGTGGTGCCAAGGGGTGGTGTGGCTATAGGATTCTGGATGTTGGGGTTGTTAAGCGTATTGGCGGGGGTCCAGCTGAAGGTGTAGTTGCCAGTGCCGCCTGCAGGCTGGGCATGGAGGGTAGTGGTCTCGCCTTCGCACAGCACGTTTTGGTCGGCAGAAGCTGAGGCTGTCATATTGGAACCCTCGATAGCCACAGTGACTTGTGTCGTGCCGGTGCAGTTGCCTTGTGGGTTGGTGACGGTGCAAGTGAAGGTTGTGGTCTCAAACAGTTGTATGGTTTGTGTGGTCTGGTTGTTCGGGTTGACCACTTTGTCAGCGGGCTCCCAATGGAAGTTGTAGGAACCTTGACCGCCAGCATTGGCTGTCAGTGTAGCGGTGCCGCCATAAATGATGGTGGTGGGCGTAGCTGTGGCAGTGGGGTTGGGCTGTGCGTTGACAGGTACATTCTGCATCCTTTGGTTAGAGCAGGAACCTTGGGTCTGTACGGTATGGGTTACCTGATAAGTTCCGGCTTGGGCGTAGGTGTGGCTCACGGTCTGGCCCTGTCCGGTCTGTCCATCGCCGAAGTTCCACTGGTAACTGGTGATGGGATTGCCCGGTGCGGAGTTTGCCGTGCTGGTGAACTGGGTAGCCGTGCCTTGGCATACGGTGGTATAGGTGAAGTTGCACATCGGCAGGTCATATACGGTAACGGTCTTGGTGATTTGGCTGGTGCAGTGTCCACCTGTCGATACAGTCAGGGTGACTTGATAAGTACCCGCATTGGCATAGGTATGGGTCGGGTTGGCACCTTGTCCGGTCTGTCCGTCACCGAAGTTCCAGTTGTAGCTGTTGATTTGCTGCCCTGAGGGGTTGGTGGTGGAGGTGCTGGTAAAGCTGGTGGCATTACCTACGCAAACCGAGGTAAAGTTGAAGTTGGCGGTGGGCATGGGATAGATGATGACTTCGGTTGTGGCCGTGACAGATTGTGTACCCACGGTGGTTGTGCAAGTATAGGTGCCAGCCATATTTAGAGTGCAATTTGGACGGGTGGGATTCTGCTGATTAGATGAGAAATTGCCGGGACCTGTCCAGCTATACGAGGCACCGTCTTGTGCGTTAACGGTCAAATGAATGGTTTCACCTACACAATAAGGACCATCGTTGTTCGCTACACCAGGAAGGATACCGCAGTCGGTTTCTCCAGGACCAGAGTTTGGCGTTTTGGAAAACGTAATGGTACAGGGTTGCTGAGAGTAATTGGTAATCATCAAGATGTAGTACTCTCCAACTTCTGGGAGATGGTAATAGACCGTTCCGTGAGAAGAACTGTGGGTATGGTTTGCAGGTTGATAGCCAAGATAAATGTCTTCTGAATAACTTGCCGAGAAGCAGCAGTCGATGATTTTATCTGTGGTCAATTGGGCCACACATGGGGTTGTTGGGTCTGAGTAAGGTCCCCAGATGCAGAAGTCGATGTCACGGTTTGTGCCATTGTTGGGGTCGTGTCCTTCCGCGTGTATGATGAATTGGCCACCAGTTTGTATTCTCATGTGAAACCAAGCAGGGCTATAGGAAGAGCCTATGCAACCATCTTGTAATGTTGTACCTTCCAACTGATCAGCCGTTTGGGAAGAGGTGGCTGCTGCAAAGGAAATGACATCCGTAGTGCAGAATGGGTCGGAATCGACACAATGGTTATTAAGAGGCCTGTTGCTTCGCATGAAGATGTCCATCATCATCGACAGGAATTGGGTATCTGGAATGCAATCTTTCCAAACGGATATTTGGTCGTTGATGTCAACTTTGGACAGCAAATTGAAATCTGTGTATATGTTGTTGTAATAGGTCTCAAAAGCATCAAAGAAGTCAGAGGTGCTTTCCACCTCATCATTGGGATTGATGCTGAATTGACCAAATTCCTCGTTTGGGGTGATAATGAAGCTCTTTTCTTGGTTGAGATGGTATAGTAGACATACCCTGAAATCAACATTGTCAATTTGGAAGAAATCCAAAACAACTCCATTGTCGGCATATTGCCTGTAAGGTGTTTGTCCAAAATGTTTCATCGGAAGGGCCAAAAGCAATAAGGCCAACAAGGTGAATTTTGCAAATTTATTCATGGTGGTTTTAATTGTTGATTTTTAATATGTTATGCTGTTATTTGTTGTGAAGACTACGCAAAGTTGACTGATTTCCAACCGACAAATATAGAAATTATTCTCAAACCAAAGGCAAAAATGGCTGAAAAATGAAAAAAAGCGGTTTAAACCGCTTTTTTTCAATGTTTAATCACCACTTTCTTCGCCACCGTGCCCTCCTTTCCAGTTGCCACGAAGAAATAGATTCCTTCACTTTGGTTGTTCATGTCATAAGGTAGGGTTTCGGGACCACCGATGCTGTAAGTGCTGAAATTGTCGATAAGGTGTCCTGTCATGTCGTACACCTTGATGTCGACTTTTCCAGTGAGTCTCTCGAAGCGGAGTGTCATCTGCCCGTTATTGGGATTAGGAACGACGCTGAAGTCGGCTTTGCCTTCTGGCTGCTCGTCTACACCGTAGAAGGAGTTGACGAACCAGTAGCGTTGCGCCACGCCTTGCGGGGCGCATTGGTTGTAAATGGTGGCTCTCACCCAAACAGTGTCTTCCACATAGTTCAACACATAGATTCTACATTTCTTTCCGACTGGGATAGTGGTGCTGTCAGGCTCAAGCAGCCATTCTACATCGGATGATTCGAAACTCCATGTTATGGAATCCCATTGGCAGGTATAGGGATGGCCCTGTTCGTAAATGCCGAATTCGTATGAGTTGATTTGGAAATCGGTGGCGGTGATGACCCAGTGGGGGAACTCATTGTCGGGTTCGGTGGGGTAGATATCTACAGGGTCGGGGGTGTATTGCAGATTGAGTTTCATGGTGACGGTACTGTCGCAACCTTGTACATTGGTAAAGGTGTGTTCGTATTGACCACTGGTGGTGTAGGTTTCGTCGACCCACTGATAGCTGTCACAAATTCCATTTAAGGTGAATTCAGATTGTTGTACTGGGTTGACGGTGAGGTGCAGGTGAACCACGCTGTCGCAGCCATATTGAGTGTGCAAAGTGTGATTGTAAACGCCGGATGTGCTGAGACTTTGTCCATAAAAATTATAGGTTTCTCCTGAGCAAATCTCCGCGTCGTTGTCAATCTCTTTCTTGGGATGAACGATGATAGTTACATTGGCTTCCTGAATGGTCAGGCCGTCGCTGACAGTGCAGGTATAAGTGGTAGACCCCAAAGGTGGCGAGGCCACTGGGTTTTGCGAGGTGGCACTGCTCAAAGTGTTGGAAGGTGACCAGCTGTATGTGTAGTTGCCTGTGCCGGCTAAGGGGTTGGCGTGCAACGTTGTCGATTCATCTTCGCAGAGTTCGTATTGGTCGGCAGTGGCTGTGGCACTTAGGTCGGATCCTGCCATTAAGACGGTGACTTCGGTCGTGCTGACGCAATTGCCTTCAGTATTGGTGACGGTGCAGGTGAAGGTCTGTGTCACTTGGATGGGAACGGTCTGTGTGGTTTGGCTGTTGGGGTTAATAACCATATTGGCGGGTTCCCAATGGTAGGTGAATGAGCCTGGCACTCCGGCATCGGCAGTCAGGGTAGCAACGCCACCATATATTACTGAGGTGGGACTGACAGTTGCGGTAGCCACAGGCATGGCGTGGACGACAACGTCTTTGGTGATTTCGTCTTCGCAACGGCGGCTGGTCTGTACGGTATAGGTCACATGGTAGGTGCCTGCGGCAGCGTAAGTGTGTGTCACGTTTTGTTCTTCACTTTCCTCTCCGTCGCCAAAGTCCCAATGGACGGCGGTAAAGTCGTGGCCTGCAGGGTTGGTGGTGGCGGTGCTGGTGAACACTGTAGCTTCGCCGAAGCAAACGGCAGGAGCCTCGAAATCGGCAATGGGTTCGGGAAAGATAATGACATCAGTGGTGCCGGATGTGGTTTGCCCGTCTACCGTAGTGACGCAGGTATAGATGCCTCCCATCTCGTAGGTGCAGTTGGGAATGACGGGGTTTTGTACGGTGGATGAGAATCCGTTGGGTCCCGTCCAGCTGTAGGTGGCACCGGCTTGTGAGTTGACATTCAGTTGGATGGTCTCGCCCACACAATACGGTCCAGTGTTGGTGGCAATGCCGGGCAGGATGCCGCAGTCGGTTTCGCCAGGGCCTGAGCCTTCCGTTTTGGTGAAAGAGATGGTGCAAGGCTGCTGTGAGAAGTTGCAAATCATCAGGATGTAATACTCACCCACTTCAGGTACGTGATAGTTGATGGTGCCATGCGAAGTGTTGTGTTCATGATCGTTATCAGCATAACCTAAGAAGATGTCTTCAGTGTAACTGGATGAGTAGCAACAGTCGATGATTTTGTTTTCAGTCAACTGGGCTACACAGGGTGAGGTGGGATCCTCGAAGGGTCCCCAGATGCAGAAGTCGATGTCACGGTTCGTGCCATTGTTGGGGTCGTGGCCTTCCATGTGGATAACGAACTGCCCTGGAATGTTGATTCTCATGTGATACCATGAAGGGTTGTAGGAACTGCCGATACAGCCGTCGTCGAAAGTTGCACCCTCAAGTTGGTCAGCCGTCTGGCTGGAGGTGGCAGCGTCAAAAGTAATCACATCTGAGGTGCAGAACGGGTCGGAATCCACGCAATGGTTGTTCTCGTTCATGGCTCTGTTTAGGGCTATGTCCAATGTGATAGAGGTGTAATACATGGATGTGACTTGTTCTTTCCATTGAGGGACCAGAGGGTAGCGCTCGGCTTTGTCAATCCTTCTATATTTGGCATAAGTGTCGTTATAGAAGGTCTCGAAAGACTCTAAGAAACTGCTACTGGAGTTGTCGTCTGAAGGATTGACGACAAACAGTCCGTTCTCTTCCTCGGAATGCAGCGAAAACCGACTGTCCTGCTCCAAATTATATAATAGGTATAACCTGAAGTCGAGTTCATCGATTTCGAAAAAGTTTAGAATGATACCGTCTTCGGCGTAGGACCGGTAAGGGGTCTGTGCGAAGTGCTTCATCGGGATGAGAACCATCATCGCGATGAAGAGTAGCCTTTTTGTTATGTACTTCATGTTGATAAGTATTAGTCTGTTATGTAATAGTTGGTTTTATCTAATTAGGTTTACACGCTTCGTGGCAATGCCGTTGTCGGTGCGGATGTGAATGAGGTAGATACCGGAGGCGAACTGGCTCAAGTTGAGTTGGATTTCGTTGCTTTCGGTTTCTTCGGTGATGAGGATTTGACCTAAAGTGTTGCTCACGGCAACGCTTTTCAGGCTGTAGGCTTCGATAGTAACCTGACCTTGTGTCGGGTTGGGGTAGATGTTGGCTTGGACAAGGTGTTCGTTGACATTGGTGACAACATTGACCGCTATTTCGGATTCGATTTCACCGCATGTATTGCCTGCTTTCACCTTAATAACGGCTTCACCAGTGAATGCGGTATTCCAAAGGATGCTGGTGGTGAGACCCTCTGGCTCAATTACGCCTGCTGTCTCTGGTATGATGTTCCATTCCACATAGTCAAAGACGGTTTCGCAAGCAACAGCGTATGATTCGCTGGGGGTCTGGTAGGCATCAATGAGGGTCGAACCTTCTATCGTGATAGCTTCAGGGCTACGTGTAATGTGTAACAACATACTGACAATACTGTCGCATCCCATGGCATTGGAGAAGGTGCCTTGATACAATCCGCTTTCGGTATATTCGATGCCGTTCCATTCAAAGCTATCGCAGGTGTCAACTAAAAAATCGACTTCATCGTGCCTATTAATAATAAGGTGAAGCATCACGGTGGAGTCGCAGCCGTGCATGGAGGTGAAAGTGTGTTCATAAACGCCGCTTTCGACAAAGGTCTCACCGCCCCATTCGTATAACTCGCAGGCGGTTGCCTCAACTTCGGTCTGATAAGCTTCAATGAGGGTGAGGTGCATGGTGACGATGCTGTCGCATCCATAGATGCTTTGCAGGGTCTGTTCGTAGTCGCCTGTTTCCACATATTCGATGCCGTTCCAGTTGTAGCTGCCACAGGCTTCCATAGAGAAGTCGGTATGGTTGATGGGATGGATGCGCAGCTTGAAATCGTGGTTGGCATCGCCGCAGCCGTAAGGTGATGGGGCTTTCAGGCTGAGTGTGACCATACCGTTGGCGATGTCTTGCTCGCCTGGAGTATAGTTAGTTTCAAGGGCGGCGGTATTGCTGAAGCTGCCATCTCCATCGGTAGTCCAGACTGAGAACCCAGCTTCTTCCGTAGTGGCACTCAACGTGATGCTGCTGCCTTCACAAATGTCGTCTTCGTCGTCCATCACGATGCTGGCGGCTTCGTGGAAATGGATGATGACATGGTCGCTGAGGGTTTCGCCCTCTGCACTGGTGGCTGTGAGAGTCAGTACGGTTTGTTTGTCGGTTAAGTCTTGTTCGCCGGGTGTGTAAGTCGGATTGAGAATGTTGGCCTCGCTGAAGATACCGTCGCCTGTGGTGGTCCATAACAGGGTCTCATATCCGACGGCTTCGGCGTTAAGCTGTACAGTTTCTTGGCAGTGTTCGAGGTCGTTGCCAGCGTTGCAGGCAAAGATGATATGCTTGGCGGGGAAGAGGATTTCGTCAATCCATACGCAGTCTTGTCCACTGCTGCCGCTATCATTTTTCTCGTAAGTCCAAGTGAAGGTATGCTCGCCTTGGGGCACAGGGAAGCTCACCTCGTGCCAGTAGAGTGCCCCTGTCCATTCTTGCATCATATTGCCATCGATATAAAAACGCAGGTAGTCGCCATTGTGTTGGCAATCGGTTCTTCTTACGAAATGGATTTCATCGTTGGGGTTCTCTACATTGTACAGTAAGCTCAATGTAGAAGTGGCATTGTGCTCGATGACTCCAGAACGCAGGCAGTAGGAGCCGGCGTAGGGTGCGGTATTGGTGATGGTCCAGGGATGTTCTGGGTCGTTCTCCCATTCGAAGCCATCCAAGCCGTTCTCGAAGTTGGCGGTTTCGAGTCCTACACGATGCTCAAAGGTCTGATTGCTGGCGTAGTTGCCCGAAACGACGTCTAAGTTAAAGACGGCAGTCTCGCCCAAAGGTACTAAGGCATCTACGCTGACGGTGTAGGTTAGTTGCACGTTTTGGGATGGGCCTACTGTCGGGGTGGTGATGGTAGGATTGCTGATGGTGACATATTGGGGCGTGGTGGTGCTGAGGGTGGCCGTTATGTTGTTGGCAGTGGCACCGCCGTTATTGATGTAGTTAAAGGTGAGTTCTGCTGTTTCGCTCGGGTCAAGTCGTCTGTTGCCGTTGCCCTGGGTTTTAACGCTACCGAAGTCATCAATGGTCATCAGTTCGTTGATATTAAGTAATGGGGCGTAGGCATTGAGAGTGAAATGCTCTGTCCACGTATGTCCGCCGTCGTTCACCGTGAGGACAAACTCCAGATGGCTCTCGTTGGGAACATTGTCTGATACCGTGAAACTGAACACATCAGCGAGGTTTGCCGACTGGTTGGGTGTGAGGGCGGGGATGGAGGCGGTGTTGTCGCTGATGGTGACATAGAGCGGGGTAGTGGTACTTAACATGGCTGTGGCTACGGCGGAGGCTATGTTGCCTATGTTATTGATGCACAGGTCGAGCGACGACTGCTCACCGTATTCTAACAGTTGGTTGCCGTTGGCGTCGTGGGGGTTGACGGCGGTGATGCTAAGGTTAGGTTCACTGATGATTTGGATGGTGCCGACGTAACGCAGACGGTCTTGCTTGGTGGCTACAATGGTGATGTAGTCATTTGAGGGCTGGGCGGGGAAATTGATAATTTGGCTGTTGCCTGTGGCGTTGGCCACGGCGAGGATGGTGTTGTTGCAGGTCAAGGCAATGACGGCACCCTGTGGGGCTGTCACGTTGATGCTGGAGGTAGTGGCAGGGATTTGTGCCGGGTGGATGACGTTCATCGCGGTAGGCACTTGCGTAAACAAAGTCAGGAAGGCATCGCAGTGGGCGGTAAACATCTTATGTGTGATGCCTTTCTCGTCAGTATTCATTGGCCACGAGCTTTGCTGTAGAAAATATTTGCCTGCCACGTTGCCGAAAGCGGGTCTCCAGTTGCCTTCGTAGCTGGCGTAAGGACCATAATCGGGTAGGAACTGTGGGTCGTATTGGTCAAAAAGTCCCCAAGCGTAGGTGTCATTGACGAAAGAGTAAGTGCTCTGCGTGGGTCCGATACAGCCCACGGCACCGGCATTCTGTCCGTTTGACGTGCGGCGCATGAAAGCCTCGATGAGGCAATTGGAGCCGTAATCGAAGGTGCCGGTCTGGCAGTTGATGGTGTTGACGAAGGTCATTCTTCCGACGTTGTTCATCAGGGCCACGTCGCTGTTGCTGAAGTCGGGTTCGCCCCAGCCTTGGTACCGGCCGTGGTCACGGTGTTGAAGCAGCATACAACCATTGTTGACCGCAGTGACCACCTGTTCCGCAGTGCCTCCGGTCCAGCCTCCCAGTTCGTAAGGAGAAGTAGGGATGTAGCTCAGCCCGTTAGGGCCAAAGTAGTTGACCAGGATATAAGTGTTTAAGTTGGTCGACCATTGGGTGCCAGGGGTGCCGCTATAGATGGCGTTGATACGGACGGGGTGTCTGCCTTGGTTGCGCCAATAGCCACCTATGGTTTCAGAGCATATTTGGAACCAACGCTGGGTCTGCCATCCCAAGGCAGTGATGGGACGGTTGTATGTGTAGGCTTCCGTGTTAGGGTTGGTGTACTCGTATTCAATCTGCTTGCTCACCATCATCTGGGCTTCGTCGGCGTTGGCTGCCACGAGGCGTGAGAAAGCCATCTCAGGAAGCAGGTCGCCAGTGACATCGGCATAGCCATTGTCAGTGATACAGTTGCCGTAGCTTGGTGAATGATAGGTGGTCTCGGCAGGGATACCGTTGGCCATATTGGTGCTGTGGTCGCCAAGGAGCAACACGGCGACTGGAGGGATGTCCCAGGTGTTGTAGGCATTATGGAAGTAGGACTTCATCATGTTGGTGGTAGTGCAGCTCATCTCGCTGAGACTTTTCACCTCGGTGAGGATGCCTTGCTGTATGCGGTAGTCGCGGAGCTGGTTAGCGTATTGGCGGAATCCCTCGTTGTTAGGGATGACAATGAGGTATTCGCAGCCTGTGGGGCGGTTGTTGACCCATTCCTGCATACGGGCTTCATAGTTGATGACAGGCAACTGATTGTAGTTGGCCAGATTCTGCATCAGGATAGGATCCCAATATGGGGAACGGAGGCGCGTGTCGCCAAACTCTCCGTTACCGCCGTCGAAACGGACGTCAAACTGCAAGTCGTCATAGACACGCAGCTCCTTGGTAACGGGGTTGTATTGGAAGGGTACCACGGTGACGGCGACGGTTTGCACGCCTCTCAGGCTGAAAGGCTCGGAGACCGTCACGGGTGATTCGGGGAAGAAAGCGTTCTTGCCGTAGATGCTCTGCTTTCTCTCGTGGGTGTCTGGACTGTCGTCGGTGTCAAACTTAATGGGTGCAGCTGCCATCAGGTCGACATCCTGTATGGTAGTCATGCTGCGGTAGCCCATCTCAATGTGGGCAGTGGCACCGTTGGGTATGGCTACGAAGCGGCTGAAGCTCGGCAGGTTAGGCTCGCCTTCGTTGGCGGGTAGGCTGATGCCGGTGCAGCCTTGAATTACATCACCAGTATAGCCATTGTCAGTAATATTGAGCAAACTTAATAGCTTCAAGGCGTGACGCATGGTAAGGCCGGCGCGGGTGTTGCTCTCGACGGATAGACCTTCTTTTGGGGCCGAATTGTCGAAACTGAAGTCACGCGACTGGGCGTTCATGACTGAAGTTGCAAACAGCAGGACGGCAATAGCGAATATTTTGTAGAAGCCTTTCATTCTGGATGGATGTCTGTCTTTGTCGACAATGGTCTTAGAAAAAACGTGTAAAAGTACGCACTTTTTTGGAATATCCATGCATTTTTTTTCATGAAATGTTAGTTTTTTGTCTTAAAAAGGTAAAAGCAAGGGGGAGAGGTGGCAAAGCGGGAGGGATTGTGCTTTAAGAAGTCAGGGAGACGGGTGCCGAAAGACAGGGAGCTGGAAGCAAGCAAGAAGGGTTCTCCCCGACCGAAGACAATATAGGCTGCGGTCGGGGAAGCTAACTTCCTCGGTTGGGGAACAAATTCGCGGCGGTCGCTGCGAACCTATTTTTCAGTGTTTGTGTTTTGAGAGGTGACGAAATAGTGCCAGGCACGCCCTTCCAGCTGGCGGTACAGGCGGGGTTGCTCACCTTTACAGAGGCTGTCGAGGTACTTTTTCGCCGATTTGTATTTCAAGCCGCTGAACACCATGAAAGTGTTTATGGTGGTGAAACCGTGTCTTCTTGTGGATTTGCTCAGGGCTTCGTCCATCGCTTTTTCGTCGTACATCTGGCTATTGCCCACGTTAGTCTTCTTCAGACGAAAACCGTGACGCGAACAGTCAGCCCTTTCAATAAACTCCTTGGAAGGAATGAATTCGATGCCGACATAATTGACATCGCGACTCTTCACCTTGGTGGGGTCGGTGTGCTCGCCTTGCAGCTTCAGCTTGGGAGCAAGGGTGCCGAAAGGGGTCTCCACGCGGTTGCCCTCTTTAAGCAAGGTAGCGACTACGTCTTCAAGCAGACCGAAAAAATGCTGCATCTCGCCCTTTTGCATCCTGCGATATTTGACGCAATAATCCTCAAGCTCCCTGAGACTATACTTGCGCTTGATGACGGGCTGGGCATACAGCAAGGGCTTGCCGTCTTCGCCCTTGGTGGGGCGAGGCTGCAACTCGAAGACTATTCCGTCGGTTTTGCGTGGCATAAAGAACCATGTTTTATTTGGCTGCAAAGATACGCACTTTTTTGTTCATTTGGGAGGAAAAATGACTACTTTTGCGCAATAAATCTACAAACGGTATGAAACACGTTTCCTTTTTTATCAGTTTGGCATTATGCCTTGTTTTGTGCGCCTGCGGCAATACGAAGAAAACAGAACAGCAGGAACAAACTATGCTTGATACTATAGTCACTCGCACGGTGATTTACCGTCCAGGCGATTATGATTCAAAGAATTACCGCATCCCGGCCATCATCACAGCAAAAGATGGCTCTTTGGTAGTGGCTACTGACAAGCGGAAAAACAACGATATGGATTTGCCGGAGGATATTGACATCCTCATCAACCGCAGTGTCGACGGGGGCCACACTTGGAGTGAGCCATACACCCTCGTTGAAGGACAAGGGCGAGGCAAAGGCTTTGGCGATTGTGCTTTGGTACGCACCAATGACGAGGGTGGTCTGTTGGCGGCTTTCGTAGGTGGCCCCGGCTTTTGGCAGGGTCGCCCAGACAACCCGCTGCGTACCTATATCGCAAGGAGTTATGACAATGGCCAGACTTGGACAGAGCCCAAAGACATTACAGATGAATTGTATGGTGCCAACTGCTCCAACGAGGTGAGCCAAACCTGGTGGGCGGCTTTTTTCGCCTCCGGTAACGGTCTGCTGACTTCTACAGGACGCATCATGTTCGTTCTCGCCGTTCGCGATACCGAGGAATGGGCAGCCTGCAATTATGCCGTCTACTCAGACGACAACGGAGAGACTTGGCACCTCTCGGGAAGGGCTTCCCAGCGAGGCGATGAAGCCAAAGTGGTGGAACTGGCTGATGGGCGCATCCTGATGAGTATCCGCCATGAGGGTGAACGCTGGTACAATATTTCGGAAGACGGAGGCCTCACTTGGCGTCCCGAAACCTCAGCCTGGAGCGACCTTGTGGCTACCGCTTGTGATGGCGACATCATCCGTTATTCGTCTGTAAACGAAGGGGCAGACCGGAATATACTGCTTCATTCCCTGCCTGCTCCTGAGCGCCGTGAAAGGGTGACGGTGTATGTGAGCTACGATGAAGGCCAGACTTGGCCCGTGAGTAAATGTATCGTGCCTTACGATGCGGCTTATTCGTCGCTCTGCATCTTGCCTGATCACAGCATTGGCCTCTATGTGGAAGAATCTGACGGTGATACACTCGGCTATTCGATGGTGTTTTATAACTTCGGACTGGGGTGGTTGGAGAAATAAATGATTTGCCAGTCTTCATTTCATAATAATTCGTAATTTTGCTGACACAATATATCACTTAATAAAATGAAAAAATCAATGAGACTGTGGATGTTAGCCGCCATCCTTATCCTAAGCGGCGCAAGTATGGTTGGCTGCAAGAACGATAAGGCCAAGCAAACCGAAACTAAAACTAAAGTGAAAACCGAAACGCCTGCTCGGTCTGAGGCTCATGCTCGGCCTGAGGCTCAAATGGGTGACCCTCTCACTGCCGTTGATGACTATTTAGTGAATAAAATCGGTAAGGACTACAGTCAAGGCAAAGTGTGCATCCCCTATGCCTATGTGATCAGTGTCGACCAAAGCAACCCGAAAGACATTTTGGTTTGGGGCGATTTCTGGGTGTTCAACTATGACATTTCGGGCGACACGCTCAAGACCGTTTCGGGTGGCAACCATCCTGGACTAATGCATTTAAAAAAGGTGAAAAACGGCTTTGAGGTGACATCTTTTGACGCTGTGGCTGATGGTGCTGACAATCTGCCCAGTGCCCAAAAGATTTTCGGTGATAAGTTTGATTCCTACCAAGAGATTAACGGCAATGCGGAAAAACGCGAAGACCTGAGAAAGCACTTCACTGCCGACTATGTGAAGGCGCACAACCTTTCCGCTACCCTGTTGCAGGATTATGGCTGGCCCGCGGTGGAATTGCCTCGTTGAGTTGTTTAATCATGTCGGAAACCATTCAAAGATTTCTAACCCAAGTGGCTGAGTCTGCTGGGCAAAGCACCTTGGTGAAGATGACACTGAGCAAGCCGGTTCAGAAACACGACGAATTGCGCAACGTCTACGTGAAACCTGTATTAATAAAGGAGAGGCGGCTTTATGCTTTCACGTATCATTACGAACGTCGTGATGAAGTGAAGAACTACGATGTTGCGGATATGCTTAAGATATTGGGGGAGATGCTGCCAATGCGTTTTCTCAATGCTGTTCTTTTCACTGTGGATGAGGATGTTGCTTTGCTGGTTTCAAGCAAAGGCAAGGCAACAATACAGACCAAGAAGGTGCAGGAATGCCGAGAGCAGAACCTGGAGCATGACAAGCAGAAAGCTCGCCTCATCAATCCAGCTAATCCTTGGTGGTATCAGCTTGGCCTGACTACCCGCGAGGGCAAGATTACAGCTGATATGCAGCACAAGTTCAAGCAAATATACAAGTATGCTGAAATCGTGGAGAGTCTCATCAAGCCGATGAAATTTGAGGACACCGTCCACATTGCCGACATGGGGGCAGGGAAGGGGTACCTCACTTTTGCTCTCTATGAGTTGCTGACCCAGCGCTTGAACCTCGATGTAGATATTAAAGGTGTGGAGATTCGTCCCGATTTAGTGCTGAAGATTAACGAAATTATCCAATCCAACCACTTGAAGGGTTTGGGGCTCGTAGAGAGTAGCATCGAAGATTATCATCCTGAAAAACTGGATGTGCTGATTGCTCTTCATGCCTGCAATACTGCCACTGACGATGCCATCGCCTCGGGCATCAAGGCGGGGGCGGGTCTGATTGTATGTGCCCCGTGCTGTCACAAGCAGATTCGGCAGGAAATGGAACGCTCGGGGCGTTACGACGCTATCACCCGCTACGGCATCTTCCTCGAACGCCAGGCTGTGATGATTACCGACACCATCCGTGCCCTGATATTGGAGTATTTCGGCAACAAGACCCAAGTGATGGAGTTCATTGAGATGGAGCATACACCGAAGAACGTGCTGCTGGTAGGTAGAAAGACATCGAAAAACACAAAAGATGCGAAAATACTGGAACAAATCAACGACATGAAGGCGCGTTATGGTATCAAGCGGCATTATTTGGAGACGGTTCTGGACTTAAATGCGTAAAATTCGAGAAAAAACGCTGTACATTCAAAAAAACTTCGTATCTTCGTGGACTTTTTGAGAACAATAATAGTATCAACTTTAAACATTAAAAGATATGCAAAACATCGATTGGGCAAACTTAACATTCGGTTATTATCCAACGAATTACAATGTCCGTTGCTACTATCGCAACGGTCAGTGGGGCGAACTTGAAGTCACCTCTGAAACCACCATCAACATCCATATGGCTGCCACCTGCCTGCACTATGGTCAGGAGGCTTTCGAAGGCCTGAAGGCTTTCCGTGGCAAGGACGGCAAGGTCCGCGTCTTCCGTATGGACGAGAACTGCAAGCGTTTGCAGAGCTCGAGCCGCGGTATCATGATGGCTGAGTTCCCGATGGACAAGTTCCAAGCTGCCATTGAGATGGTGGTGCGTCTCAACGCCGACTTCATCCCGCCTTATGAGACGGGTGCTTCGCTTTATCTGCGTCCTTTGCTGATTGGTATGGGTGCACAAGTGGGTGTGAAGCCTGCCACTGAGTATCTCTTCGTCGTCTTCGCCACTCCAGTCGGTCCTTACTTCAAGGGCGGCTTCATGGCTAACCCCTACGTCATCACGCGCAAGTATGACCGTGCTGCCCCGCTGGGTACCGGTACTTATAAGGTGGGTGGCAACTACGCCGCTTCGTTGCGTCCGCACGTCGAAGCCTGCCATGGCGGTCAATATGCCTGCGAGTTCTATCTCGACGCCAAGGAAAAGAAATATATCGACGAGGCTGGCGCTGCCAACTTCTTCGGTATCAAGAACGACACCTACATCACGCCTCAGAGCACCTCAATCCTGCCTTCCATCACCAACAAGAGCTTGATGCAGATTGCTGAGAGCCTCGGCATGAGGGTGGAACGCCGTCCTATCCCCGAAGAGGAACTGGCTACCTTTGAGGAGGCTGGCGCATGCGGTACCGCTGCTGTCATCAGCCCCATCTCTCGTATCGACGATCCTGAGAACGGCAGGTCCTACACGTTTGGCGATGGCAATCCTGGCCCTTGGAGCTTGAAGCTGTACAACAAGCTGCGTGGCATCCAATACGGCACCGAGCCTGACGAATTCGGCTGGATTACCGTCATCGAAGGCATCTGATTGGATTAGTTTTCATAATCCTCAAAAAAAATGCGTCACTCAGGTGGCGCATTTTTTATTAATGTGTATTTTTGCCACCTCAAAATTCGAATATCAACTAAATAATACGACAATGAAGAAATTCGCCTTTGCCTTAATGGCTTTGCTGGCCTTCACCTTCTCGCTGAAGGCCCAGCAGTTTGTTTCGACGGATCCTGCCAACAGGAACGTCATTCTCGAAGAGTTCACGGGACGTGGCTGCGGCTACTGCACCGATGGACACCGAATCGCTAATGAGATTATGGCCAACAACCCAGGCAGGGTTTGGGCTATCAACATTCATGCTGGCGGCTATGCCCAGACTTCTTATCCTAACATGATTACTCCAGATGGTAACACCATCCATGGCGGTTTCAGCGTTGATGGATATCCTTCCGGAGTTGTCAATCGTAGTACTGCTGCAGCACAGAACAGAGGTGCATGGGCTGGCATTGCCAACACGCAAATGAATCAGGTCTCTGAGTGTAACATTGGTGGTATGGTGATCCTTAATCCTGAGACCCGTGTCGCGACTATTACCGTTGAGGTATATTATACTGGAAATAGTACTGTGGATCAAAATTACCTGACGATTGCAATGTTGCAAGATAGTATCCTCGGTTCGCAAGCCGACTACGGCAACTACAATCCTACGCAGTGGGTGGGCAATCTGTATAGCCACATGCACGTCCTTCGTGATGTCATCACCGAAAGTGCCTGGGGCGATCCCATCAGTCCTACCACTCAGGGTACTTTAATTACCCGTACTTATGAGTATGTGGTACCTGAGAACATTGGTTCCCCCAATGGCGTTGATGTCGACCTCGACAACATTTTCTTCCTAGCTTGGGTCTCCGAGCGTCAGCAAGGTAATGCCTATCGCCCCATCTTGACGGGTTGCGAACTCGATATGGTGCAAGGTGTGGATGAGCCTATCTATCCTATCTTTAAAAGTATCAAACAAGTAGGTGGCGCCACTTGCACGCATTCCAAAGACATCGAAATCAACGTTCAGAATATCGGTACCGATGTTTTGACTTCCATGACGTTTGTGGTGGAAATGGAAGGCCAGTCCAAAACCATTAACTGGAACGGAGTTTTACCTCAATATGCTGTGGAAAAGGTTTATGCTACGGTTAATGCTCCGTTTGGTGTACATCCTGTGACTATCACTCTTACTGAAGCAAATGGCGAACCTCAACAAAAAATGTCCACGGGCACGGTCAATTGTCTCGAATGGGCAGACCTTGAGATTGAAAATGAAGAGGAAAATCTGAGACTCGAAATCATGCAAGACAAGTTCGGCAACCACATCACTTGGGAAATCACTACTTCTGAAGGTACCGTGCTAGGCTCAGGTGGTCCTTATACTATGCTGGCTGCCGGTACGGGTACGCAGTTGCATATTGAACATGTTACTGTTCCTGCTTTTGAATGCGTGAAGTTCACCATTCATGACCAGATGGGCAATGGTATCTGCTGCTCCTACGGACATGGTTACTACATCGTCAAGGACAGCCAAGGAAACGTCATCTTTGGTGACGAGAACGACGGCGAGTTTGGTGAAGAAGCCTCCCACCTGATTTCGGTCAGAGGACCACAGCCTCAAGTCGAGGTGGGCGAGACCGAGGTGGGTAATGTGAGCGGCAATCACGCTGACTTTGTGGCTTATCTGGAATTCGAAGGCTATCCCGATGAAGTAGGTTTTGAATGCAGCAAGGTGACCAGTTCCGATATTCTCATTATCCCCGGCTTCCTTAATGAGTTCCGTATGATTCTCGCATCCACTGACGAGTTGGAGCCCTCCAGCCTCTATATGGTGAAGGCATACGCTAAAGTCAATGACGAGACCTTCTATGGCGAAGAGATGACGTTCCAAACCACTTCGGATGGTGTCAACGAGTTTGAAAGCAGCCTGAAGCTGTATCCCAACCCCACAAAGGGCGTGCTGAACATCCAAGGGGAGGGCATGACTCGCATCGAGGTCTACAACACCGTTGGACAGCGTGTGATGACACAGAATGCCGACGGCAACAAGACCCAAATCGATACGGAGAGCCTGAACAGCGGTATGTATATCATCCGCATCTACGCCAAGGATGGTTCCATGCTGAACCGCACTTTCTCTGTGGCCCGTTAAACGTGGTCATTTGTACGCAACAAAAAAGTCGCCTCGTCATCGAGGCGACTTTTTTGTGTCATTAAAAGAGATTTGTTGTCAAGCGTCGGCGTATTGCACGAGACTTTTCTCCTTCAGCAACTCCGCCATCTGAACTTGCAACTTTTTGGCTTCGTCTTCCGCACGAACAGCAAAATCACTACCATTCGAAGCATAGATAATGCCTCTTGACGAATTGACCAACAGTCCACATTCATTGTTCAGACCATTGTGGGCCACTGCTTGTAAGTCACCGCCTTGGGCACCTACACCAGGCACGAGGAAGAAATATTCAGGCAACATTTTGCGGATTTCACCTAATTCTTCGGGATGCGTGGCACCTACCACGAACATCATCTGTTCTGAAGAGGCCCAAGTGGTAGCAGTTTGAAGCACTTGTTGGTGAAGCATCCGCTCACCGACGTTCAGGTACTGGAAGTCTTGGGAACCTTTGTTGGAAGTCAATGCCAAGAGAACAACCCATTTGTCCTCAAAGTTGAGGAATGGTTCCACAGAGTCCTTGCCCATGTAAGGCGCTACTGTCAAAGCATCGGTTTTCAAGGTGTTGAAGAATGCCTTGGCGTAGTTGGCTGAGGTGTTGCCTATGTCGCCGCGCTTGGCATCAGCAATGATAAAGATTTCGGGATGGTTGTTGCGAATGTATTGGATAGTGCGTTCCAGACTTTGCCAGCCTTTGGAACCGAAGACCTCGTAGAAAGCCGTGTTGGGCTTGTAGGCCACAGCGTAAGACGCAGTGTGATTGATAATCTGCTTATTGAACTCAAAGATTGGGTCGTCCATAGCCAAGAGTTCTTGCGGAATCTTGTTGATGTCGGTATCCAAACCGACGCAAAGGAACGACTGTTTTTTTTGGATTTGCTCGAAAAGTTGTTTCTTATTCATGGTGTCTGAGTTTATATTCAAAAAATGAAGGTCCCTGAGCCTGTCGAAGGGCCGGATTTCTATGATTCAATGTTCTCTTTCAATTTCTCTGCGTTCTCAGCCATCTGTAGGCGATTGATAATCTCGTCTAAGTCGCCGTCCATGACAGCGGCGAGGTTATACACCGTCAGACCTTCCACGCGGTGGTCGGTGACACGCCCTTGGGGATAATTATAGGTGCGAATCTTCGCAGAGCGGTCTCCTGTGGAAACCATAGTCTTGCGCTTGGCGGAAATGTCGCTGATGTATTTCTGGTATTCCATGTCGTAGATGCGGGTGCGCAGTCTCGACAAAGCACGTTCCCTGTTTTTGGGCTGGTCTCGGGTCTCTGTACATTCGATGAGGATTTCCTGCATCTCACCGGTATTGGGGTTCTTCCACATATAGCGCAGACGTACTCCGGATTCCACCTTATTTACATTCTGTCCACCGGCACCAGAGGAGCGGAAAGTGTCCCACTTGATTTCACCTTCGTTAATCTCAACATCAAACTCTTCTGCTTCTGGCAATACCGCCACTGATGCGGCAGAGGTATGGATGCGCCCTTGGGCCTCGGTCTTGGGAACACGTTGCACACGGTGTACACCCGACTCAAATTTCAGGATGCCGTAGCAACCGTTTCCCGTTACGTTGAAGTCAATTTCCTTGTAGCCACCACTGGCTCCTTCGCTTACACTGGTGACTTCCACTTTCCAGCCTTTGTTTTCACAGAACTTGCTGTACATTCTAAACAAGTCTCCAGCGAAGAGGCAGGCCTCGTCTCCTCCCGTGCCGGCGCGGATTTCCATGACGGCGTTCTTGCTGTCCTGAGGGTCTTTGGGAATCATCATCACGCGGATGTCTTGCTCCAACTCCTCAATGCGTCCTTGTGCAGTGTCTAATTCCTCCTGGGCCATCTTGCGCATTTCTTCGTCTTTCTCTGTGGCAAGGATTTCTTTGGCTTCCTCGATGTTGGCCTGTAAAGTCTTGTATTCCTTAAAGGCCATAACGATAGGCTCCAAGTCCTTGTAGTCCTTGTTGAGCTTCACGAATCTTTTTATGTCAGCAGCCACAGCCGGGTCAGCGAGTTGTTCGCCCATCTCCTCCCAGCGGTGCTTTATCGTTTCGAGTTTTTCTGTGATGTCCACAATTTTTGTATTTTGAGAAAATACTATTTTGAAGATTCATTATTTAAATGCTTAAGCCCCATTCTCAATCAATCTTGCAACTTTTTCAATCAATTCTTCCTTATTAGGCAAACAGAGCGTGTATTTCGATGCGAAGATTTGGTTTGATAGTCCGCCTAAAGCATATTCAGCGGTCAGGCTGTCCTTGTCGGTACAAAGGATGATGCCAATGGGAGGATTGTCATCTTCGTCATTTACCTCGGTGGCGTAGTAGTTCAGGTACATGTTGAGTTGCCCAGCTGCTTCGGGTGTCAGTTTGGTTCGCTTTAATTCAATCAGGACGTATGCCTTTAGAATTTTGTTATAGAACACCATATCCACATAATAGTGTGTGTTGTTGATAGTCACACGTTGTTGAGTCCCCACAAACATGAATCCGCGACCCAATTCCAACAAAAAGTCCTCAAGGCCTCTTTTTAGCATCCGTTCCAAATCGCTTTCCATGATGGGCTTCTTTTCGGGAATACCAAGAAACTCAAACACGTATGGGTCTTTTATGATGTCGGAAGGCTGACTCATTTCTATTCCTTTGGTTGCCAACTGATAGACCTTTTCTTTGTTTGTTTGTCCGTCCGACAATAGCAAGCGTTCAAAGAGCGAACTGTCAATCTGTCGCTTCAGTTCTCTGAAAGACCAATGCGCATTGATACATTCTTTTTCGTAGAACGAGCGTTTGTCATCATCGGAAATGGTAAGCAATTCGCAATAGTGGCTCCAACTCAATTTGCTAGACAGTGTCTGGCAAATCGGATACTTTATGTATAGAATTCTCATCCACTGTAAGTTGGCTCTCGAAAAACCTTTGCCGAAATCCTTGGTGAGACGCTTTGACAGTTCTTTGAGTTGCTGCTTCCCATATTCTGCTCTTAACTGGCTGCTTTGCTCTTCTTCTACAATTAGTTTGCCTACATTCCAATAGGTGATAAGCAAAGTAGTGTTCACTTGAGAAACTACCGCATACCGTGCCGAATGTATTAATTCGGCGATTTCGGTATATAACCTGTCTGTGGTAGTATTTTTCTCTATGCTGTTCATGCCTTTTGCAGAATCAATACACAAACTCTCCAAACTCACTCCTAATCGTCAACCGTTTCACGTCCGATGCCTCTACGTGTCCTATGATTTGACTTTCAATATTGAACTGCTTGGCAATGGCAATCATCTCGTTGGCGGCTTTTTCATTGGTGTAGATTTCCAAGCGGTGACCCATGTTGAAGACCTTGTACATCTCGTGCCAGTCGGTGCCGGAAGCGGTTTGAATCATGCGGAAGAGTGGTGGCAAGGCCATCATGTTGTCCTTTACAATATGGAACTTGTCAACAAAGTGCAGCACCTTGGTCTGGGCACCGCCGCTGCAATGGATGATGCCGTGAATCTGCTTGCGGAACTCTTTCAGAATCGGAATCATCAGCGGGGCGTAGGTACGGGTGGGTGAGAGGATGAGCTTGCCAACGTCTACGCCTGGAATCTCGGTGGGGTCAGTCAGTTTGTGTGGACCGGAATACACCAGATCTTCAGGGATGCTGTGGTCATAGCTCTCGTCGTATTTCTCGGCAAGGTAATGGTTCAGCATATCGTGGCGTGCTGAGGTGAGGCCGTTGCTGCCCATGCCACCATTGTAGCTGTCCTCGTAGGTAGCTTGTCCGTAGGAAGCGAAGGCCACGATGACATCGCCGGGCTGGAGGTTGTTTTCAATCACCTCCTCGCGTTTGAGTCTTGTTGTCACGGTGCTGTCCACAATGACGGTACGTACCAAATCGCCTACATCGGCAGTCTCACCACCAGTGAGGTAGATGCCGATACCCAAGTTGCGGAGTTTCTGTAGAAAATGCTCTGTCCCGTTAATTAAAGCGGAAATCACCTCGCCGGGTATCAGGCTCTTGTTGCGTCCGATGGTGGAGGAGAGGAGCATATTGTCAGTGGCACCCACGCAAATCAGGTCGTCGGTGTTCATCACGATAGCATCTTGCGCCACACCTTCCCAAACGCTCATGTCGCCGGTCTCTTTCCAATAAAGGTAAGCGAGTGACGACTTCGTCCCGGCACCGTCGGCATGCATGATATTGCAATAGTTTGGGTCGCCACCGAGGATGTCGGGGATGATTTTGCAGAATGCGTTAGGGTAGAGCCCTTTGTCGAGGTTCTTGATGGCGTTGTGGATGTCTTCCTTTTCTGCGGAGACGCCGCGTTGACTATATCGATTGTCCATTATTTGAACTTTAACTTTTTATCCTTTGTATCAAACTCGAAGTTGCCGAGTTGCTTCATATCCTTTTGTCCGATGACCCATTGCTCAATCATCTTCTTGACGACCTTGCATTCCACGTTGTAGAGTGAGCGTCCTGCGATGCGCACCTCCTTGATGACTACGATGGCTCCGTCTTGGATGCCGCCGGTGGTGAGAATCTTGTCCACATCACCCTTGAAGTCATCAGCGGTGATGCGGTTGTCTTTCAAGAGGTCCAAGGCACGGCTTTCGGAAACGCAGAAGTCGGCGTTCTGGCTGTAGGTGAAAGGCTCCTTGTAGCCGTCCACGATGCCGAAGAAGGTGAAGTAGCCTTTTGGGGTGACGGTGAACATCTCGGTCTGCTCTTCCTGCGGGTTGACGGCGATGTTGACGGTGCTGCCTTCCTTGATTTCGGTGCGCGGCACGTAGTCTTTGCTCAGGATGCGGAACTCGGTGCGGCGGTTCATCTGGTGGGCGGCTTCCTTCACCTCGGTGTTGGGCAGCTTGTTGATGAAGTCCTCAGTGAGGCGTGTGCCGGCCTTGAAGGTGTAGCCTTTCACGGTGATGTCGTTCTGTATGGTGCGGGGCACTCTCTCACCATAGCCCTTTGCCGTCAGGCGCAGCGGGTCGATGCCTCTTATAATAAGGTAGTCGACGACGCTTTGGGCACGTTTCTGCGACAGGATGTCGTTGCGTTCGTCGGTGTCGCGGGCATCGGTATGCGAAGCCAGCTCGATGGTGATGGTCGGGTTGACCTGCAGGGTCTCAATCAGGCCTTGCAGCGAGTCTTCAAACTGGGGCTTCAGGTCCCATTTGCCCAAATCGTAGAGGATGTCGGGCAGCATGATGGGCTCCTGTGGGATGGGCTCAAGGTCGTACTCCTTCTCGAAGTCCTTGCTGAACTCCAATCCGATGGTGGTCTCTTGCGCAGTGAGGGTGAAGTAGTTATCCTTGTCGACGGTAATGTCGTAGGTGGTGTTCTTGTTGATTTGGCTGTCGCTGAAGTTGAAATAACCCTTGTCGTTGGTGCGGGTCATCATGTTGGAGCCGTCGCTGCCTATGAGACGTACAGCGGCGTTGCTGACCAGCTGCTTGGTCTTGGCGTCTTTGACGGTACCTGAGAAAGTGAAGAGGATGGGCGGCTCTTCAAAGTAATAGATGTTGTCCAAGCCTCTGCTGTTGCCGCGATTGGAGGAGATGAAGCCGCGCTCCTCAGTGGGATGGAACACGATGCCGAAGTCGTCGCCAATCGAGTTGATGGGGTGTTTCAGGTTGCGGGGCGTGCCCCACTCGCCGGCAGTGTCCATTGAGCTGACAAAGATATCCAGCCCGCCCATGCCGCCGTGTCCGTCGGAGGCGAAGTACAGCACGGTGTCGTACCTCAGGAAGGGAAACACCTCGTTGCCAGACGTGTTGATTCTCTCGCCCAGATTGAAGGGGTGGCGGAACGCTTCCGTGGTGTTGTCGCGCATGGCAACCCAGATGTCGTTGCCTCCGAAACCGCCTTTGCGTTCAGCGGCGAAGTAGATGACCAGCTCGTCGTTCGTTAGGGTAGGGTGACCTACTATATCTAAGGTGTCGACACCGGCGATTTCAACGGGGCGGGGGTCTGAAAAGGCACCGCCGCTCTTGCCTGCCACCATAATCTGGCAGCCGTTTTTCTTGTGGGCATCACTCAGGCAGCGGGTGAAGTACATCTTGTTGTATTTCGAGTTCATGAAGGGCGTGCCTTCGCTGGCTGTCGTGTTCAGCGACTCGCTTTCGTCAGCCAATACCGGGGTGCTCCATTCGCCCTTGCGGTCTTGCTTCGAGGTGAAGAAGTCGGCAAACTCCTGTCCCGTGATGCCGTCTTTCTCCTTGCCGGTGGAGGCATCGCGATTGGAGGTGAAGATGATTTCGTTGTAGTTGTTGCTGAGCCATGTGGCGCAATAGTCTGAGTCTTTGGTGGAGTTGATTTTCTTCAGCGGCGTGAGCTCATATTTTGAGGGATTCTCTAACCATTCTTGGATTTGCGAGGTGGTTTCCACGCCTAAAGGCCCTCGCGGGTCATCGGGGACTTTTTCCGCATAGATGCCGTACATCTCGATGGCTTCCTTGTATTTCTCGTTCATCTTGTAGGTCTCGGCCAGATAGAGGTAGACCTCGGGATGGGTGTTGGGATATTCCGTTTTCACCAAGCGCTTGTAGTAAGGCTCGGCGCGTTTGGTGAGGCCGATGAGGCGGTAGCATTCGCCTAACTGGAAGTTGATGCGGTTGCGTTCTTCCTTCTTGTTACGGCGCACCTTGCGGTAGGCTTTCTTGTAGCGGTCGGCGGCTTCGGTGTATTGTTTGCGCCCGAAGGCGAGGTCGGCGTTCTTGGCGGGGTTTCTGCGTTGGGCGTAGAGGTCTCCGCTCATAAAGATGAACAAGGCCGAAAGGATGATCAGAATGTATCTTTTCATAGACATAGTTACTCTTATTTCGTAAACGCTACAAGCGTGATTTTATTGTCGGACAAAAGTACAACAAATTTCTCTTCGCAGCTGCAGATTGTTGAAAAAACAAAGAAAGTCGACCCGAAGGCGAGGTCGGCGTTCTTGGCGGGGTTTCTGCGTTGGGCGTAGAGGTCTCCGCTCATAAAGATGAACAAGGCCGAAAGGATAATCAGGAGGTATCTTTTCATAGACATAGTTACAAAAAAACCTCCGTTCCGGTGGATTAGCAATCAAAGCCGCTCAACCTCTGCCTTGTCCAGGCCTGTGGCCTGACATATAGCCTCAAGGCTGAGTTTCATCTGCTTCATGCGGGCGGCTATCTCTCTTTGATTCTCAAGCTTTCCTTCGGCTCTACCTTCAGCTCTTCCTTCAGCTATACCTTCGGCCCTTCCTTCGGCTTTACCTTCAGCTCTTCCTTCGGCCATTCCTTTAGCCCTTCCTTCTTCCCATCCTTCGAGGTGAGCAGCGTCAAACACGCTGTCCTGATACATCAGGTTCTCCATGTGACGCTCGTAGGCTTTCCGCTCCTTCGGGTCCATCTTCATGTACTGCAGCTTCTTCCGAGCCTCCTGCAGCCCCGGGGCGGTGGTGTCCTCCCTGATGCGGTCGTTCTTCAGGTAGTCGAGCCATTCCTCGAGGTGGGTCCTGGCCTTCTCGTTGAACATGTTCACGCGGATGAGGAAATACTCGGGGAAGATTTCCTCTGGTGTCCTCATGCGGATGGCCTCCTTGTCCTTGGTGGTGATTTTCAGCACGTCGCCTGTGTTCACGCCACGGAAGGTGGTTGTGCCGTGGTACAGGTAGTCCTTGCCCTTGCCGAGGTCGAAGTAGATGATGTTGATGGAATACACCTTCTTGACTTGGTCGTACTTCTCGCCCAAGGCCACGTGCTCGGTGATGGTCTTGGCCACGCCGTAAAGGATGCGCTCGAGGTAGTACAGCTCGCGCGTCTGCTGTATCTCCACCAGGATGATCTCGTCCTTGCTGTTGCGCGCCTTGATGTCGACGCGGTTGAACTTGTCGCGCTCGTAGTCCTGGTTGCTCTCGCTCTCCAGTATCTCGACAATCTTGATTGGTTCGCCGATGAGAACGGTCATCAGCCCCTCGAATACGGCGAAGTTGGCCTTGTCACGCAGGATGCTCTTGGCCGCCCAGTCGAACCGTATGTATTTCTTGTCGTCGTACATAACCTTTATGTGTTTGATTCCGTTGGCAAAGATAGTACAATTTTGTTAAATGTGAAGGGTTTGGATGCATTTTTATCATTCTAATGCTGCAAAGCCTGTCCCGGCAGATATGCAATTTGCGGTTTGGGCGGGTCAAGTGCCCGCCCAAACCGAAGTTGTCAGGGAATAAAGGTGTTGGTGCTGTCGGGCTTGGGGGAAAAGGCGTGGAAATGGTACAAGTCATTTCTTTCATAGACCTCTCCCGTTTTCATTCGTGTCAAAGAGGTAATTAGAAAAGTCGTGTCATTCAGTATGACTCCTTCTGAAAGACCTGCAGGCAGTCCTCCTTCTAGAGGATACCATCTTTCAATAGCGATAGTGCTATCTTGTATATTAAACACTCCCCAACCACTTTTTTCCTTTTGGTATGTTACATTTTGACCATTAAGGAGTCGCTCCATGAAATCAAATGGCGATTCTTCCAACGGTGTTCCTCCACAACTCAAAACTATACCATCTCTATACAGAAAGTAGGTGTCGTCAAAGGAACCATCAACAGAACTCATTTGATAGTAATAGCCGTCAATACGCAACTCATTCCCAGTATAGGGTGTTTTAGTCATAGTCAATTCATCGTCCTTGAACAATTTATCACATCCTCCAAACAGAAGGATTGCTACTGCTGTCATCAGGACTGTCTTAAATTTCTGTTCATTTGTTTAGTGTTTTGAAAGTTTACCATAATGTGTTGCCTGTGGAAGAGCCATAACTTGTTTCTTTTTTGTTTCTTATAATATTGCCGCTCTCGTCATAAGTGCCGTATGGCGGCCACATGTGGATGTTTTTCATTGCTTCTGAAGGAGGGAAACACAATTTGTCATATAATAAATCGACATCAGCGGGACTTAAATCGTAACGTTGCAATATCAAATAATTAGAACCTATGCTGTCCCAATCGTAATGTTGAACTTGTTCGGTTTTGAAAACAAATACACAAATGGTATCAACACACTCCCTTTCCATGATTGTTTCGAGTTTCTGTCTCTGTTCCCAAACCATTGCATATTGACCAATATTGGCAGTATTCCACGGATAGAATTCGGCTTCTTGTGGAAGTGTTGTATCTGGGTAAAGATGTTCATGCCCTTGAAGTTGCATTTTATACAATTGTGATACGGTTATAGTATAATCAGCATTATTTTTCACATTGTAATAATACACCCTATCCATAACACAAGAATGCAGAAACAAAGAGATAAAAACAATCGTAATAATCAGTCGAATTCCATTTTTAATAATTTCCATTTTTTATTCCTTTCTAAAGTTCGACTGCAAAAATACAATGGCATCAAGATGTCTGTCAAGGAAAAAATGGTACGAAAAGGTACGGGTTTTTTGGTCTACGTCTTGATTAACAATCGGATAGCTATACGGAAAGCATGCTGTGCAGGGTGTGGTACAGGCTGTCCGTTGTCCCGATAATGCGACTGATTTTTCTGCATCGGTCGCAAACCGTAGTATAGGCCTTTTGCAACAGTGCGGAAATGTCAGCTTCATTTAAGCCAAGCAGGATAAGGCAGCAATAATCCATGTCGCTGTCGGTTAAACCGGGGTATTGCTTGTGGATGTTCGAAATAAACCGTGGCAGGTTTTGTTTGGCCGCATTGCGCAAGGCCAACAGTTGATCCCTGTTGAGCGCATAGCTCTTATAAACAAGGTAGTCCATTTTTGACTTGAATTGTTGCTTATGGGTAAGTTCGACAATGTAAAGGCAGACAGGAGCGTTTACAAAAGCACTATAGTCGTCAGAAAGCTCAGATTCTGAAAGAGCATCTTTCGCCAACATTTGTTCCAATCGGTTCGAAACATCGCGTAGCTCCTCATTGCTCCGTCTTAAGCGCCCCGAGAGGGCAGCCTGCTGCATTTTATGGGTCTGGCGTTCAGATTCAATCAAGGTCTCAAGATGCTGCTTGTGCTTCTTGTTTTTATGGTACAACAGGCTTGTTGCCAGTATCACGACAAGCATTCCCGAGATGACTTCCAATGTTAGTTTGGCATATTTTATGGTTTGTTTATAGTGCTGTCTCTCCAATCTGTTCCGGTCAAAGGTCTTGTATAACTCTGTTAATTGAGATTTTATTTCGCTTTGGTTTTCTCCTTGGTTGGCAAAAGGCACCAAGAAGCTGGCATAGTCAAGGATCTCGTTGTCTCTCCCCTGTGCTTTGCAGATATCAACCAACCACTCTGCAGCTTGTTTCCTGGAACTTAAATTCGAGTCACC
>CAMYYB010000018.1 GCA_947303335.1 uncultured Bacteroidales bacterium | reverse complement strand
GTACAGACTTCATGAAGGCTACTGGCAACAGCGACTATCAAGCCATTTCATGCGGCGGCGCCTTCCTTGTTGAGGCCCTGCTGACCTTCGTGTTCCTGATGGTCATTCTTGGTGTTACCGACAGCAGTCACGCCAACGGTAAGTTCGGTGGTCTGGCCATCGGTCTCACTCTGGTGCTCATCCACCTCATCAGCATCCCGTTGACCAACACTTCGGTCAACCCTGCCCGTTCACTGGGTGTTGCCCTGTTCTCCAAGTGCGATAACTGGAGCGCTATGGGTCAGGTGTGGCTCTTCATCGTGGCCCCGCTGGTAGGTGCCTGCCTCGCTGGACTGGCCTACAAGTGCCTCGCTGGCTGCGAAAAGTGCAAAAAGAACTAATCCGTAGTCAAAAAACACGGGAAGTCCTGCGTCGTTGACGCGGGACTTTTCTTATTTTTGCAGCATGGCAGGTGTCTATATCCATATCCCTTTCTGCAAGTCGAAGTGCGGCTACTGTGGGTTTTATTCATTGCCTTCCTTGAAGCTGAAAGACCGTTTTTTGGAAGCGTTGAAGAAGGAAATCGTCTTGCGGAAAAACCACCTCAATCACGAAGGATTGCGGGTCAAACCTGCAATGAGGCCTCCGTATAATAGTCGATATGAAGGACCATCTAATTGTATTGACACCATTTACTTCGGAGGCGGCACACCTTCCCTGCTCAGCATAGCAGAAATAGAAGACCTACTGCAATTAATTCACGACACTTACCCTGTCAATCCCGAAGCCGAAATCACGCTTGAAGCCAACCCCGACACGCTTACTCAAAAATACCTTGAAGGTTTACTCAATATTGGCATCAACCGCCTAAGCATCGGCATACAGAGCTTCTTCGACAACGACTTGCAATACTTGGGTCGCAAGCATGATGCCCAACACGCCCGCCTGTGTCTCGATTGGGCCATGCAAGCGGGGTTCAGCAACATCAGCATCGACCTGATTTATGGTTTACCCACCTCCAATGCCGAACAATGGAACCGTAATTTGGACCTCTTTTTTGCTTACGACCTACCTCACCTCTCGGCCTATGCCCTTACTTTGGAGCCCAATTCCATCCTGACCAAGCAAATCGAACTGGGTAGAGCCTTGCCTATCAACGAGGAGGATGCCTTGCGGGATTACAACACCTTATGCCATCGCGCCAAGGATAACGGCTATCTGCATTACGAAATCTCCAATTTCTGTCGTCGAGGAATGCACTCCAAGCATAATGCCTCGTATTGGTTTGGGACACCTTACATCGGTTTCGGACCTTCGGCACATTCGTTTGATGGTGCTTCTCGGCAATGGAATGTCTATAGTATTGAGAAGTATTGCGACACTTTGTCTGCTGTTCAAGAAAAAGAACAGCTCTCTCCCGAACAGCAATACGATGAATACGTGATGCTACGACTTCGCACCTATTGGGGCATTGACCTGAAATACATGAAACGCGAAATGGGCGAGCACTTTTCCACCTATTGCGAGCAGCATGCCCAGGCCCTTATTGCCCAAGACCGCCTTTCACAAACAAGGGAATTCCTCTACCTTACCGATGAGCAAATGCTCTTCGCCGACGGTGTGGCAGAGGCATTGTTTTGGGAATAAGGTCTGATTGTCCTATGTTTCCACAAAAATAATCCACGATTTTTCCAAACGAATTGTTTTCTTTCCTATTTTTGGACTTCCAAATATGATTACAACTCAAGGTTCCTGAGCCTGTCGAAGGACCGAACCATTGCATCAAATCTAAAAATCATTAATATGCTAAAATTCAAATCATTACTCTTATCAGCCCTGCTGCTCATCGGCTATAATGCCATAGCTCAGGAAGACCAAGAACAACTTGTGGGTGCTAATTGCACCAGCATCTTGGTAGGCAAGAAAGCCTCTACCGATGGTTCTGTCATCACCTCTCACACCTGCGACGGTCGCTACCGCACCTGGATGCGCTGGGAACCTGCTGCCGACTATGAAAAAGGCGAAATGCACAAAGTCTACAAAGGCACGATGCACACCGAAGACCCCTTTGACAACCGCAAGGTGGAACTTGCCGGCGAGATTCCGCAGGTGGAGCACACCTACGCTTACCTCAACACGGCTTATCCTTGCCTTAATGAAAAACAATTGGCCATTGGCGAGACGACTTTCTCAGGCCCCGATACCTTAGTCAATAAGAACGGAATGTTCCTGATTGAGGAACTGGAGCGTGTAGCCTTGATGCGCTGCGATAACGCCCGTGATGCTATCCAACTCATCGGTAAGTTGGTCAAGGAATATGGCTACGGTGACGGAGGCGAATGCATCACCATTGCCGACAAGAACGAGGTGTGGCAGATGGAAATCCTCGGTGAGGGTCCCGACCAAATCGGTGGCGTATGGGCTGCCAAGCGCATTCCTGACGATGAAGTGGGCGTCAGCGCCAACATTGCCCGCATCGGCAAGCTGGAACGCAAGAGCAAGGACTTCTACTGCTCCGACAACTGCGAGAAGGTAGCCAAGAAATACGGCCTCTGGGACGGTGAGGGCGAATTTGTCTTTTGGAAAGCCTTCCGCGCTGAATATGGTGGGGGCAAGAACTACAGCGATCGTGAGTTCTTCATCCTCAGCCAACTGGCTCCCTCGTTGAATCTCAACCGCGACATGCCTGAACTGCCTTTCTCGGTGAAGCCCGACGAGAATGTAGATGTCCGCAAAGTGATGGAGCTCTTCCGCAGCACCTACGAAGGCACCGATATGGATATGACGCGCAACATCAAGATGGTGAGCAAAAAACGCCAGGAAGACGGCTCTGTAATCGACGATACGATTATCAGCCCCATCGCCAATCCTTGGATGAACGGCACCATGCAAAATACCTTGAACTTCATCGCTCCCGAAACGGTGAAGTTCCAGCGCACAGTGGCAGTAGCTTGGAGCAGTTATCACCACATCATCCAATGCCGCAGCTGGGTGCCCGATGAAATCGGAGCTATCTGCTGGATGTCCTGCGACAACCCGGGACAAAGCCCACGCATCCCCATCTTCTCTGGCTCAACCACCCTGCCCGAAGGCTTCGACAAATGTGGTCAGCTGCGTTATCGTGAAGAGGCTTGGATTTGGCATTACCGTAAGGCTAACAAGCTGGCTACCGTGATGTGGGGACGTACCAAACCCGTCTTGATGGCCAACGCCGACCGCCTCGAAGAGAAAGCCTTTGAAGAGATTCCTGTAATGGAACAGAAAGCCCAAAAGCTCCTCAACGAAGGCAAGAAAGACGAAGTCACCAAGGTGGTCAACCAATACACCAAGGACTTTGCCGCTGTTGCCCGCCAAACCTGGAAGGAAATGGAAGGGCAATTCTGGTATTGGTTCAGTATGGGGTTCTAACCTAAAAAAAAGGCTGCGATTGCAGCCTTTTTTTAATCATGTTGGCTCACGGTCACAACTATCATCGCTCCCGTTGAGCCGACTATTTTGATATGCCCTGTTCTAGGTCTAGGGCTGGGCAAAGAGCTAACAGTGACAACGATAGCACAATCACTGAGGCCACTCTCGGGCGTGCATCTTATCCAATCCACATCGCTGTTCAATGTCCACGACTGGTTGGCCGACAAATGAATGGTATAGTCGCCACCATCGCTGGATACCTCTAATTCGGTGAGATCTGTTTCAAAGATATTGGGTTTGCCTTCTTGCACAACCACAAGTCTGCACATCAGTTGCTCATCATGCTTGACATTCAAATAACCGATACGCGAGTCAGGGCTGCTATTCAAGTCGACAATGATGTCTAACGAAGCATTCCCTTCCCCAGAAGTATTCAACAAGGAAATCCAATCAACAGTAGATTCAAGCTGCCACGAAATGTTCGCAATCAAGTCGACATGCTGGAAGCCGCCATTATAGGAAGGATAAACCGTATCCACTTCGAAATAAGCCACCACGGGGTCATCACCAGCCTCCTGACTAACAGAAAGGACACTGGAAAGGTATCCTGAATTGATTCTGAAGTCTATGGTGCGAGTCGAAGACAAGGTATTGGCCGACACGGTAAGTATAATTGTGCCATTGCCCGTGCCTCCTTGAACCGACAAAGATGCCCAGTCAGACTGTAATTGCGTTTCCCATTCTGTATCGCAGCTAATGGCTATCTCCGCACTACCCCCCTCTTTGCTGAAGAAAAACTCAGTCGGGCTAACTTCCAGAAAATGTGGGTCGGGAGCCCCCTCCTGTTTAACCTCGAGCAAAGCCATTTCCCCCGTCTCTGTGAGAAATTGGATTTCAGCTATCCGCGCTTCAAATGCAGAGGGGTTTTCCATCGCAGTAACCAAAACACTGGCATCGCCGCTGCCCGAAATTTCACTCAGCGTAATCCAGTCAGCATCGAAAGTGACTGTCCAGTCCCCATTACTGTAGACATTTGCCGTTTGTGTGCCTCCATTATACTCAAACGCGATAATATTAGGGGCTACATTAATGTAGACCGATATAGGAGCATGCTGCAGCACATGAACAGGAATCAAGGTATTATCAACCCCAGAGAAAACGATATCGGTTTCACGATTACTGACATCTCCTGAGATGGGGGCGATGCTCACCAAAACAGTTCCGTTTCCTTCGCCACTTGCAGGTTCGCAATGAATCCATTCGGCAGTAGTGCTCAATGCCCACTCGCAGTTGGCCGTCACCTCCAGTTCATAAGTACCACCGTTTTCATCACTCTCGATGTCTGTGGGACTCACAGTAATGAAACTGACAGTACGAGGTTCTTGCGTCACCGCAAGGGTTGCTGCATTGTCTTTTGTGGTCACACGAACTTCGCCGGAACGCTCCGATTCGCTTTCGTTGGCAACAGCCGTAAGGGTCAAAGTGGCATTGCCCTTGCCTGAGGTTGGATTGACTGAGAGCCATTCCGGATAAGCATCAACACTCCATTCTCCATTGGAGGTTAAGGCTGTTTCCACAGAGCCCCCTTCGGAACCAAAGGAAACATTAGATTCAGTAAATGCGACATCCACTTTCTTTCCACATCCCACCATCACGAAAAGGACGATGATGGCATTCAACAGGTGATTTATTTTCATCATAACTTTACAATTAAGTGTTCAAAAAAGATAACGGACAAATCCATGTTTTATTGCCTAAAAAAAGTGTGCTGTTACATGAACAGCACACTCAAACAATGTTTATGAAAAAACCTTTACAAATCTCCAAATCAATAGAATATCAGACGGTTGTCCTCAATCTTGGCGTTATTCTTCAAGGCGTTGTAGATGGAGCCACCCAACACTCTGTTGTTGAACTGGCTGGTCTTTTCACGCCTGATGTCGCTGTAGTCGGTGATAGGTTCAGGATTATTGAACTTCACGTTCTTGATGATGAAAGCGCTGCTATTACCAGCCTTGGGGCCAACTTCTTCGCCTTCCTTCATACCCAGGAGCGTACCCACGATGTCAGCTTCAACACCGAAGTTGCCCAACACACGCGACTCGATGGCGATATCGGAAACCGTAGTCGATTCGGCACCCAGTTCAGTCACCATACGGTTGGTATCGGTACCACAGGCTTTCATCTTGTCGACAGCCACCTCACCTTTTTTCTTGTTCAGGATTTGGTATTTGGCTTGCTCAGCCACAACGCTCAACGGGGCGTAGCCTTCAGGGACAATGTTGGTCAGAGCAGCCACCACAAACATATTGTCAAGGTCGAAGATAGTGGACACGTCACCCACCTTAGTCTTGTCGTCGAAAGCCCAACGCACGATTTGGCGCGGGTTTTCGATGCCCGTGATTTGGTAGGTAGCGGCATTCATGCGAGGCATAGTGCGCTTGGTGAGACCTTGGGCTTCAATGGCGGCGTTAAATGCATCGTAGGTTTTATTCTCGGTGACGAACTTATTAGCTTCGGCAAAGGTGTTCTGATAGGTCTTGGTGCTTGCGGTGATTTCATGCGTCAAGTAAGCCAGGCGGGCTTTGGGTTTGGCTTCCGTCTTGTCGGTAACCTTGATGATATGATAGCCGAAAGGAGTTTCCACAATACCCAGAGTACCTACGGGGTTGTTCACCACAAACTCGTTGAACTGAGGTACCATTCTGCCGTCGGTAAACCAGTCGAGGTCTCCGCCCTTTTCTTTCGAACCGGGGTCGCTGCTGTTGGCAGTGGCTAACTCGGCAAACAACTCGTCGTTGTTCTTGGCAGCCTGCAGTTGGGCAAGAAGCTCGTTAGCTTTGGCTTCGGCTTCTTCCTTGGTGATGGTATCTTGGCTGTTGTAAGCACCCTTATAGGCAATCAAAATGTGGCTGGCGCGAAGTGAGTCGGGACGATTTTGGAGGTCAACGATGCGGACGAGGTTAAAGGTGCCTTCGTCTTCGTAGGGACCATACACATAACCAGCTTCATTACCCTTGTCAAACACAGCGACTTCAACGACCTGCGGCACATTGGTACGACCCATCCACGTACTGTCGTAGCGCTTGTCGGAATTGGCGTTCACAAAATTAATCACGTTGTCGGTAGCGGCAAAGTCAGCTTTCATATCCTGCACATACTTCAAGGCATCCTGACGGTCTTCAGCCGACGGTTTGACATCGAACACCACATACTCAATGTCGCGGCGTTCGTCAGTTTCATAGCGGTATTTGTTGTCCTCATAGAAAGCCTTGTTGTCCTTGTCGGTGACCACGACGGTAGAGTCAGCTATGGTCGAGTAACGCAGGGCTATGACATCGGCAGAGGCTTTGGTGTTCTTATTTTGGTAGTACTTCTCGGCAAGAGCGGCGGGAACCATATAGGAGGCCTTCACAAGGTTGTTGAACTTATTTTCCAAACGGTTTTCCTTAACGGCTCTCTCAAAGTCCATCCAACGCACTTGGGCATCAGCGGGGAAGTCATTCAGGTTCTGAAGGTAGTATTCCACCATTTCCTTGTTGAACGAGCCATCCTGATTGCTGAAGCTCTGCACAACCCACTGGTGGGGATTCTCGCCCATAAACTGGTCATAAAGCTCATCGCTGCTGACATTCATACCCACTGCATTATATTCCTTGGTCATGATGTTTTTCTTAATCATCTCGTCAAGGGTGCTGTTGTAGATGCTATAGGTCTCGGCTGAGGTAAGGTTGCCGTTGTTGCTTGAGCTTCTCCTGTTTTCAAGGTTTTTCTCCTTTTGGGTTTCGAAATCCTGATAGGGGATTTTCTCACCGTCAACTACAGCGATGTTGTACTCACGGTTGCGACCCTGACTTTGGAAAAGGTCCTGTAACACAAATGCTAACAATGCGATACCGATGATTGCTATCAACAATCCGGAATGCCTTCTGATTTTTTCAATTGCTGCCATAATTCTATTAACTATTTTCTTATTTAACTTCAAATTTGAGCCTGCAAATTTAGGAAACTTTTTGACGCAAAAGGCGCAATCACCTTATTTTTATTTTTCCCTCACAGGAGCACCTCTCAGGATAGTTTTTCAAATTGTTATCAATCAACTAATTGCCTTTGATTCTCAATTCCACTTCATCCAGTTTCATGTCTGAAGCTTTGAGGATTCTTATACTATAGCGACCTATTTCAAGTACTTCTCCTTGTTCAGGGATATTCTCACAATAGTGCAGAATCATGCCTGCGAGCGTCTCATAGTCATCGCTGACTGGCAAATCAAGATGATAGATTTTATTCAAGTAGTCTATTTCGAGACGTGCTGAAAAAATGTAGGTGTTGTCATCGACCACTTTCTCCACCTCGTCTTCCACATCGTACTCGTCATCAATCTCGCCGAATATCTCCTCCACCACGTCTTCCATTGTGACAATGCCCGCCGTTCCGCCAAACTCGTCAACCACTGCAGCAACGCCTTGATGTGTGGCAATAAAATGCTTCAGCAGTCGGTCAGCGGTATAGGTTTCAGGGAAAAAATCGATTCTACGCACTATTTCCTTCAGTCCCACTTGCCTCTTGTCAGCGATAACGCGCACCACATCGTTCAGATGGACATAGCCCACAATATCATCAATGCTCTCGCCACATACAATCAGTTTTGAATGTTTGGTTTCCTCAAATCGTTGCTTAACCTCTGCGATGCTGTCAGTGAGCCGCACGCTTTCGATTTCGTTGCGCGGCCCCATACATTCGCGAAGCTTTACCGAGCGGAACTCCATCACGTTCTGAAACAGTTGTATCTCCTGTTGCATATCTTCATCGGCTTCTTTGGTGTCGGCATATTCAGCGATATAATCGCTCAGGTCGACTGTGCTGAACTTGTATTCTTCCTTGTCAACACGTAGACGCAAAATGTAACGGATGATGAATTCCGAAATGCCTGTGTAGATGATTATCAGAGGATAAAAAAGACAATAGACCACAAAGGTCGGGAAGGCAAAGAAAGATAGAATGGCATTGGGATTAATGCGGAACAGCGTTTTCGGTATGAACTCACCTACAAACAGAATGAGTAAGGTGGAAAGTATGGTCTGCACCAACAGAATGGTGAAATCGTTGCACAGCGAAACGGCCTGAAGCCAATGGGTGACCGGCATTTCAAGCAGTCGTGCCATACTCATACCATATATGATTAAAGCAATGTTGTTTCCCAAAAGCAAGGAGGTGATGAATCGCGACTGATCCTTGAGGAAGATGCGGATTAATTGAGCGGAGAAGGTATTCTTGGTCAGTTCCACCTCAAGCTGGAGGCGGTTGATGCTGTTGAAAGCAATCTCCAAACCTGAACAAAGCGAGGAGAAAAACAAGGTGACGGCAACGACAATCCAAACGTTCATGACTCAATCCTCCTCATCAATACTCAACAAAGCGCTACCCGAATAGATAGTATACTCAGAAAAGTCCTCCGTGGCTACCAAGCTATCGCCTTCCACTTCCTTGTCGGGGCTGACAATACGGACATGGGAACGGGTGTAAATCATTTTCTGATCCTGATACCAGAACAGTTTGTCGGAATACATCACCTGCCCATCTTCGTTGCGTCGCACCACTACACTATCGCGGGCTTCTATCAGTTTCCCATTAATGGTCTTTCCATAGCCAGCAGTCAGTTGGGTGACGGGCTGATGGAGTTTGTCGAACATGATAACTTCAAAGCCGAGTGGGAACTCCATCATGTCCTTCTGGTCGTCCATGCGTACAAGCCTCGGAGCACGCATCTCCAGATTGACCACACCCGAGTCACTATGAAAAAAAGTAATGCTATCGGCGATGATGCCCGATAATGTATCGTCGCTCGCCATCTCGCTGATGACGGCATCGGGGTTGGCACACGAAAACAACATCACAGCCACAAGGGCCGTGATGTTGCTTAGTATTCCTATTTTCAGAACAGGTTTCAATTACTTCCTTGCTCTGATGGTAGTGGTCTCGCCAATCCATCCGCCTACGTTGAAGCTCTGTCCCTCGCTGTAGTCGTTGAAGAAGATGGTCTCCATTGAAGGATAGGCGGCAGCGTATGCACGAATCAGACTGTTGGCTTTTTCAGCGCACGAGGGGTCGATGGTTTTGGCCCTATTGCACTTGTCAACAGCGGCTGCATAGACAGCTCCTCTTTCGATTTCGTCGGTGAACTGCTTGGCACTTTCAGCGTAGAGCATACCGATGAGGAGGTAAGGCTCACCATTGGTCGGGTCAACCTGGGCGGCTCTTCTGAAGGTTTCGCGAGCACGCGACATATTGCCCACGTTCTGATAGCACATACCCAAGTTACGATAGGCACGATACTTACGGTCGTTGTTTTCCGTATTGGTCGCTTGCTCAAAGAAGGTGGCAGCGTCGCTATATTTCTTGTCCTTGAAGAACTTGATACCCAAGCTGTAGGAAGCCTCTGGGCTGGGCTCCAACTCGTTGAGACGGACGGCGGCATCGAGGAAGAGCTTGTTCTCAGTGCAGTCCTTCTTATCGAGGATGGTGGTGATGCGCTTCAGCAAGGCAACATCGTCGGGAGTCTCTTCCATCTTGGCGCTGAACACCTTGATCAGGTCTTCGCAAGAGGCGAAGGGTTGGAACAGGTTGTCGAGGTTGCTCTTCACACCCTTATTGATGGTGATGGACTTGGTACTCTTGGCAAAACGCTTTCCAATCTCATTGTTGGCATCGAGGAAAGTTTCCACACGACCGTTCACAATGCTGACAACTATGGTTCCGTATGACAGACTCTTGGTGTTAATTCCATCGGTTTCATTCTCCTCCACGTTGTCAGGTTTGCCCCAGGCTTCAACCAGTTCTTCTTCAGTCAGGCCTATGGGATCCGAAACCTCTTGTGAAGCGGCCTCGGCTAATGCCTCAATATTGTTATCGACCACTTCGGAAAGTTCCTGATAGACGTTGATGACCGCCATCTTTTCGGCTTTCCCGTTGTTCACCATATCAATAGTAGCCTTGAAGTAAGCATCAATATAGGCACCCTGAAGCTGCGTGGGGTCGAGGGCGACAGCCTCTCTCAGCACGTTATAGGCTTCTTCATAACGATTCTTGTTATAGGTGTAAATAAGCAGACCTTTACGCCCCATAATGTTGGCGACCTGTGAGGCACCCGTCTTAGGGTCGTTCGGGAACGACTCGATGCGCTTGTCCATCAACATATTCAGCGTGTCGATGTAGGCATCCCTCTTGCTCGGGTTGGTGCGGATGTAGTAGTCCATAATCTTTTCGCCGTTGGTGTAGGTCAGCTGACTGGCACGCGGGCAGTTGAGAAACACCTCACGCCACGCGGTGACCATCTCGGGGCTGAACGACTCGGGGGCATACTTGGCAGCCTCCCACTGCTTGAAGTACTCGCGATACATCGACATGTTGGTGACGCAGGCCACGCTGTCTGCTCCGTACTTCGACTCGCTTTGTGCGCTTACACTCATTGCCATTCCAATCAAAACGGCAATCATCATTAATCTGTTGGTTTTCATCTCTGAACTATTTTAATGGTTTGACTTGTCTTTATCTATTCAAATATCGTTCCAAAACGAAATCATTTGTATCTTCGCTTCATAAACCAGCGTTCGAACACCGATACGCCCACATCGAACTTCAGGTAACGTTCCTGAATGAGTCCGTCCTGCTTGGTGCCGTATTGCCCCACTTCGACAGCCAAGTTAACCTTCGAAAGTGACCTGGGCAAGGGCAACGAAACACCTGCCGTGATGCCTACCTTATTAATATGATGTTCGTTAAGGTAGAGGCAACCGTTTTCATAGTAGCCTCCCACGCGGTAATGCACTCTGCGGAAATAATTCGAGACCGAAGAGTAAGTCGGTATATACTCAAATCCAGCTGCCACGCGCCACGAGTCTTTCAAAGCCTCGGTGTATCCCTCACGCGAGAAACGCGACCACTGCGTCCAGTTGAAATCGGCACCCAGAGTCCATTTGGAATTTTTCTGCAAGGCAAAACCAAAACCGAAACCTTGGGGCATGGTCAGCTTAGCGTGATCGTTAATGGAATAGTAAACCGTATCGATGAGATACTCAATTTCTGTATCCATGGTCTCCATGATGCTACGGATGAAGAGCGTCTGCTTGCCGTTAAGCTTGATACCTTGGTCGTAGGTGAGACCAACGCTGAGGTGCATATCCGATCCCACCTTGGTGTCGTACATCAAGCCGTAGTCGAACATGAAGGAACTCACCATCATGTCGACACCACGTCTCGTTCCTAAAATATAGGTCGAGTCAGGATAGATAGTAGTGATATTTCTTGTGTCACCAAAGACGTAATAGGCGTTGACACCAAGGCTGAAATGCTTGCCGATGCGAAAGGCGTTAGTCCAAAAGACTTGGTTGAGGCCACCTGAGCCTTTGAAAACAGTATGATAGTCGCCCATCCCTGTATCGTAACCCTCAACGACCATCTTATAGCCAGAGGTGCTAAAGGGTTGCACACCCAACGCTGTCTTCCACCAGTCGGCAAAGCCGAAAGCCAAAGCCACATAGTCGAAGGAGGCATTGGCTCCTTGCTCAGCTCTATTGGAAGTGCTGAAGGAGGAAGTTTTGAAGTACACTCCCGCATCGAAAAGGAAAGCGAGGGAGTCCATCTTTGCCAAAGTAGCGGGGTTACCTATATTAATCAGACCTGAGGCGTGAAAGGCATTGCCCACGCCGCCCATGCCTTTCAGCCTAACATTCATGGAGCCGCTCGTTAATTGTCCCACACCAAACATGGAATAGGGAGACTCCACATCGGCCTGCGCCCATACTCCAGTTGCCGTAAAGGCCACGAGGAGCGTCAAAAGTATGTTTTTCAAAGGTGTTCTTTTCATTATTCCCATTTGAGCCTGCAAATATCCGATTTTTTAACTCGTTGCGCAAATTTTTATTGCACAGCTCGCTGGCATAAAATTATATCTCACTGATTTTCAAAACAAAATATTTCTAAAAATAAAAAAGAATGATTTTTTTGAAGAAAATTTCTTGTCCGTAAAGAAAAATGTCTTATCTTTGCGGCCTCAAACGGAGGTACCGTAGCTCAGTTGGTAGAGCAGAGGACTGAAAATCCTCGTGTCACTGGTTCGATTCCCGTCGGTACCACCATCCAAAAAAGGCCAAACTTGCAAGTTTGGCTTTTTTTTGTTGCCTTAGTGATTGGACGTACTTGGAGAATCATTGCCCATCCCCACCACATGACACAAAAAAGCGCCTCCGAATAGGGAAGCGCTTTTTTGATTGTTTTAAGAGAGATGTGCTCTATCAATGCTTAATTATTGTCATTAGTTAAGCTGAATAGCAGAAATCTTCTTAATGGTACCAGGCTTAATCATAAGGTTCTGACCAGATGCGTCAATGTGTAAGGTGTGTTCCGAACCACCTTTCTCGTAAACAACATCGAGAATCATACCTTTATAGAAGGCAGCGGGGCGCACACCCAGTACAAATTCAGTAGCTGTACTTGATGACGTACCGATTGCAACACCACTTGGATAGTCAGCATTGACGCAGTTAAGGGTCAATTTATGGCCCAGGTCAGGATTCAAATCAACATCATGATTTTCGCCCTCATTGTGACCCGGAACACGGTAACCGATTTTTTTGCAATACGCAGCCAACGTATTAAGATAGATTTGACTGTCGGGGTTATAATTAAGCAGCATCTGTTCCATCTCGAAAGGATCCACTTTGTCGATGCACAAATACACATCACCAACCAGATTAAGACTGGGATCTTCAACCGTAACGCTTTTCACAGTAACCCCAGAACCATAGAACTTCAGTCTCAACAGACCACTAATAGGAGTAAAGCTGAAATGGGCACCTTGCCAAGTAGAAGCAGTTTCGTCTTTGGCAGCAGCAAATAAAGCTTTTTTAGGAACGGCTGTACCATTAGCAACAGTACGATATTCCTGCACCGGAGCCAATTTAAAGCAACCATAATTATAATAGGTCTCTGGATGGTAAATTTCACCAGAAGTCCCTTCAAAATCGAAAGAACACATACCTTCTTCACCAGGATAGTAAGCAAAGAAAGCATCTGATTTACCGTTAACCAAAGTAGGGTTAACCAAAGTAGGGGTACCACCAACAGCACCAAACGTAGTTGACATACCTTCTTCCAAAGCCTCGAAACGACCAGATGTGGATTGTGTAGGATCATCATAATCAACGTAGCAAAGCATTACTTGATCACCAATTTCAAACCACATCTTTTTATTATCGGCGAGGTAAAGCTTGTCTTCAGTCTTCCACTCACCATCACCCATGGTAGCGGTAAACGTAAGCTTTGCCTCTTGTTTTTTACAAGACGTACCTACCAAAGCCACTAAAGCAATGAGGCACATTAATTTTGCGATTCTATTCATTTTTCTCCGTTTTAATTTTTCTAGTTTAAATTGTCATTTGTTTAAAGACGCTACTTCTTCTTCGAAAAATTACGAAATAGGAGTTGAGGGAGTACCTGTCCACGAAGTAGGATTTGACATGATTTCGTTTTCAGCAAGAAGCTCGACCAATTCTGCTTTGGGAGCAACGTAAACATTGTTTAATTTCTTCATTTTGTTTGTGTTTTTAATGATTAATTATTTGTTTATTTGAACTTTGTGTCTCTTTCACACACTTTTCACGGTGCAAAAATAGGCAATTAATTCATACGACGCGAAAAAAAATCACTTTTTTTGAAAATTTTTCGAGATGCTTTCTGTCAGGGTGGTGGACATCATCCGGAATGCATGCTTGGGAAACAAACCAACCAAACCAAAAAAATCAAGAAAAACGCTAATAATAGCATAGATTTTTCTTATCAGGATGCCTTTAGGTTGGAATTGTCGGTAGCGTTTGAACCGCCTAAAATTACCGTCCACCATTATTCGGTCATAGATTTGCTTGGTACGGTAACGGGAAATCGACTTGTAAAATGGTATCTCAGCCACAGGAAGCCCAAGACAGGTCTCCATGAGTCCACCAAAAGCCTGCCAAGGCCCCATAAGATGCATCGAGACCAACCAGTCGTGCAACTTATCCACATCAAGCTGTCCATGATAGGAATGCAAAGTCATAGCCACATCTGAGAGTTGACGCCATCCCACACCTGAAGTCATGAAATGATCCCAGAAATGAAAGAAAGTAAAAAACACCATGAACTCATTGGAGGGCAAAGGCAAACTGCAATCCCCGAAATCAACGTTTTGTCGATGTTCAACCAAACCATCTTGCTCGATGACGGCATACACAGCCTGTTCCTTGGCATCGTTCACCTCGGCACTCATACGGTGAACCTCCATGGGAAACCGTCCAAACTCAATGTTATAATGCCGTCCAACTTCAATCTCACCACCCCAGTTGTATCCCCCGGAAAGGCCACGCAACACCATGCAAGCCTGATGGTACTGCTGCAAGCCCACAAAAAGGTCAATATCGCCAAATTGACGCAAGCTGGGATTAGGATAGAGCCGCGCAAGGCCAAAACCTTTGAGCAGCACGAACTCAATGCCCTGAGTTTCTAAAGCCTTCATGGCCTTCAGGAGTATCCGTTTCAGCTCCTGTTGACTGATAAGATTGCCATACATGGCTTTTTTCATCTGACGGAGCATCTCCTCGGAAGGTCTGGCGTCGCCCGTCAAACGCGAAGCCACATCAGCCACAAGAACTTCGGTGGCGTGATGCCGAGCAACGCGCATAATGCCTTCCCAATCCGGCTTTCCCTCAAGGGCTACAGGTTGCTGCCATAAGGCAGCACGCATAAGAGCAAAATAGTGTGACTCAACAAGGGTCATATCTTATTCTTCAATAATGTCAGCGTTTTTCCAGATTTGGAGCAAAGCCTCTGCATCTTTTTCGGCAACCTCACGGCTAATATCGTAATGGTCAACCAACAGATCAGCCATATCTTTCAAATCAAAATCCTTACCTTCCACTTCCCGCCACAGTAAAGCGGCACTTTCGTTCATGGATACCATGCGCCCCGTATAGAACACATCGGCACCTTCGGAAACAAGGACAAACTCATCACCCAAAGAACGAAGAATGTAACCTTTTTTAGTTTTCATATTGTTGTGTGTTTTAATTTATTCCATTTTCTATACACTTTCAGTAGATATTTGCGACACCCCAAGGTATTACGCCAAAGCCAGGCTCTCCCAGGTTGGCGGACACGGCCTTCTCGAGTGACGATTTCCTCCACAACGGCTTTCACATCTGCTTTCGTACAATACTCTTTTCCTTGTAGGTTGCCATCTCCCATCAAGGTGATTCGTTCTCCGTCAAGGGCATAAATACGGTGTAAGAGATACCTACCATCGAAATACGCCAATACGATGTCGCCTTTCCTTAGTCCCTCAACACGAGCCAATCGCACTTTGTCTACTCCTTCACGAATAAAAGGCAACATACTCCTACCCTTGGGGTGCAGGAAAACTCCCTCATCGCTTTGGGCAAGGATATCAGACAACTCATCCGGTAACAACTCCTCAAGGACAGCTGTTTTACTCATCGTGAAACTGTATTATAGCAAAGCCAAGCAGCTTCGGCGTCTGGAAGACAATCCAGTGAATAGCACGGCACTGTGGTCACAATACGCTCATTAGTAGCATGATAACCATCTGCGCACTCCCTAACAAACCTAGTACCTGTCAATGACTTGTAAACCGACCCGTATGCCTCGATAATCGTTTGACGCCGTATGGCGTTCTTTTTAGCTTGATGCAAATCAACGATAGCACCTACGGGTGCACTAAGGTTACGGTAGCAAGGTGTCTTGCCGCTCCAAGGTGATCCATAGACATATACTGTACCATTGTTTTCCACTTTCAAGACAGGATGGTCGTCATTGAGCAACTCACAACCTTCAATATTCTTAATCCACAATTGGCTATGGGTGCTTTTCCCTGTGCCACTCTTCCCCAAAAAGAGATAACCCTTGCCTCCGTGAAGCGTCACCGACGAATGAAGCAACAGTGTGTTCTTATTCGCCGTTGAGGCCGCAAACATAAATGAAAGCATATTATGCAAAAACGCTCTTGACTTGCCCACAAAACACAACCGTGCTTTCGAAAATGCCTTATCGGAAACCATATAAGCTTTCGCTTCGAGATTATCTTCCTGCGATAATGACCATAACCAACCCTCGTTGCACTCATAAAACTCAAATACCGGGAAAAATTGATTTTTCTCCTCTGTTACTTTATTCCAACCCTCCAAATCAGGCATTTCGTCATCCAAGGTTACCTCAAATACATGCTGACCCGACTCATCGGAGAGAAAAGGCTCATACTGTCCCATTTCATTCCAAAGCGAATTGCCATCGGGCATCGTGACGGAGAACTTATGACCTGCAACTTGATAAGTTTTTTTCATTACATCAAATTTTTTGCAAAGATAAGAATTATATTGATAAAGCAGTACCTTTGCACAAAATTTTGGATATATGATAGCAAAGAGAAAAGGACATAAGACACAACCCGACGGCAAAGGCCGTAGAATCTTGCTGGCTTTGTTGAGCGCTGGACTGCTGACAGCGGCTTGGCCTACATGGGGCATAGCGTCACTGGTATTCATCGGATGGGTTCCCTTGCTGCTGCTTGAGGACTGTATCGTACAAGGCGAAAAAGGCAAACTGTTTTGGCTGTCGTTCCTGACCTTTTTGGTATGGAACGTGGCTACCACTTGGTGGGTGTGGAATGCCACCCCTGCCGCCATCGCTGCTTGGATATTGAACGCATTGTTTATGACCATCGTGTTCAATGTGTTCCACCTTACCAAGAAAAAGGTGTGCAACCAACCTTGGGGCAACTTCTTCCTTATTCCCTATTGGATGGCCTTCGAATGGCTCACCTACCTCTGGGCTGCCAAATGGCCTTGGCTTAACTTGGGCAACGTGTTCAGCTTACGTCCTGAATGGATACAATGGTACGAATACACGGGAGTGGCTGGCGGAACGCTTTGGGTTCTCTTGGTCAACATACTCATTGTTAATACCATTCTTCATTTCAAATTGAGAGAGACGAAACACCTATTAATTAATACAGGTGTGGGATTGCTCGTACTATTCCTGCCCATTCTGGTGAGCAAAAACGTTTATACACATTACGAAGACCAAGGCCAAGATACGGAAGTCATCGTGGTACAGCAGAACTGCGACCCGTGGAACGAGCAGTTCGACAGCCAATTCTACGACCAAGTCATCCAAAACAACATTGCCCTTTCGTTGCCTTTGGTGACGGAGAACACTCGTTTTGTGGTCAGCAGCGAGTCGGCTATCCAGGAAGGCATTTGGTTGCATGAGACCGAAAAGGTACAAGCTCTCAAAACCCTGCATGACTATATCCAAAAGCATCCTCAGATGGCTTTTGTCATTGGTGGCACCACCTACGAATGGGTACCCCGTGGCATGGAAAACGACTTCCCTGCCCGCCAGATAGGCGACAGCGACCGTTATTATTACTGCCACAACTCGGCCTTGCTCATTGACACCGTCAAGATGCAGCACCGCAACAAGTCGCAGCTCACCCCAGGTGTAGAAGCCATTCCCGAATGGATGGGCTTCCTGAAAAACTACAGTATCACCATGGGTATCGCTCGGGGTACCCTGAAAACTGACCCCGAGGCGAAGGTAATGTCGTTTGGCAAACACAAAATAGGCGCAGCCATCTGTTACGAGAGCGCTTTCGGAGAATATGTCAGCTCGTTCTGCAAGAAAGGAGCCGACTTGATTTTCGTCATTACCAACGACGGCTGGTGGGGACACACGCCAGGCTACCGCCAGCATTTCGAGTTCTCGAAGCTGAGAGCCATTGAGAACCGACGATGCATAGCCCGCTCAGCCAACACAGGACGCTCGGGATTCATCAATCAACGGGGTGACGTGTTGCAACGCACCCATTATTGGGAACCTGATGCCATACGAGCCACCTTGAAGGCCAATACCAAGGTCACCTTCTATGCCCAACACGGAGACTATCTGAGCCGTATTGCGATGTATCTCACTTTTGTATTGCTCCTCACTTGGGGAGCCGTGAGTCTCATCAAATGGAACCGCGCCGACAACAAGCCTGTCAAAAAAGCCACTAAGAAAAAGAAGAAATGAGTGAGCCATTCCTATCGTTGGGACCCTTTCAAGGCATCACCGATGCGCCTTTCCGCAATGTCTTCAAGCGGCACTTCGGGGGCATCGACAAGTTCTATACACCTTTCTTCACAGGCATTCATAAAGAGGAACACGCCAAGAACCTGCAAGGGGAAGAGATTGACCCGCGTTGTAACGATGTGGAGACACTGACGCCACAGATTTTGAGTACCGATGCAGAAGAAATCCTGCGTTTTGCCAAACAGTGCAAGGCACTGGGGTATAAAGAGATTAATCTTAATATGGGCTGTCCCTTCCCACGAGTGGCCAACAAGAAGCGCGGCTGCGGGCTGTTGCCCTATCCCGATATGGTGGAAGCCATGCTGGAGAGGGTCTTTGAGGAGATTGACATCAAGTTTAGCGTGAAATGCCGCTTGGGGTATTACAGTCCAGAGGAGATTGAAGCGATTCTTCCGATTTTCAACCGATTTCCATTGAGTGAATTAATCATTCATCCACGTATAGGAAAGCAGTTGTACAAAGGCGAAGCTGACGTGGAACGGTTCAAGGCATTGATACCTTATATTAATGCACCGCTCGTTTATAATGGGGATATTGTTTCCGTCAAAAGTTTTAGGCGCATCCAGAAAACAATAAACAACAACCCTTCGACAGGCTCAGGGACCTTCAACCGTCAACCTGTAAACCAGTATATGTTGGGACGTGGGATTTTGGCCAACCCATTTTTGGCGGAGGACATCCGTAGGGACGCATCGAATGCGTCCGAAAGGACCAAACGCCTGCACGCCTACGTCATTGACCTGTATGAAGACCGTCTTCGCCATGCTGGTGGCAGTCCAAAAGTATTAGGCAGGATGAAAGAATTATGGTCTTATCTGATGAACAGTTTTGAGGAACCACAAGTGGTTTGGCGAAAAATCAAGAAGATTAATGCACTGAGGGAATATGAGGAAGCGGTAGAGGAGCTTTTCAGAAACGAATGCCTATCTTTGCCAGTTTTTTCTTGACCCGACGTATTTGTACTTCACGTTTGGTGGGTTCCCTCCCCCGAAGTTCCAGCGTCTGGGGCTCATGAAATATGATGCCCTCGGGAACAAGGGAATCTGTACCTGCATAATACAGTTCATAGACAGGATCGTGATTGTAGTACGACTTTGCTAAATGGGGTACCTCGATAGCTTCTTCGGTAGGATAATAAAACTTACGAGTTCTCATCCCTCTCCATAGAGCCGTAATAGTGACTTGTTCTTCCTGTGTTGAGGCACAATACCAGTCGAGAAACGCTATTCTGTCACGTAAATAAGCCGTCGCTCTGTTCACCGCAACCTCATAGGTTTTACTATAACGGCCCTCGTTTTTCTCATAGTCTCGATCTGCTTCCTGCGCCAGCAAGGTGGCCAGGCTGTCGATAAGATGAGCTTCCAAATAGGCATGACACTTGGGTCCAATACAGTTCAAGTAACAATCTCTGACCGCCTGTTGGAAATCTTCATGTTGGCACAAATAATAAAGCAAACCTCCCGAACAGATCATGCCTATTCTGTCTGCTTTTACACTGGCAAACATCTCATTGCTATATTCTTTTGTATTGAGGACATCCGTAAATCTAGGGTTGTCAAGCGTTCTATCATAATCCCAGGCAGGACCGGCATGAAATTTGGGATCGTTAGCGTCTCGATCTTTATACAGCATAAAACTTGCCCAATTGGCATCATGATTAAACATGATTTCATTAAGCAGATAATAGCGGGCAAAGGATTCCCTATCAAGATACTCCGTATAATGTCTGCCCGTTTCGGGATGAAAGCCGTCAGCAGCCATCACTGCACTTTGCATTTCATTGTAACGTTCAACAATATAGTCCACCTCTTGAGGAGAGGCGTACTTGGGAGAACGAATGCGCACATTGTCCTTAGCCGTCGAGACAAATCCACTGGTGCTTTTGAAGTACTGCTGAACAGGGCCAGTAATGTCCAACAAATAACCGCCGGTGATATCGTCAGGATTGTTGTCGAGCAAAACCCCTTTACGATGTATCAACTCTTTTTCTCTCCCGAAGCCAAACCATTCATATTCATCTAAGGGTTTCGGATTGACCTGTTGGTTTAGTTTGTCCAAGTCCGTAATGTCGAGAGCGTGCTTGCCTACATCCACTTTGTTAGTTATTTGATATAGTCCTATATAGCTGTTGTTGATATAAAGGGACAGATAGGCGTAGCGCGGTGCCGGTATCCCCATTATTCGAGCCAAATCCAAACCAATGGCATTGCGGATATGGCTCTCATCTAAGGCGTTCGCCAACAGCACAAAGGATTTGCCTGGTTCTAGTCCCAAAAAACACTGCTTTTTGGGAAACTTGATGGTAAAAGGCTTTTTGGCTTCTTTAAATGTAGTATTGCCTCTGGTTTTGATATGAGCTAGTGCACCCTGATACAACGTATCGCCATGAGCATCCGTAAGTAAAGCTTCTGCCGCCTCTTTGTTTTCGGTGTCTCCATATATGGAATTATATTGATTTTGGGCCATGGTAATCCACAAGGATGGCAACGTGGGGGTATACGGTTGCTTTGCTTTTCGATGACAACAAGTGCAAGTGAAAGCAACAACAACCAAAACAACAATGAGTACGCGTTTCGACATAACGGTCAAATAAGCCCGCCAGATTACTGGCGGGCTATTTTTATTACAATTTGTTTTATTCAAATGAGGCAATCGCCTTCTTGATGATTTCGATGGCTTCGCGGAGCTCGGCCTCGGTGATGACCAAGGGCGGAGCGAAGCGGATGATGTGCTGATGGGTGGGCTTGGCCAGCAGGCCGAGGTCACGCATCTTGAGGCACACGTCCCAAGCTTCCTTACCGTCTTTGGGTTTGATAATCACGGCGTTGAGCAAACCCTTACCGCGAACCTTCTCAATCATCGGGCTCTTGATCTTGCCAATTTCCTCGCGGAAAATCTTGCCGAGACGCTCTGCGTTCTCCATCAAGTGCTCTTCCTTGATGACTTCAAGGGCGGCGATAGAAACTCTGGCAGCGATGGGGTTGCCGCCGAAAGTGGAGCCATGCTCACCAGGCTTGATGTTCAGCATAATGTCATCGTCGGCCAGGACGCAGCTCACTGGCACCACACCACCACCGAGGGCCTTGCCCAGGATAAGGATGTCGGGGCGTACGCCTTCGTGGTCGCAGGCCAGCATCTTACCCGTACGGGCAATACCGCACTGCACCTCGTCGGCCATAAACAGCACGTTGTACTTCTTGCAGATATCGTAGCACTTCTTCAGGTAGCCATCATCGGGCACATATACACCAGCCTCACCTTGGATGGGCTCCAGCAGGAAACCGGCAATCTCCTTGCCTTCCTTAGCCAGCACTTGCTCCAATGCATCGGGGTCGTTGTAAGGGATACGAATGAAACCGGGAGTCATCGGGCCGTAGTTGGCATAACTCTCGGGGTCGTTACTCATCGTAATAATGGTGATGGTACGGCCATGGAAGTTGCCTTCGCAGCACACAATCTTCACCTTATCATTCGGGATACCCTTCTTGACGACACCCCAACGGCGGGCGAGCTTCAGACCCGTCTCGTCGGCTTCGGCGCCCGAGTTCATGGGCAGCACCTTGTCGTAGCCGAAGTATTCAGTCACATATTTCTCCCACACGCCGAGAGCGTCGTTATAGAAGGCGCGGCTGCTGAGGGTGAGGCGTTCGGCCTGGTCGGTCATAGCCTTGATGATTTTCGGGTGGCAGTGGCCTTGGTTGACAGCGGAATAAGCCGACAGGAAGTCGAAATACTCTTTGCCTTCGACGTCCCACACCTTGGCGCCCTTACCTTTGGCGAGGACGACCGGCAGCGGGTGATAGTTATGGGCACCGTACTTGGCTTCCAGGTCCATAGCTTGTTGCGATGATGTGATTTTTTCGATCATGATTGTTGATTATTGTTGAATTGTTGAGTGTTTAGTCGTTTAATTGTTGATTTCAAACAGGGTGCAAAGGTAGGTTTTTTTTCAACCCTTTTCAATTTTGTTCGATTTTTTTATTCTATGACTTTTTATTGTCACTTTCAAAGCCATTCCAATTCCTGTATTTTTTTGGAAACCTACCCATGGAAGAAAATGGCTTTTGAAAAGCAACGTAGGGATTATAGTTTAGGAATCGCCCCTGATCGAGACTGTCAATTATGGCCATTTCATCAGTAGATAACTCAAATTCAAATAAATCAATATTCTCGGCCAAGTATTTTTCATTCCACGTTTTGGGAATGATAGAAATTCCTTGTTGAAGTAACCACCTGAGAACAACCTGTACGACAGCTTTATGATGAGATTCCGCAATACGTTTCAAAACAGGATTTTCAATAATTTCCAGTCTTGGTTCATTTGATCGGTAATGACTAAATGTAGACATTGCCTCAGCCACGATACCTTTGTCCTGACACCATCGGATGAGATTCTTTTGGGTATTTAATGGGCTGATTTCAAACTGGTTCACTGCGGAAACCACATCCGAAACCTCAGCCAATGCATCAAACTGAGGTGGCAAACTAGTGCAAACACCAATGGCTCTGATTCTTCCTTCCTTGTTGAGTCGGGTTAGTTCCTTATACACCCTTTGAGCCCAAGGAATAGGCATTGTCCAATGGATTAAAAACAAATCAATATAATCAGTTTCCAAATTATCGAATGCTTCTTGGACTGCACGTTTTACGGTTTTAAAATTCCATAAATTGATTTTTCTATCAAAATGATAGCCTCCCTTGAAAAAGGCATCAATACTGATTTTTGTGGTTATAAAAACATCGTTTCTGTTGATACCGTGCTTTTTTAATGCTTTGACAATTCCTGCTTCGTTATGATAACGCAAAGCCGTATCGAATTTTCTGTACCCTAAATCATAAGCCGTAGTAACTGCCTTTTCCAATTCCCGATCAGGAATTAGATAAGTACCCAATCCAACCTGAGGCATCTCCACTCCATTATTCAATCTTAAATAGTTCATATTATAGAAAGTGTAGAGAATCTAAAATCATAAATACATATTATACCTCTGCTCATCAAAGATGGTGGTGCTTTCGCCGTGACCGGAGTAGACGGTGGTGTCATCGGGCAAGTGGAACAGACGTTCCTTGATGCTCTTGATGAGGGTCGGATAGCTGCCCCCGGCGAAGTCGGTGCGACCTATGCTGCGGCAGAAGAGTGCGTCGCCGGTGAAGACCCAGCCTTCGATTTGGGCATAAAGGCTGACGCTGCCTTCAGCGTGGCCTGGGGTACAGATGACCTCCAAGGTGCTCTCCCCTATTTTGATGATTTCTCCATCCTTTAGGTTACGGTCGGGCAGTTCGCTCTCACCATTGAAATGCATTCCGAACATCACAGCATGCTGGCGCGAACGAATGAAATCGTCTTTCACATCAGGATGCGCCGCCACAGAGATACCATAACGCCGTTTGACGGCGGGATTGCCGACGATATGGTCGATGTGACCGTGGGTACTGATGACCATCAAAGGCTTCAGCCGATGGCTGTCGATGTAACCGAAGAGCTGGTTTTCTTCTCCAATATTGGAACAGCCAGCATCTATGATGACGCATTCCTTGGTGTCGTCATCATAGACGACGTAGGTATTTTCCGAAAAGGGATTGAAGACAAAAGAATCGAGTTTGAGCATGATTATTATTGTTTGTCAATTAATCACCAACTTGGATGGGGTAATACAAAATCGCCTTCGGTATGAAATATGACATTCCATTTCTTGTTGTGCGTGATGAGGCTTCGAGCTTCTGGATGATATTTTCTGACAGCTAGCCATCGACTTATCGGAAAGCAATCTGCCAGATACACAAGTGCATTAATTTCGGCTTCAAGTTGGTCAATATATCGATTTGCAGTTTCGTGATTGTTGTTCTCAGCGACATAATTCCGAATGTCCTCAAGTTCCAAAAGAATGTTCCTCGAAAACAGAACGTCTTTATAAACCTTCATAATACTTGTCGACTTCTTTGCGCAATATGGAGAAAAAATCCTTAGAAGAAATATACTTCTCAGTAGCAATCGTCGGCTCAATTAGTGGATTGGCTGGAAGGGATTTGGATTGTGTTATTGTCGCCATAATGTCGTTCATTTTATCATGTGCAAAAGTACACATTTTTCCATAAGTGAAAACGATTTCCACAAATTTTCTTATTTTTGTCGCCCTAAAACACAACTTCAATGCCGTCGAAAAAACGATACGCGATTTTGTTGATGCTCCTTGTGGCACTGTCACCTGTGGCTTGGGCTCAGTTCTATAACGGCATGAATATGCCCTTCGGGAAGAACCGCGTGCAGTGGACCGACTTCCATTGGTCGTATTACATGAACGACAACTTCGACGTGTATTTCTATCAAGGTGGCAACGATTTAGCCAAATACACACAAGCCTACGCCAAAGACCAAATCCCTCGCCTTGAGATACGACTCAACAGCCGCTTCAGCAAGAAAATTCAGTTCATCATCTTCAACAGCAAGGGCGACTTCAAGCAAAGCAACATCGGCCTTGAGGAAGAAGAGAACGGCAACACAGGCGGCATCACCCGTATCATCGGCTCGAAAGTCATCCTTTACTTCGACGGCGACTATACCCACTTCGAGGCGCAAATCCGCGAGGGCATCACGAGGCTGCTGTTCAGCCAAGTGATGAACGGCGTCTCGATAGGTTCGCAAATCCGCAGCTCGTTCCGTTACGATATTCCACAATGGTTCCGCGACGGACTGGTGGCCTACATTGCGGACAACTGGGGCAGCCACAAGGAGAGCTTGCTGCAACAGGGTATCACTTCAGGCAGTTACAAAAAAATCAACCACCTGCGCGACGACGATGCCTTGATTGCAGGCTACTCGTTCTGGAACTTCATCGACGAGAAATATGGCAGCAAGGCATTCACCGACATCCTCACCCTCGCCCAAAGCTCCAAAAATGTCCGCAAAGCCCTGCTTTATGTAACTAATAAGGAATACAAGGACCTGGTGGACGAATGGTACGCTTTCTACAAAGCCCGCTACGAGACCCTGTTGAACCACCAGCCCACCGACCTGATGAAGTTGAGATACAAGAAATACCGCACCTTCACCCAACCCAGCATCAGTCCGGACGGGAGTCACATCGCCTACGTCAGCAACGACGAAGGGAAAATCAGACTGTGGCTCGAAGACCTTCAGACAGGCAAGCGGCAACAACTGTTCAGCGCAGGCTACCATTCAGACGAGAACATCGACACTTCTTTCCCCCTACTCGCCTGGCATCCCAACGGACAGATTCTCTCCTTCATCCTCGAAGAAGAAGGCAAGATACAACTCTACAACCTCGACATCAACAGCGGCAAGAAAGCCAACCTCTACCTCTTCGACTTCCAGAAAGTCAGCTCATTCTCCTACGCCCATAAGAGCCGCAAGATTGTGCTGGCCGCCACCCGCATGGGCAAGCCCGACATCTACGTCTACAACCTGTTCTCGAACACCTTGGAACAAATCACCAACGACTGGCACACCGACCTTGACCCCGTGTTCACCTACGACGACCGCCAGATTGTGTTCAGCTCGAACCGCGACAACGACACCCTGAAGACCGATATGGAAATCGGCTTCCAGAACAAGCAGTTCGACCTCTATGCTTACAACTACACCCAAAAAGAACCTGTTCTTCAGAACCTCACCCGCCAACGCTTCAGCAACAGCATAAAACCAGAACCCCTGAAAGACGGCAGCCTGCTCTACCTGAACGATACCAGCGGCTACTATAACCTCCACCGCATTCGTTTCGACAGCGCCATCAGCCATATCGACACCATTGTGCATTACCGCTACTTCGGCAAACGCGAACAGCTGACCGACTATTCCTCCAACATCATCGACTACAGCTACCAGCCCCGCGACCATAAAGCCGCAATGCTGATAAGCGACCGAACTGGCGAGCGATTCTACAGATCGAACATCCTGAAGGGATTAGAGACAAGTCTCAGCCAACTGAACCCCTACGCACAAAAACGCCTCTATGAAGCGTTGATAGCCAAAGAGAAAGACACCATCGTAGAACCTGTCACGAAGCATCGCTTCAGAGCCAGTTATCGCTACTCCAGACGAAAGAAACCCGTAGGAGGCCCTATGAACGACAGCACCAACGTCCTTGTCAAAGATGCTCCTGCCCCACCGCAGCCACCAAAAAGAGACACCTTTGAACGACCCAACAACTACTACGTGGAACTCTACGCCGACCAGTTGATGACCCAAATCGACTTCTCCAGCATGAACTACAGCTACCAGCCTTTCTCGGGCGGCTACTCTCCCATCTATCTCAACTCGGGCTTCAACATCTTCCTCGGCACCAAGTTGAAAGACCTGATGGAAGACTACAAAATCGACTTTGGCGTGAAGCTCAACACCAGCTTCGTCAACAACGAATATATGCTGCGCCTCAGCGACCTCAGCAAACGCTTGGACAAAAGCCTCACCTTGCACCGCTACGTAACCGACCAGGTAGCAGGCTACTACTACCGCACCTATACCAATGAAGGGTTCTATACCTTGAGCTATCCCTTCAGCGAGATTCTGAGTCTGCGCGGCACCGCCATCTACCGCAACGACCAGCGGGTCAACCTTGCCATCGACGACTATAGCCTCACCGACCGCGACGTGTTTGAACACTGGGGCGGGCTGCGTGCCGAACTGGTCTACGACAACTCGAAACGCATCGGAACGAACCTCTTGGTGGGAGCCAGAGGCAAAATCTTCGCCGAATACTACCAACGCATCGCAAAGAACACCGCCAATATGATTGTGGCCGGCTTCGACTACCGCCACTACACCCGCATCAGCCGCAACTTCATCTGGGCCAACCGCATCGCCGGCAGCACCTCCTTCGGGCAGCAGAAACTGATGTACTACATGGGCGGCGTCGACAACTGGATTTGGGCCTCGTTCGACACGGGTACTCCCGTCGATTACACACAGAACTACGCCTACCAAACCCTCGCTACCAACATGCGCGGCTTCCAGCAGAACATCCGCAGCGGCAACAACTTCTTCGTCATCAACAGCGAGCTGCGCTTCCCCGTGTTCAGCTACTTCATGAACCACCCCATCAACTACCGCTTCATCCGCGACTTCCAGATTGTAGCTTTCGGAGACTTGGGTACCGCTTGGACGGGTTGGAACCCCTACGCGCCTACCAACTCGCTCTACAACACCTACATCACCGACGGTAACCTCGACATCCTTGTCACCGAGATGAAAGAACCCCTTGTGGGCGGCATCGGCGTGGGACTACGCACCACCATTTTCGGCTATTTCATCCGAGGCGACGTAGCCTGGGGCATCGAGGAAGGACACATCAGCGACAAGCCGAGGTTCTATTTTTCGTTTAATCTGGATTTCTGACGATTGTTTTCGCGGAGCTGAAGCCTCCCCTTCACAGCAACTATATCAGCCAATCCAGATAATTGTCGGGCGTGACGACGGCTGTTTCCTTCACATCATAGGCTTCAAGAAAAGCTTTGGGGAAAATGGCGTTGCCTTTCTTGGGATTCCATTTCATTTCAAAAGCTGTCATCATGCCGTCACATTCCTCAATGTAGTCCACCTCCTGTTGGGTTTTGGTGCGCCAGAAATAAGTGTTGCAATAATGACCCGTGTAATGATTATGTTTGATGCGCTCGGAGATAAAGAAGTTTTCCCATAAAGCGCCAACATCATTCCGCATATCCAACGGAGCAAACTGCTGAATAACCGCATTGCGTATGCCATTGTCGTAGAAATAAATCTTCTTGGCTTTTTTCAGCTCATTGCGCAGATTGCGACTCAAGCCGTTCAAGCGGAAGATGATGTAGCATTTTTCAAGCAAATCGACATATTTTTCAACGGTTTTATTATCCGTGCCTACGGTTTGCGCCAATTCGCTGTACGACACCTCGCTACCTACCTGCAATGCCAAGGCAACCAAAAGTTTCTCTAACAAGACAGGCTTGCGCACGCCCTCCAACGACAGCAAATCTTGATACATATAACTGCCCGAAAGATTCATCAACAGGTCACGCGGATTGCCCACGCTTGTGACCACATCGGGATAGGATCCGTAAATCAGGCGCGATTCAAAGGTTTGCCGAATGCGTAAAAGACCTCCATCGTCAAATAGCTCTTTCGTCGAAAGCGGATAAAGATGATACTCGAATTTTCTCCCCGTAAGAGGCTCGTTCGGTTTGCCTTGTAGCATAAACGAGGATGATCCCGTAACCAACAGTTGCACATCCTTGAAATGGTCGGTAATCAGTTTCAATGTCAAGCCTACACCTTGAATGCGTTGGGCTTCGTCCACCATCACCAGACGCTTGCCTGCAAGTTGTTGGCGCAAATCGGTAAGGCTGACGTTCTCAAGCAGCCTGCGACTTTCGGCATCGTCGCAATAGATGGTAAGAATTTGGTCGTTGCTGATGCCTAATCGCGGGTCGCCAAGTATTTGCTCAAAGAGCGTGGACTTGCCGACTTGCCTCGCACCAACCAAGATAATTGCCTTGTCGCAAAACATGCGGTCTTGAATCACTGTTTGCAGTTGCCGTTTGATGAGTGTCATAGAAAGTTCTGTTTGTGAATTTTGCTGCAAAGATACAAAAAACATCCACAAAACCTAAAAAGTATATTGATTTTTGGGATTATAAACCTAAAAAGTATATTGATTTTTGGGATAATGCCCCGCCCATCCCCCTGCCCCCTTTGATGGGTAAAACAACAAAAGGCGCCCCTCAAAAAATGAGGGCCGCCTTTCGTATGGAACAAATGCTATCGTGCTTGTTTACTGCACAGGATAGATGAAGGTCACACCATCTTCTTGGTTGGCATTGACACCGTCGGGATACTCCGTTCCGCCTGCCGAAGGTGCCGATGTGGCTTTCGTTGGCAGAATAGGCCTCGCCGCCGGTCAGGGCGGCCTGCGGCATCAGGATGGCCCACTTCTCGCCGTTGCCGGCGGGCAGGTTAATGGCTTCCTTGCTGCTGGTGAAGGTGTTTTCAGCGAAGATCACCGTCACCTTATTATTAAAGCCCACGAGGCAGGTGGGGACGTTGGTGGCGGCGGGGGTCACGTTGCCGAGGAAGTAGAACTGCAGGGGCAGACCTACCACGACATTGGTGATGGAGCCGGTGAAGAGGGTGCCGTCATATTCCAGCGTGCCGACGTATTTGCCATCGCTGGCCCCGATGATCTGGTTGCCGATGGAATAGTCGACGCTGCCCGTGGTGGTGTTCACGTCCACCTTGGCGCCGTTGTTGCCTTTCATTTTTTTAGATTTAGTGAACTATCCTTGTTATAAGGTTTTGTTTTTTGTGAAGTTGCAAAAGTACAAAAACAAGACTTACACTGAAAAAAGTGTCCTAAAAAGTCTAAACTATCCATACAGATGGTTCTCGTCCATATAGCGAAACGCCTTCTCTGGCATAAAGTGCCGCACATCGCGACCTTCTTTGACGCATTGACGGATGAAAGTAGACGAGATTTCCAATATCGGGGTTTTCAATATCGTGACGGAAGGATGATGCGCCAGCGCTCCCCCGTCGTAGCCTTCGCGGGGGAAGACCAGCAATCTGTAATTGTCTAAAATCTTCTGGTACTCGCGCCAATGGTGCAGGTTTTGCAAGCTGTCCATTCCGCAAATGAAGACAAAGCGGCAGTCGGGGTATTGCTCTGATAAAACTGTAAGCGTATTAATAGTATAAGAAGGTGTAGGCAAATGCATCTCGACATCGCTGACGCGGAATCGCGGGTCGTCGCCTACAGCCAGTTGCACCATCTTCAGGCGCTCTTTGTCGTTCAGCAGGTCGGCGGTTTGCTTCAAAGGGTTCTGGGGAGAGACCACAAACCACAGCTCATCCAAATCGGAGAACTCGACAAGATAGTTGGCCAGCATCACGTGGCCGTGATGGATGGGATTGAACGAACCGGAGTAGATGCCGACGGTTTTCATGAGTTAAGAGTTGAGAGTTGAGAGTTAAGAGTTGAGAGTTGAGAGTTAGCTGAGGACTTACAGCTCTATAAACTCTTGCACGACTTCGAGGATTTCGCGCTTGGCGGTTTCCAGGTCATCATTAATAATGGTGCGGTCGAACTTGCCTTGGGCGAACTCCGTTTCCCAAGCGGCTTTGGCGATGCGCTTCTCAATCTCCTCCATCGGGTCGGTCTGTCGCTTGATGAGTCGCTCGCGCAGCACCTCCACCGAAGGAGCCTGAATGAAGATGGACAAGGCCTGGTCGCCGTAATGCTTCTTGATGTTGACTCCGCCACAGACGTCTACGTCGAAAGCTACGTGCTTGCCCTCTTCCTGCATCTGAGCGACTACCGAAAGCAAGGTTCCGTAGCAACGGCCCGGATACACCTCTTCCCATTCGAGGAACTCGCCGTTTTCGACCCTGTGCTTGAAGTCGTCCATCGTCAGGAAATAGTATTCCTTGCCGTTCACCTCCTCTCCACGTGGGGGACGTGTGGTAGCTGAGACAGAGAAAGCCATCTCGGGGATTTGGCTCATCACGTAATTGAGCAAAGTGGACTTGCCCGAACCCGACGGGGCGCTAAATATCAGAAGTTTACCGAGTTTCATAGTTAAGAGTTGAGAGTTAAGAGTTGAGAGTTGAGAGTTAAGAGTTGAGGTTAATCACGGGTATTTTTTGCTATGCTTGTGAGTATTTTATTTATTTCTTCACACTTTTTACCTATTTCTTCATATTCTTTTTGCGTCAAATAGTTTGTCCTAAAGAGAAGTTCTATCCAATAATCGGTTTCTGCACATTCTTTCAAAGAAATGAAAACCTTTGCCAAAAAGTCTTTTCTGCTTATTCCATTTTGAGCCTCCACAAGATTAGCGCCAATACTAGTACCACTTCGTAGCATTTGTTTTGATAAAACATATTCCTTTTTATCTTCGCAGAGGTGCTTGTAAAGATTCACAATATCAACTGCAAAATCCAAACATTTATTCTTCAAAAACCTTCCAAAGTCTTCCATAGTCCACAACTCCAAACTATTAACTATCAACTTTCAACTATCAACTTTCAACTATCAACTTTCAACTATCAACTCAAAGAATATTACAAACTTGTTCCTTAATCTTTTCCAATTCGTCTTTCATCTTGACGACCAGCTTCTGAATGTTCACCTCGTTGGCTTTTGAGCCCAGGGTGTTGATTTCGCGTCCCATCTCCTGGGCGATGAAACCCAACTTCTTTCCTGCCTGGTCTTCGTCGCAACTCTCGTTGAAATAGTTGCAATGCTGGCGCAGACGCACTTTCTCTTCGGTAATGTCGAGCTTTTCCAAATAGTAGATGAGTTCCTGCTCGAAGCGGTTTTCGTCATATTGTCCCGCTGTAGTCAGCTCTGTGAGGTTCTTGGTGAGGCGTTGCTTGATGACCTCGTGGCGGCTCTTCTCGTAAGGTTCCACTTGTTCCAACAGACCCAGGATAAGTTCCACACGGTGCAGCAGGTCTTTCTTCAGTGTTTGTCCTTCCTGAATGCGGAAGTTGTCGACGGTGGTGAGAGCCTGCTCAACCGTCTCGCTGACTTTGGCGATGAAAGCCTCGTCGTAGCTCTCAGCCGGTACATTGAAGATACCGGGCATACGGAAGAGAAGCGCAGCCATATCCTCAGCAGGAGCGATACCCAACTGTCGTGAGACCGCCTCGATTTGCTCTTTGTAAGCCTTCACGACTTCCTGATCGATATGATAGGTCTGGGTCAGGTCGGTATCGGTGACGGTAATCATAGCATCGATTTTGCCACGCAGCAACTTGGCGCCGATTTGGTTGCGGAGGTCAAGCTCGGCGGCACGCAACTCGTTAGGCAGTTTCACCTGAAGGTCGATCTGCTTGCTGTTCAAGGTCTTGATTTCGACGGTAATTTTCTTTGTATGGAAAGTTTGTTCGGCTATCCCGTAGCCGGTCATAGAACGAATCATAGCGTCTTTTGTTTAGATAAATGGAACGCGGCTTACTGTTCTGGAGAGAAGCCCCAAGGCATTCCGATAAGGTCGGTCTGGGTGCGGGCCGAAAGCTTGGCGGTCTTTTCCTTGTTGATACGCGATGAGAACACGCCGAAGCCCCCATTGATGTTGGTATAGTCTGGGACGTTTTGCGACAATCCGCCAGCGCCTTGGTTGATTTGGATGTAGTTGTATAAATCATCGCCGGCAGCGGCCAGACTGATGACAAACGATTGCTCGGCATCAAAGGTACGGGAGACGTGCAGCGTGTCGCCCCCAATAGCGTTACGAAGCATGTTGAACAGCAGGTTTTGGCTGTAAGTCACAAAGTAAACGCCGTTTTCGTTGCCCATGTCATCCAACGTCTTCATGCCAAATGAATGGTGCAACGTTTTTTCGGTCACTCCGCCACCCTGACGAATCTCCTTATAAGTGAACCTAAATTCCAAATCGTACACAGCTGCATTGTCGGCAGGGAAGAAGGTAATCTTGCCTGTTTTGTCGGTTTCTTCAGCGACGAAACTCACCTGTGAGTTAGTAATCTTGAAGTTATCGCCGCCTACTACGCCCGTCTCACCGCTAATGGTGTCGTTGCCTCTGACCACCTCAAGACGGTAACGATAAGTATTTGAGGAAGTGTTGGGCAGAATGCCATTTGTGGCGTAATACACTTTCTGGTTGGGATAGTAGAAGGCACCATCCGATTCCTTGTCGTGAATGGTCATCGTGTCTAACTCAACAACTCCATCCATCTGGTACTCGTTGCCATAAACATGTTTGTAGCGATAAATCTTGGCATCCAGTTTGCCCGGATAGTTGTTCGAATCAGGGATAAGAGCCACTTGGGTGGCATCGACCGGGGTCTCGTTGCTACCCGAAAAAGCGCGGATAATCTTGATAAAATTGGTGTCTTGCGTGGCATCCAAAAGGCCGTATATGACAGGGATGTCCTTATAATCGGCATAGAGGTCGACCTTGGTGCTGCACGAAGCCAAAACGCCAGCCAACAAAGTCACGGAAAGGATAAAATGAATCTTTTTCATCGTAAAAATGCTATTTTTAGAATCTGCAAAAATAGCGTTTTTTTCGAAAACAGCCTTTGATATTGCTGAAATTCTTATTTTTGTACCCAAATTCACATTTAAAGCCATGAAAAAACTATCTTTACTTACCGCTTTGTTCCTCTTGGCTGTCTCGCTCAGCGCTCAGGTGGAATACCTCTACGACTTCAACAGCCTCAACGAAGGCTCGCAAAACCTCCACGGACAGGATGGCTGGATGACCCATTACCAGACCGCCGCCTCGTCCCAAGACTTCGACGTCAACTACGTTTGCGACTCCCACATGGCTCCTGACGAGACGATGGCCGTCTGGTACCCCTATGGCGGCTCAGGAGTAGGCCGCACCGCCACCCGCAAAGCCTCCGACAACTTCAACTTCAGTTTCCAGCAAGGCGGCATCATGGACCTTGAAATCGACATGAACCGTACTTGGTGGGGCTCGTTCTTCGGTGTGGGCCTCGATGCCGACGGCGACGGACACATCTTGCCCGGAATGACCGACACCGACGGTGGTGTCTACCTCTTCATCAAGAGCCAAGGCGACAGCGGACACGCTAAAGTGTGCCTGCCCGATGGCAGCAATATCCCCTTCGACTACGAGCAAGGCGGCTGGACCCGTTACAAGATGTCGTTTGACTTCACCGCCTACGACGGCGCAGGAGCCGTCACCGTGTTTGTGAAGCCCGGCTGCGAAGGCGAATGGATTCAGATGGCAGGCTGTACCAACGTCTGCATGAACCTCACTCCAGGCAGCGGCGACAAGAAAGACTATCACGTGTGGGACGGTGTCTTCTTCCACTCGCAAGGCGGCACAGGTGGCTTCGACAACCTGCTGGTGCGACAGCAGCCCGACGGCAACGCCCAACTTATCGAAATGGACGATGTTCCGAACCAACTCATCTTCAACGACCCGATTACCCTTGAGGCCACCGCTTCTTCAGGACTCCCCGTCTCCTTCGAATTAATAGAGGGTCCCGCAACGATTGATGGCAGCGTGCTGACCTTAACCGGCGAGACTGGCATCGTCAAGTTCAAGGCCACCCAAGCCGGCAACGCCAGCTGGCTGCCCGCCCCCGATGTGGTGAAGACTTTCGAAGTCGTCGACCCGTATATCTACGAACCTGAGGTGAAGATTCGCCGCCCCTACGAAGGCACCAAGGTCTTTATGAATGATATCCATCCGGTTTTGATTGTCGTATCAGCCTATATCGAGCATCCCGAAGTGATTAAGTTCACCAACATCACGGCGAGCATCAACGGGGAAGAGATTGAGTTGCAGACCGACTACCCCAAAAACCCCGACAACGGCTATTACTACGGCTTCTGGCAACCCAATGACTATGGCGACTTCGATATGACCGTCAGGGTGACACAGAGCGGCGACAAGACGACGACTTTCAGCAACCGCTTTGAAGTGACCAAACAGATTGAAAACCGTTTGGATGTGGTGACCATAAACGGCGACCTCGTCTGCGACCCGACCCATCACAGCGCCAAGGGCGAGTATGTATTCCCCACGCATGTGGGTACGTTCAACAATATCATGGCGCATTTTGACTACAACTGCGTGGATGGCGACTGCGACACCTACGACCGTGTGGGCGGCGTCAAAGTGCGCAACTATCGCGGCGAGTGGGTTGAGTTGTTCCGCTACATCACCCCCTTCGGCGTGGAATGCCAGGATGATGTGGACGTGACTGACTATACCTCCTTGCTGCAAGGTCTGTTGGAAATGGAGTATTACTTGGAGACCTGGAACGGCAGCGGCTCCAATCCCTCAATGATATTCAGCTTTACCGAAGGCACCCCTGAATACCTCTATACCGATATAGACGAGATTTGGTTTGGCACCTACGCTTTCGGCGATTATGCCAACCAGCAGCCCGTACCCGCAGTGAACTACAAATTCAGCGACAAGGCTCAGGCCGCCAAACTCAAGATGACCACCACCGGACACAACTGGAGCAGCGGCACCAACCACTGCTACAACACGGGCAATGCCGCCGAGTTCTACGAGGCGACACACCATATCTTCGTGAACGGAGAAAGCCAATACGACCAACACCTGTGGCGTGCCTGCACCCCCAACCCCGCTGGCTGCCAACCGCAGAACGGCACCTGGACCTACAGCCGCAGCGGCTGGTGCCCGGGTAGCATCGGAATGGTATGGGACTTTGACCTTTCGGAGTACCTCACCGCTGGCGAAGCCGAGCTGTTCTACCAGTTCGACCCGACCTATCTCGACCTCTGTCACCCCAACCACCCCGACTGCATCGATGGCGTGACTTGCGAGGAATGTGCCGCCCCCGACAACCCGGTGTTGCGCGTCTCGGGCAAAGTGGTCACCTTCAGCAACGATGAGAACCTGTTGGTGAACGTGCACGAAGCCCATGCCGAACCTGCCTTCCATGCGGAAGTCTATCCCAATCCCGCTAAGGGACAGTTCACCCTCCGCACCGATTATAGTAAAGGTGCCGTCAGCGTGATGATGCTCAACATGCAGGGCCAGTTGGTGATGTTCTTCACCGTCGAGGGGCAACGCACCATCGACGTGAGCCGCCTGCCCGCAGGAGTCTACACCCTCCAAATGCTGGGCGGCAGCGTAGTGACGGAGAAAATCGTCTTGCTGAATGCGTTCTGAGAGTAGAAAGGAATCAGCAGGGGAACAGCAGGGGATGGGCGGCTGTGCCGCTGCCAGCCCCTGTATTTTCAATTGTATAGTACTTTGCAGCGAAATTATGGCGGCTTGCGCTTCTTCCTTCCTCTCTTCACGTCGGCTTGCTTTCTTTTCCTGACATTGATGGGCACGCTTTCAGGGAACACGGTGTGGTAGGCGGCATCGAGGGCTTTTAGGCGCACGTGGCGCACGCCGATGCCGAGCTTGTAGGCCACAAGGGCGCGGAGGAACTCGCGGCTCTTGCGCGGTTCAAGTGAAGGCGGCGGCAGCTCGTCGTAGCCATAGACGGGCTCGTCGAAGGCGAGCGAAGCCAGCTCGCACACCTCCCAGATGAAGTCGTCGGTGGCCTCGGTAGGCATCCACGACTTAAGGATGCGGCGGATGCAGAACCTTTTGTACTGCATCCCGAAGAGCTGCCTCGTGCGCTCCAGCTCGCGCCAGAGCTGCACGAAGCATTCCTTGGTGTTTTGGATTTCGATTTGCATATTCCAAACGTTATTGACACTTGACCTTAATGACACTCACGACACTCACATCTTTTTGTATTTCATCGCTTCCACACGCACAATCAGTCCCTGCTTGCACCAGTTCTTCAGCATCTGCTTCACGCTGTTGCGCGTCACGCTGGCACCCTTGATGGCCACCGATTGCTGCATGGCTTGCTCAAGGGTAAACTGAAAGTCGAGGCGTTCAAAGATGGAATCGTTCTTGCCGTATCGTATGCGTTCCTTGCCCACGCCACCCGTATAGTCCTTGCTGGCAAAAGCGTTCTCTATGCGCTCACGGAAGAAGTAGAGGGCGTTCTCCAGCAATGCGTCCGCGATGAGGTCATAGTGCTCCAGCATCTGAGGGGTCTGCGTCTTCAGCAGCATCTCCTTCCACAGGTTGGGGTTCTGCTTCAGTCGGGCTTCGGCTCCGTTGGCACCGTGTTTCTGGATGAGGGTCTCGCACACCTTGCAGAGCATCAGGCAGCAGGTCATCCTTTGTGTGATTACGCAGATGCGCTTGCGCTGCTGGGCTTTGGTCTTGTCGTCGTCCTTCAGCGCCTCCAGTCGGATGCGCTCCAGCCACTCGCGTCCCTTGGCCTCCAGCTTGGGCAGTTCCACCTCACCCTGCATCAAGGGCAGCAGGTGGGCAATCTGCTGGATGCGGCTGGCCTGAATATCCGTCAGCACGTAGGGATTATCCTCCAAAGGAGCGAAAGTGTTGTCAGGCATACGGGCCAGGGCGATACGGCTCTGGAAACCGTCCGTGTAGTTGCTCACGACTCTGTAGAGCGCATCAGGGGTGCCGCACATCGTCACGTTCCACAGCAGTTTCTCAATGTGTACATTGACCGCATCCGCACTTCTGGCCTCTCTCTCGTAGTTCGTCCCGTCGTAGCTCTGTCGCAGCATCAGGGAGAAGTCGCTCAATGAAGACCTCCATTTCTGCGCCACCGTGTCGGCTTCGGGGGTGAAGGAAAAGGCGTGCTTGCCCTCCGTGTTGGCCAAACGCTCCGCGAGATTGGCAACGGTATTGTTCAAGGTGAGGCAGCGGATGGGCAGCTTGGGTTCCTCCGGCTGGTCTTTCTTGTTCTTGGCGGCGCGTTTCTTCGCCCTCCATTCGTCTTCCTGCATGAGGTACATCTTGTCCAAGGCCTTCACCTCACCCATCCAGGCATCCACCACAGGGTCAATCTGACCCTTGCCGCTGGCGAAGTCGCCGGCGATATAGGCGATAAGGTTCAGGCCTCTCTTCTGCTTGTGGACATCGAGCTGTACCCCTGTTGCCAAAGCCCCGATGCAGGGACAGATAGCCGTTATCACAGGCATCGAGAGACTCGGCCCAACGGCCTCGATGGACTCCCTTACGCCCTGCGGGAGTTTTTTAATTGAGAGTTGACAGTTGACAGTTGATAGTTCCTCCTCACCTAAGTCGTCAACTGCATCTTCAGTGTCATCCTGGCCACGCTTCGCGTCATTGCGAGGAACGAAGCAATCCAGTCCATCACCGTATATCCGCTGGCTCTGCGTGAACAGTTCCTCCTGATACTTATACAGCTTTTGGGAAGGGTTCGTGTAGTTTTTGTAGAAGTCCTCCACCAGTTGCTGGATGTTCTCATCATTCCAATGTTCTGGCATCAGTTCAGACAGTATGCCGTTCACCTCTGCTTTGGTCAGCAGCTGCGTGGCACCACCGAGGAAAATCTTCACCGTCGTATGCCTGCCGCCCTCGTTCAGAAAGTCGCTTTTCTTCAGGTTCTTCTCCTTCATCACCCCCTTGGCGATGAACATGGTTCGGCTGGTGGGCTTTTCCAGTTGAGGGTCTTCAGTTTGCAGTTGGGAGCTATCCGTTTGCAGTTGGGGATCTGGCTGCCGCTTTGCGTCATTGCGAGGAACGAAGCAATCCAGACTTGCAGCGCCATCCTCTTCCCAAGGACGGTAGTGTTTGTTGGCCTTATGCGCTCCCGCTGGCACTTGCTCTTCTCCCCGCCTCTCGCGCTCCTTCAGACGTTTGTATTCCTCGGCGGCTTCCTCGTCTGTCAGCCTTTCGGTGAAGAGGGCATCGTCCAATAAAGGTGTGGTCTGCGGGTCAATCGGCCCGTGAAACACCACGCGGTTGTTCTCCTTGTTGTTGGTGTCCATCTCCGTCTGGGTGGCGATACTCAGGCGCACTTGGTTTTCAAGGATGGTCGTCCCCGGAACCCTTCGTCCCACGGCGTGAACCCCATAGCTGGCCGACTGGGATACCTCCACCAGCTGCAGCTCGTCCTTGCGCTCCACCAGCTCCCTCATGATGCGGCTGCATTCCTCTTTGTCGGCGCAGTCGATGTCGTAGAAGAAGAAGGGGCTCACGGTGGTGTTGCCTTTCAGCGGCTCGCCCTCGGGCACTTGGCAGTTGTAGGCGAACTGCTCAAGAGCGTGTTTGTACTTCTCCTCGCCCGTTGCGCGGTACTTGTTCCAGTTGTCGAGGTTCGCGTTCGAGTTGCAGATCTGCAAATAGTCCGCTCGGCTGGTGAGGGGGCGGCAAACCTTCTTGCCGCCCTTCTTTTGCACGTGGTTACACATCGTTTAGACCTCCTCAGCGTTGGTGTAAAGTATCTCGTTGACGACCTTCTGGGCGATGACCAGCGCCTCGTGTGCCAGTCGGTCGGGCAGTTCGTCCACCAGCTCGGCAGACATCGCAAAATAGAAGTAGTACTTCCCGTCGGTGCCCAGCGACAGCGAGCTGTGGTCTTCGCGGAAGATGGGCTTGTTGTATTTGCGCTTCTTCTTCTCGGTGATGTAGATGTAGCCGTCGCGCATCGCCTGTACCTTGCAGGTGGCGGTGAAGGCCTCGATACGCACCTTTTCGGTGCAGGCGAAGTCCATCAGGTTGAGTCCGTTTTCGTTTTTGTAGAGGGTCATCTGGCCGTCCAATGTGGTTGCGCTCCTCAGCGCACTTGCGTTTTTCTTGTTCTTAGACATTTTGTTTGAGTTTTGTGAGAAGAAGGTCGGATTCTTTGGCCATTTACTCGAGAACATCCTCCTCACTTCAACTCGGGTGAATTGAAATTTTCTGCAAAGGAACGGACAACAAAAAACCCCGGCAATTTTTGTCGGGGCTTAGAATTCTTTTTAGAACAATCAGAACTATTTTCAGAACTTTCAGAGTATTTATTTCTTCTGGTAAACCTTCAAAGGCTTTCGCTGTTGAGAGCGGATACTGAATTCTTTATTTCTCCAATTCCCTTAATAGCGCTTCGGCGAGCTTCACGGTCTGGCCTTGGGCGCCGTTGGCCTTCCACCGCTCAGGTGTCCCTGATAGGATGCCGCTGGCGACGGGCTTCTGCACCGCATCGTAGTTGCACTCGTGGTCAGTCTTCAGACCCCATGCTTTCACCTCGCGCACAAACTCGCTGATGCTGCCCTTGTATCCTTTCATCTGATACACGCGAAAGACCACCGCCCACGAGCGGCTGCTCCACCAAAGGCCTTCCTTCTCTGTGGCTTCCACCGCCTGTATCATCGCCTCGCGGGTGGGGAGATCCGAGTCCTCCATCTTCACCGTCGCCTTGTCAATATTCAGGTTCACTACCTCGTTGTCGTGAACATCAACATAATTGCCCTGCACGTATACTGTGTTTCCTGCCATAGTAGTCATAATTTGTTGCTAAGGCTGACGCCTCCGTTGTCGTGAATGTCGTTGTAGTTGCCGCTCACGTTCACCACCTTTGGGTCAGTCTGTTCATCGTCGAGGCTTTCAATAGCGGCTTTTAAGTCTTCGGGTAAGTCGAGCCCGTTGGCGTTGGCGATTTCCAACGTGGCGGTCTTGGCGAAGGCACGTTTGTCGATGGTCTTGCGCTTCGAGCGGTTGACGTAGGTGCGCAAGGCTTTGAGCAAATCCTCTTCCGACGACTTCTTGGCCACGCCGGCTGACAGTTTGCTCATCTCGTTCATCTTCATCTCCAGTTCAGCCTTCTGCTTCCTCTCCTCATTCAGCTGTTGTTGCAGCATCTCGTTTTCTTCTTGCAGTTTCTTGTAGGCAGCGTCCCGCTCATCCGAATGTTCCATCACTTGCAGAAACAGGTCAATCTGTTCCAGTTTGTCAGTCAGTTTTTCGCGCTCGTGTTCGAGCTCAATCCGCGCCTCCCGCGCCATTTCCGTGTAATTCATAAATATAATGTACCCATTAATTGAGACTGCAAATATAGTGAATTAATGTGAAACATCAAGCAGCTTTATGGGTACGGATTAATAATTTGTTGTTTTCGTATTTGCGCTCTGGGATTTCGTTGTCAATGCCCTGATGGTGCCGTTCAGTGTTGTAATACTGCATGAACTTCTCAATCCGTGTCAGCTTTTTCATTTTATCGCAAGGGGGTAAAATTTTGGGGGCTCAACGAGCCGAAGCCGCCGCGCCCAAACGCAGCCCCGCTAATTCTATTCTTGAAACCGGGAATGGGGATGATTGAAAAAAAACAGACAAAAACAGTTGACGTTTCAAAAATAGTTCGTACTTTTGCAGCTGGAAATAAGTCGTGTGTGGCCGATGTATATGGGTAGTGCGAAGTCCCCGCCCGCATAGCATCACACTCAACGAGCGTAAACCTCCCGCACGCATTCTGGGGCAAAAAAACGAAGGCATCGAAAGATGCCTTTTTTTCATTCCTTATTGTCAATGGCCGTAATGCAATACTGGACCGGACGTCAGCCATCACATCGGGAGGTAACAAAAACGTAAACGATACAAACGTGAGATTCCCCTCAGACCAGAAGGGCGATCGCATCACGATGAAGATCTACAACGTCAGCCGAGTGGCGACGGTGTATCAGAAATTGTAATAGATTTTAAATGAAGGTGCGACGGTCTCAAAATTCAATACGAATTTATGAACTGGTTTGTCGTCGGGAACCCGTTCCCATTCGTATCCCAAAAATCCTGCACTGAACTCGGCTGACCAATGATCCGTAAGGTCGAATGAGACGCCTGGGCTTAGTCCAATTTTAAACCAACCGAGTTCCAATGCGTCAATGTCGCTGGTGAGGTCGGTAAAGAAAGAAAAGCGTTCGCCGATGTCGCAGATGTTATAACGGAGGTACGGTGAGAGCGTAAGAAAATGGGAATATGCCTCGCCGCTTTGGATGGTTCCTTCGTATTCAACCGCACAACCTAAGGAAAGCGGAGCGTTTTCGAAACAATAACCTGCGTCTGGCGCGAGGGTGAAGGTCTTGACATCCTTGCCGAAATTGGCCTTGAGTCCGCCACCGATGTACCATTGGGCTTGGGCTGTGAAAATGCCTATGAAGGCGAAAGCAAACACGAGGAGGATCTTTTTCATGTTGGTTTGTTTTTTGAAAAGAAAGGCCACCCGAAGGTGGCTTTTCTCGTTTTGATTACTGTGTATTAGAAAGTGTAGTAAATTCTGATTTGCGGAACGGCCAGGTCGAAGTTCAATTTAAAAGCATTATCGTTTCCATACAAACCATGGTCATATTGAACAGTTGAGAAGCTGAAAGCAGCGGTCCAGTGTTTTGTGGCCATCCAAGAAATACCTGGACGCAACGTTGCAGCCCAACCTGAGGCATCAATCAATCCGAAATCACCACAAAGGTCGAAAAACAGAACGAACTTAGCATCGATAATGGTAAGCACGTAACGGACATAAGGCTGAAGGAAAAGTTTGTTGACATTGGTGATAACATCATTCCCTAACAAATCAGTCCCTTTTTCCTGAGAAAAACTATAGTTGGCTCCAAGACCCACATGCCAATGGTTGCTGAGAACACACCCAACTTCAGGGGTGATTGAGAATTCAGTGTAATTCTTTTTGATTTGGGCTCCCAAACCGCCACCAATCCACATTTGAGCGTTAGCGGCAATCACGCCCAAAACAAAAGCCATAGTTAATAATATTTTTTTCATTTTTACTGAGTTTTAGTTAAACAATAAGGTGAATTTAAAGTCTAAGGTCTAGAACTTGACGTGATAGACTACGTCGTCGTTTTCCCAGAAACGAACCTTCATCTCCTTCTGTGCACAGTTGACACCGACGTTCAGACTGGTAGTCCAGATGTGGCCGTCGTCGCGCAGAG
>CAMYYB010000017.1 GCA_947303335.1 uncultured Bacteroidales bacterium | reverse complement strand
ACTCCATCCAGCGATTAATGACATAAAAACAGTCAACCAAAATCAGGAAATGACATCCTGTCCCGCCCTGTCCCACACTGTCCCACTGTCCCATATAGGGACACCTGGGACACTTGGGACACCCGGGACACTACCCCTCCCACAGGACGGCGGGACAGGGACCCGTAAATATCGTCTACCTTCGACTTCATTTCCGCGTAACTATGACCTCGACGCATTCTAACTTCGACTCACCTTCGATACACCTTTGACTCACCTTCGACTTACCTATGACTTGGCACTGAGTCCAACCGTCGATGCAATGAAAAAAGGGCTGGCGGCATGATACCGTCGGCCCTTTTTTCTGTTGATGAGTGCCGCTATGTAAACAAACTTTACTATTTTTGCAGCCGCTTAATCAATAGAAACATCTAAAATGGACGTACCTAAAGACGACGTAAACTCTCAGTTTACTTTCACCTACGACGATATCAAAGGCACCGTGCATGTGGTCGACAAGCTCACGGGCGAAGAATATGACCTTCTGAAAGAAGACACGGGCTGGTTTGATGCCGAGTTCAAGTTTGACGTTTAATCCACTTTGAAGCGCACACCGAGATAGGCCCTGATGCCACTCAGCGGTCCCCATACCATCGAAGCGTCGAAGTCTTCGTTGGTTGGGTTTTCAGCTGAGATGATGGGGTGGTCTTGCTTGTAGTTGGTGAGGTTCTCGCCGCCTACATAGAGCTCCCAGTATTTGCCCAACTTCTTGGTGACCTGTGCATTCATGATGACGTAGAAGGGTGAGCGCTCAATGTTCTGGTGGTTGGTCACAGCGGTTGCGTTGCCGTCCAAATTGGGCACGCGGCTGTCGCCGTTAAATTGGGTGGTGAAGTCGAACTGCCAGGTGCCCGGGGCGTATGACATCGTGACTAATCCCTTGTAACGGTTGACGAAAGGCTTCTCTCTCAAAGTGTCGTTGATGGTCATCTTCACGTCGTTGTAGCGGAAGGCCAAGGTCAGGTCGAAGTCCTTGAAGATTTCGCAGTTGGCCTCGATTTGGGCACTGTTGGAGTAGGATTTGCCGTCGAGGTTATAGATGCGGATTTCGTGGGCGTCGGCATCGCGGTCCATCACAATCTGGTTGACAAAGTCGGTGCGGTAGAAGTCGGCTTGTATGGTCAGCTCGCGCCAGCCGATGTCGAAGCCCTTGGTCAGATTGATGCCGTAGTTCCAGGCTTCTTCCATTCGGGGTGTTTCCAAGAAATGGATCCACCTGCTCGAAGAAAACATCGTGGAGTTTTCAGCAATCACATTGGGTGAGCGGTAGCCCTTGCCTGCCGAAGCCCTGATGGCCAGCTCGTCGTGGGTCTTGAAGCGCACGTGCAGACGGGGTGTGTAGAGCATCCTTTGGTAATAACTGTTATAGTCAGCGCGGAAACCGGCGATAATGCTCCAATGATGCTCGTCGTTGAAGACATATTCGGCAAAGGCACCAGGAACGTGTTCGATACGTTGGAAGGTGCTGTCGTTGAAACTTCCGACAATACCTTCTATCCTATAACGAAGATTTTCATCATAATTGTCGTAGGAATAGCTTGCTCCAATGGAATATTTGTGGTGGTCGTTGACGATGTAGGAGTCGAACAGAAGGTTGGCGTAATACGACAGTTGTGTTGCTTTGTATACGGTATTTCTATAGTAATTAGAGTACAAATTGTGGTAGATAAACTGTTGCTGCAACCCGAGGCTGGTGTTATCACGGTCGAATATGAAGCCTGTCTTTGAGAAAGCCTCGTAACGATTCGTATTGATTTGGAAACCTACTCCGTTAAAACCGGAGTGAAGTTCTGCACCGGGATGGAAGCCCATCATGCCCCCGTAGCGGAGTTCCGAAAGTGCTTTAATGCCCCACATACCTTCAAACCAATCATTGTTGTTGTAATTGTAGCGTACAAAGAGGTTACCTTGTGTCACCATCGGGTCGTCCATAAAACCGTCGCCGTTGTCGTCCATGCTCATGAAGTTGTGATTGGAGTGCCCCAGGACCATCATGTTGCCGTTCTTACCTATTTTCCAGCGGGTGTTGAAGTTGAACTCTGTCATCGTCATCGTGCTGCCGTAGAGGTTGAGGAAGAGTTTCTCGCTCTCGGTGGGTTCGGGTTTCTTGTAGTCTACATTAATTTGTCCGCTGATGCTCTCGTAGCCATTTCTTACAGAAGAAGTTCCTTTCGAGATTTGGATGCCGTTCATCCAGGTACCTGGGACATAGCTTAAGCCAAAGGCTGAAGCCAGACCTCGGAAATTGGGCATATTCTCTGCCATCATTTGGGTATAAAGACCGCTCAGACCCAAAAGTTCAATCTGTTTGGCACCCGTAACGGCATCGCTGTAGGAGACATCCACCGAGGCGTTCGTTTCAAAGCTCTCGGCCAGACTGCAACAGGCTGCACGGCGCAAGCCCTCAGTAGTAATTTCCTGCACGGCTATCGGTTTGATGGAAGAAATGTAGCTGGCTTTCTGTCGGGCGGCAATCTCCACAGCATCCAGAATATGGGTGGAGCTGAATACGTGGTCGTAATGGGCAGGTTCGGCCATGTGGTGAACGGTGTCGTTCTCGTAGCTGACGCAACTGAACACAAGGCAGCAGATAGTCTCGTGCAGCGGGATTTTGTAGTGTCCATGGGCATCGGTCACTACGCCTTCATTGACGATTTTCCAGTAGACGTTCACGCCTGGCAGCGGGGTCTTTTCGCCCTTCTCGTTTTGTTCATAGACGGTACCTTCAATAAATCCCTGCGCAAAGGCAGTGGAAGCGAAGACCATTAATATTAAGGTGAATATTGTTGTTTTGATGGTTTTCATTGTTTTTGAATTAACTACGTTGAATTTTCGATTTGTTGATGATTGAATTTCTATAACTCCCCATCCCTGCGTAGAGGGACAGGGGGGAGTTATTTGACTCGTTGCCACGTCAATTAATCAGAAAACCAAAGGATTCAGCCGTAAGGCCGAGAAAAACACCAGCCTATCCCTTGCGTAGAGAAAAAGTGGTGTTTTTTGTGTCGTAATGTGATGAAAAACCTGCTGAACCAGGGACTTCAAGCCGAGAAGGTCGAAATGGCCGAGGACAAAAGGCTGAAAATGGATGTCCAAATGTTTCTCAGGCGAAAAGACGAAGTTGTCAAACTGTATGATGCTCTCAAAATCTTCGCAGCAGCAATTGGCGTTGAACTGAAGTTCGTGTTCATGCTCAAAGTGGGTCTCGTGTTCATGCTCGTGGCCCAAACAATGCGCACACAATTCTGCCGCTTCGCCGAAACTACTCGACAGGCGATGGTTTTCGGTGCAATAGTGGAAGCTCACGTCCCAACCCATGGAGACGAAGAGCACCACAAGAGCCATCACCAAGGAACCAATCTGCAGGATTCGTTTTTTCACGCCGCAAAGGTACGAAAAAAACAAATGAAATACTCGACCGTGGGTTATTTCTTTCGTTGCCAGGTCTGTGAGCGGCCCAACAAGCCCGCTTTGTCCAACGAGCCGCGCAGGATGAGTTCATCGGTTTTGGCATGATAGGTCACCTTGCCGAAGTAGGTCTTCTGGCTTTCGGGGTCATAGACCTTGCCTTTCAGGTGCTCGCCGTGAACCTTCATCTCGCTGAAGAGTTGGGTGCCTACTACACCTTCATACTCTTTAGGATAAGGGGCGTGCATCACCTTGTACTTTCCGTGGGCATCTTTCTCGTAGAGGGTGGTGATGACGCATTGATAGGTGCCTTTTTCCTCGTAAATATTGACGGTTGAGCGCATCTCTCCCGTCTTGTCATCGAAAGTGTTCCACTGCCCCAGCATCTTGCTGACTTGGGCCTGGGCGAAGGTGGCTATGACGAGGAAAAGGTATAATAGAAAGCGTTTTTTCATTGTATTATGGGATTTTAAGGTGCAAAGATATAAAACTTCTCGTGAATCGATGAAACAAGTTTCGTAATCCAATAGAATGGGACAAACTCTATTCTATGGAGGAAGAAGGAGAATTCAGTATGACGCGTGCTGAAGTCATCTGACGATACGTCACCAAATTAATTCGATATTCCACGCGACTGTCAGTCATCTCGTCGCGGCTTTGCTTGAGTAGGGTCTGGGCTTCAAGTACATCCGAAAGGGCAACCAGCCCGGCATCATAATAGTCCTCTGTGACTTTCAGGTTGGCTTCAGCATCGCGCAGAGCGGTTTGTGCCATCGTGATGCGCAGCCAGCTCTGCTCGAGATTGAACCAGGCTTGGTTGGTCTGTAGCTGCATCTTCTCGGTGAGGTCGCGACGGGTGTTTTCGGCGGCTTCCGTGTCGAGGTCGTGTTTTTTCAGTTTGAACGAGGTCTTATGCCAGTCGGTGATGGGCACTTGCAGCATCGCAAAGACCAAGGCGTTGGGCTTGCTGTATTCCGTGATGGTGTGGTAGTTCGCACTGCCGCCTATCATCAATGAAGGTAGGGCCTCGCCGAGGGTCATCTTCTTCTTCAGGCTTTCAGCTTTCAGGGAGAGGTCGAGCAAATGCGACTCGTTGCGTTGCGCCACAGCTTCTTCAGCAACTTGGAAATAGGCCGAAGGCTCCGTCTCTAACCCCAAGGTATCAGTGAGTTCCATAGTTTGCCCATCTGTGCCGATGGTTTGTGCCAAAACCATCTTCAGTAAAGTGATACCGTCGGTGAGTTTCTTGCGGTTGAGCTGGCTCTCGTTTTGCTTCACGCGGAGTTTGTATTGGTCGGTGGGTAAAGCCAGACCCGCCTCAACGGCTCCCGTGAGGTCTTTGTCCAAAGTGTCCAAGAGGCGGTCGAGCAAGTCCAAGGTGGCAGCTTTTTCCTGTAGAGAGATGATTTGCCAATAGAGGGTCTCCGTGTGTAGGCGTACTTCATCCTCTTTCATGAGCGACTGGTATTCAGCAGCCTCGATGCCAAGCTGGGCCAGTTTGTTACCGTTGCGGATGCGTCCTCCAGCATAGATAGGCTCTATAGCCATTGCGTTGAGCATCACGCCGTCATTAATGAAAGAATACTCCTTGTCCAAACCCATATTGGCGCCATATTCGGCGTAGAGGGTATAAAGGATTTGCCGTAGCTGGGCGTTATCGATGTCTTCGATACCAAAGGTCAGTATGGGATGCAGGGCATCGAAGGCAAGGGCTTGCGCCTTGATGGTGGGGAAATAGGCGGTTTGGGCTTCTTTCTTCGTTGCCTTTGCTTTTTCAATTTCCAATTGACTGTTTCTCAAATCGGTATTATTTTCCAAAGCCAACTCGATGCAGTCTTGAACGGAGAGATGGAGCGTATCCTGTCCCCTAAGCGGAACCACGAACCACAAGGCACAAACGGCTATAATAAGGTATCTCATATCATTTGCTTTTTCTGAAGATTTGCCAATACATCACGGGCATCACAGCCAAAATAATCACCATTGAGAGCACCACACCGAAGCAGATGACCACACCCATCGGCATCCAGAGGGGATTGCGGGCGATAATCATCGGCAGCACGCCCAATGCGGTGGTGGTTGAAGTGAGAAAGATGGGTCTCATGCGGCGGCTACCGGCTTTCATGGCGGCTTCCTTGGCAGGTAGCCCCTCATCGGTACGCAGCGTCTCAGCGTATTCGTACATCACGATGCCATTGCGGACGATGATACCGATTAGACTGACGACACCTAATAAGGAAGTCATTCCGAAATCGAGGCCGAAGAGCCACTCACCAAAGAAGGCCCCGAACATACACAGGGTGCTGGAACACAAAGTCAGCAGGGCAAGGTTAACTTTCTTGAAATAAGCCACAAGGAAAGCCAGCATCACAGTGATGGCGGCAAACAGGCTCTTCAGGAGCTGGGGAATCACCATCGTGTTGAGTGATGAAAGCCCGCCGTATTCGATGCTGACGCCTTCGGGCAGGGTGGGACGCACTTCGGTGTCGATATAATGCTGCACCTTTTTCATGCTGGCCGTCTGCGACTTCCAGAATTTCATGTCGGCAGCCACTGTGATGGCGTTCTTGCCGTTGTGGTGGACGAGATAGGCAGGATGCCAGTCGGGACTGATGTCGGCCACTTGACGTAGCGGCACACTGGTGCCGGGAATGACGGTAGGGACAATTTGGTTGGCCACCGTCTCATAGTCATCGGTATCGTAATTGGCTTCGGCATACAACTTCACGGGAATGCTACGGTTGCCTTCCCAGACGGTGGTCAGCGGCTGTCCGTTGAGGGATGCGGCCAGGTCGAGGGAGAGAACACTCTTGGTGATGCCCAATCGGGCGCATTCCTCGGGTTTCATCGTCACCCTCACCGAAGGCAGGAATTCGTCATAGTCGGTATGTACCCAGCGAAGCTCATTGTCGAGGGTGAGCATATAGTCTTTGATTTGCTGGGCTATAGGGGCGGTTTCGGTATAGTCGTCACCATAGACGAAGATCTCCACGGGAGTCGAGACAGCTTGATAGTCGAGTTGGCGGAAGCGCACGTGGGCTTCGGTGAAGTAATAAGCGTATTTGTCGTCCATTTCTTTCAGCAGGTCTTCGGTGGCTTGCTTCGAGGTGGTGTTGACGATGAGTTGTGAGAGGTTGTGAGCGGGAATACTGGGGGCATAGGTCACATGGAAACGTGGTGCGGACTCACCGATGAAGGCGGTGACGGAGGTAACACGCTTGTCGGTTAACATCATGTGTTGTAGCGAGTCGCTAATGCGTGTGGTGGCTTCAAGGCTACTTCCTTCGGGCAGGCGTATCTCTACGGCAAAGTTGTCGCGTTCAGCCATAGGCATCATCTGCACATTCAAGGCGAGAAACATCAGCACTCCGAGGGCGATGGAGCCAAGTCCCATACCGATGGTGAATAGCGGATGGTTGAAACAATGGCTTTGCAGTTTGTCATAAAGTCCTTGCAGGAAGGCGAAGAAGCGCATCTGTGCCTTCAAGAAGCCATCGTGCTTGGGTTTGTCATCTGGCTTGATAAACATGATTTCCAATGAGGGAATCACAAGCATAGCGTAAGCTAAAGAGGCCATCAGCGAGAAAGCAACAGTCCAGGGGAACAGTTGTACGAAGTCGCCCAAAGGCCCCGTGATGATACGGGTCATCGGGAAAAACATGCAGGCGATAGCTCCTGTGGCGATGAGCATGGGCATGAAGAGTTCCTTCGCGCTGCTCACGGCGGCATCAAAAGGCTTGTAACCTTGGCTCAACTTGTCGATATAGCCGTCTATATTAATAATGGAGTCGTCCACAATCATGCCCAATACGACGATGAGGGCGGCTAAGGTGACGGTGTTCAACTCGATGCCGAAAAGATACATCAACCCGATACTCATAGCGGTGCAGACGGGCAGACCCGAGCTGGCGATGAGGGCGGTACGCATGGGAAAGAGTAGCAGCATGACGGCGATGACGACTATCATGGAGATAAGCAGGTCGCGAAGGAAAGAGTTGACCGATTTCTGCACCACTTTGGGCTGGTCGGTGATACGGTACATCTCCACGCTGTCGGGCAGGGTCTTGCGGAACTCGGCCAGCACCTGTTCCACCTTCTTGCCGTAGGCGACGATATTGAAACCCTTGCGCATCTCAACGGAGATGATAAGGGCATCGTTGCCGTTGAAGTTCACTACCTTTGAGGGTGGGGCCAAGCGGCGTTCAACGGTGGCCACATCGCGCAGACGGACGGTGTTGCCTGTTGCATCGGAATAGATGATTTGTTCTTCCAATTCCTCTTCGCTGACGACGGGATTGTCAATATGAAGCGGCAAATTGAAGTCGGAGGTCTCCATAGTGCCTGAGGTGGTGAGGAAACCTTGTGAGGCATATTGCAGCATCAGCGTGTTGGGACTGATGCCGTAGAACGAGAGTTTCTCCTTGTCGACGGTGACAGCAATCTCTTCGGTCTGTTCGCCTAAGACACGCACGTTGCCCGTTTGGGGAATATCGCGTAGGCGTCGGGTTAGCTCGTCAGTGTAGCCGCGCATCTCGCGATAGGTTTTGTCAGCGGATTCCATTGCGATGAGCAAGGAAGAGGAGTTTCCAAAGTCATCAATCACGGCGATGGCCAGCACACCTGTCGGAAAACTCAAGGTTTTGTTTTCATTGATTTTGTTGCGTATCTTTGTCCAGGCCTGAGCGTAATCGCCTATGTTCAAGTCGAGCATTACGTAGATATAGCAAATGCCCTCTTTGGTTACGGAGTAGGTTCTTTCGCGGTCTATTTCAGGGATGGTGAACAACATCTCCTCAAGAGGTTTAGTCAACTGTGCTTCCACCTCTTCAGAGTGGGCGCCCGGGTATACTCCCGCCACAATGCCTTGGGGGTTGCTAAAGGCGGGAAATTCGTCCTTCTTCATCTCCACAAGGGCATAGATGCCGAAGGCCACGATAATCGCAACAATCACCCAGACGATTTTCTGGTGGTAGATGCTTCCGCTGATGATGCCTTTGTCTTTAATCTTGCTCATAGTTCACTTTCATCCCTTCACTCACTTTTTGGTAGCCTTCCACAATAACCACATCACCTGTTTTCAACCCTTCGCTGACGATAACGCCGTTGCCCGAATAGCCTGAAACGGTGATGCTTCGCCGTGTAGCCCTTCCGTCTTCAGCCACCCAGACAAACTTGCCTTCCTGATTAATCAAGACGGCGTTAGCTGGAACGATGATGCCTTTGCTGAGGTCGGCTTTCAGCACCACCTTGCCAATCATTCCTGGAACCAGCTCCGCATCGGGCTGCTCAATGAGCACCTTGACGGGATAGCTATGGGTAAGCAGAGAGGCGGTCAAGCTTTTCTCGATAACTTTGCCGCTGAGGCGTTTGTCGCCTAAAGCGGGGATAACGACTTCTGCGCTGTCGCCTACTTGCACTTTGGCGATTTCATTCTCTGGTACGGAGATTTTCACGGCCATACCTTTCGTGTTGATGAGTCGTATGACGGGTTTGAGCGGCGCGATGTTCTCGCCCAGCTCTGCGTTAACTGAGGCCACAGTACCATTGAAAGGTGCGGTAAGGGTATTGTCGGCCAACATGGCTTCAGCAAGGTCGAGGGCCGACTGGGCTTTCTCAAGGTTGGCCTCCATCTCGCGCCACTTGATTTCGGGTAGGCTGCCGTTGTCGTACACCTTTTTCAGGCGTTCGTGGGCGTCTTGGGCTTGTTCAAGGGTGGCCTGTGCCGAGCGTCGGGTGCTCTCCATCTGGGGCGAAGCCACGCAAGCCAGCGTCTGTCCCTTCCTGACGATGCTGCCTTCTTTTACGTTGAGTTGCTGTAAAGTGCCGCCGTACTTGAAAGCCATCTCTACTGACTGGCCTTCCTCCAAATAGCCCGGATAGGTGTTGCACACCAGACCCTCGATGACATCAATACGCTGCACCCCGACGGGGATGACGCGCTCTTCGGCGGGACCGCCCAAGAGTTTCTCTTTCAGCTGCTGTGGGTCATCGTGACAGGCGGTAAGTAGTAGACATAAGAGGCACAGGAGATTGCGGGTCAAGCCCGCAACGAGGTTTTTGGATAGAGTGTTGTGTTTCATGGTCTCGGACTGTCTTATTCCTTAATTGTATCAGTCGTTGCGTGTCGCGGCCAAGCGGATATTGTCACCGTGGATGGTGAAGTTGCGATCGTTGGTCTTGGCCTCACCGTCATAGGTCATGTTGAGGATAAGGGTGTGGTCTTCGTACATCTGACCGGAAGCATGCACGCGCACTTCGTTCTTTAATGTGATGGAGTCACTGGTAAAGAGCAGGGTGTTCTTCGTGAAGTCTTTCAGGAAGATTTCGTTGTCTTCGCAGAAAGCGTGGGTGACGATGACCTCGCCTCCCATCGTGTTCATCACAACAAGCAAGCTGTCTTTCTCGTTGCCCAAGGCACTGATTTCCAGTTGTCCGATTTCATTGGGCAGACCGACGGTGTAAAAAGCGGGTTCGTTTGTTTCGCCCTCTGGCACGATTTCATCCAAAGTGACGCTGCCCGAGGTCTTGAAACTGTAGTCGCCGCGAAACAGCGGTATACCGCGTTTTTGGCAAGCAGTAAGGGTCATGAGAAGACAGAGGAAAAGGATGTTTTTTTTCATTATTTTGATGGTTTGATTGTTTCGGCAAAAATAGCAAGAATTCCTAAAACAAAACTCAAGAATTCCTTGTTTTTTTGTTGTCTGTAGGACGTTTTTTGTTGTTTGTAAAGACCTATTTGCAGGGTTCAATTATTTTTTATACATTTGTAGCCGATTTCAAATACCGACCTTATGGCCAAGTTCGACATCAAAGACATCTTCTATCCCAAGTTTTTCAGCGTACTGAAGAAGGGTTACACCAAGAAACAATTCACCAAAGATCTGTTCTCCGGCATCATCGTGGGCATAGTGGCATTGCCTTTGGCTATTGCTTTTGCGGTGGCTTCGGGCGTGTCGCCTGAGAAGGGTATTATCACTGCCATCATCGCCGGTTTTCTGATTTCCCTGTTAGGTGGCAGCCGTGTGCAGATTGGCGGTCCCACTGGTGCTTTCGTGATTATCATTTCGGGCATCGTGGCGCAGTACGGGCTTGATGGTCTGATGATTTCCACTATGTTGGCGGGTGTCTTCATGATTATGTTTGGTCTGTTAAAACTGGGTTCCCTGCTTCGTTTCATCCCGCATCCTTTGGTGGTGGGCTTCACCAGCGGCATCGCCCTCACTATCTTCTCCACCCAGATTAAAGATGCCCTCGGACTTGAAATCGCCAACCCGCCAGCGGCTTTTATCGACAAATGGGCGGTCTATTTCCAAAGCCTCGGCACCATCAACTACTGGGCTTTGGGCATCACCATTGCTACTATCGTCATCAGTTTAATCGTCAACAAGCTGACTACTAAAATTCCCGGTTCCTTTGTGGCCATCTTGCTGGTTACCGCTGTGGTATCCATTTTCGATATTCCGGTGACAACCATCGAAAGTATGTTTGGTGAAATCAAGGGCAGTTTTGAGTTGAGCATTCCTGAGATTCATTGGGGAAACTTCAACCATTACCTGCAGCCTGCCATTACCATCGCCCTGTTGGGTTCCATCGAATCCTTATTATCGGCTGTCGTGGCCGACGGTATGATTGGTAGTCATCACCGCAGCAACACCGAGTTGATTGCTGAGGGTATCGCCAACGTGGTGACGCCTTTGTTTGGCGGCATTCCCGCTACGGGAGCCATTGCCCGCACCGCTACCAACATCAAGAACGGAGGCCGTACTCCTATCGCAGGCATCGTACACGCCATCACTTTGCTGCTCATTATGCTGTGTTTGGGCAACTATGCCAAACTGATTCCCATGTCCTGCCTCGCGGGTATTCTTATTGTGGTGGCCTACAACATGAGTGAATGGCGTAGTTTTCGCTCCATCCTTCGTGGCTCAGCCTACGACATTATCATCCTGCTGGTCACCTTCTTCCTCACCGTGCTGGTCGACCTGACTGTAGCCATCGAGATAGGTATCGTGTTGGCCTCGTTGATGTTCATGAAGCGAATGGCCGACAATGGAGAAGCTGTATTAATGAATGACTTGGACACCAACACAATAGAGGACTATGACGACATCCCGGAGGGCATCGGTATTTACGAAATCAGCGGCCCCTTCTTCTTCGGTGCCGCCAAGAAGTTCAGCGAAGTGCTGAAAGTCCGTCGTGATTCCAACAAGATATTGATTATCCGAATGCGCCATGTGCCGTTTATGGACGAGACTGGTGAGCGCAACTTCCAGGAAGCCATCAAGTCGCTTCAGGCCGAGAACAAGAAGATTATCCTTTCGGGTGTGCAGCCCGAGGTGCGTAAGTCATTAGACAAGTGCCGCATTTCCTTCCTTGTCGGCAAGGGCAACATCCACGACAACTTCGATGCTGCATTGGCACACGCCAAAGAAGCTTTGGGTAGCGTTTGATTTCACAAAGAAAAAGGCTGGCGGTGTTGCCGCCAGCCCAACTGTTAACTACAAACTGCTATCTGCCCATTAGAGGAAGATTGGTCCTCTACCCATACAACTCGTGGTGGTTATCGCAGTGACAAAGGCTGTGAGAGCGGCTACTAACATCTTCACCACAATCTCGATGATGCGCTTCTTGTTCATGGTGCTTCATGATTAGAAGGTTGATCATCCAGCGAAGGGGTCATCCCCGCCGTTGCCGCCGCCGCCAGAGGTCTTGGTGAAGGTCTTGGTCGTCACCGAGCTCGAGACACCTTCCTTGATGGCGATGGCCTTGACGGTCGTGGTGTCGCTCAGGCTGAAGGCCGCGCTGTAGAGGGTGCTTTCAGCAGTAGGTGTGCTGCCGTCAGTGGTGTAGTACACACGGGCATCGTCAGGACCGGTGATGGTCACCTGGGTCGTCTCCGTGAAAGGCGTGGTGCCGCTGATGGTAGGGGCTGCTACGCTCTCAGGCTCGTTGGTGTTGCCGCCTGTGTTGGAACCCGAGCCGTTGCCGGAGGTGCCAGCTTCGCCGAAGGTGCCCAGATACTCCGTCTTCGAGGCGATACCCTCGTTGTAGGAGGCTGCGCCGATGGTGAAGCCGTAAGCATAGACCTGCTTGTTGCCCCACTTGGCGGGCAGGTTGAGGGAGAGCGAAGACTCGCCGCTGCGGGTGCCGACGCTTTGGCAGCGTGCGTCGCCCAGCTCGGGGCAGTAGGCCACCAGATAGACGCGGTCGGAGGCAGAGACGCGACGACCGTAGAGGTTGCTGTCAGCGATGGCGACGCTGAGGGTGTTGCCACTGACGGAAGCCTGACCGAAGTCCACGCCGGGCAGCTTGCCTGACGAAAGCTGCAGCTTCGCGTAATCGACCACCAGCTCGGCCACCTCGTCGCCAACGACGAAGTTGAAGTTCTCCTTCACAAACAGGCCGTTCTGTGTGGTGCGCAGGTTGTTGGCCTCGCGGCGGAAGCCTTCATAGACGGCCTCGTAGAGCTCGCCGCCGGTGCGGGTGATGAGGGCGAAACGGGTGCGGGCAAGCACCTGTGCCTTGGTGTTAGGGTTAGAGGTTTGCGTGAGGGCGCGTTGCACGTTGCGGCCCTTCCAGTTGAAGCCGACCACATTGCCGAGCTTCCCGATGAATCCTGAGGTAATTCCCCAATTTGATTTTGCCATGATGTTTGGTTTTTGGTAGGTTAATAAATTTGGTTTTTGGTTCGTGTGCCGACCGCCGAGCGCTCACTTGCGGCTAACACGATGCAAAAGTACGTCGGCGCCATTGCGCTCTACGAATTTTTCAAGCAAAATTTTTAAAAAATCGAAAAAAATGTGTAAAGTATTGATAGGTAATAGTGTACAACTTGTATGATTCGAGTTTCTTCGCGGCGGCAGGTAGAAATCAGGTAGAATCAGGTTCACTTCAGGTAGGAGACAGGTACAGTTCAGGTACAATCTAGGTAGGGGGCAGGTAGTCATCTTAGTCATTTTAGTCATTAGTCAAAATCGTTTCTGCACAGTCAAAATCGGCACTATAAATAAAGAAATATTTCTTTATTTATAGTGAGCCTTTTCCGCATCCGAAAATCATTTTGACTAAAATGACTAATGACTATTTTGACTGAATCGGGGTCATAGGTTTGTGTTTTTTTGTATATTTGCAGCCACAGTGAAAACGTTCAATTGAAAAATCAACAAGCAATGTTACAGGATATTATCAAAGATAATGAGGCGGTTACACCCATTAGCAGGGAGATGGAAGGACTGCGCGAGTATTTCCCCCAGTGCTTTACTAATGAGGGGCGGTTTGATATTGAGAAGTTCCGTGAGACCATTGAGCCGCAGGTGGATGTGACACGCGAGGGTCGCAGCTACGACTTTCTGGGCAAGAGTTATGCGCGTATGCTTTCGTCGCTGAACACCACTACGGTGATTCGTCCTGATGTGGAACACAACTCGAAACCTGAGAATGTCAATAGCGAGAACATCTATATCAGTGGTGACAACCTCGATGCGCTGCACCACTTGGTGAAAAGCTATGCCGGACAGGTGAAGTGTATCTATATCGACCCGCCATATAATACAGGATCGGATGGATTTGTCTATAACGACAAATTCAAGTTCACAGCTGAAGACCTCGAAAAGAAGCTGAGCATTTCTCCTGACGAAGCAGAGAAGATTATCGCTATGACGAGCGGTCATCGTGCCAGTCATGCAGCATGGCTGACGTTTATGATGCCCCGCCTCCAGTTGGCTCGTGAGTTGCTGTCGAAGGATGGTGTTATCTTTATCTCCATTGATGACAATGAACAGGCTTATTTGAAGCAGCTGTGCGATAATGTTTTTGGAGAAGACAACTTTTTGTCGCAAATAATTGTTCAGTCAAACAAACGTGGTCAAACATACAAACAATTAGCAAAAACACATGAGTATTTACTTGTATATACTCGAAGTGACGAAACAATCATTAACGAACTTAAGAAAGAACTTAAGGGTGAGATAAAAAGAGATATGATAAGCGAGTTTTCCGAAAGAGAACTTAGAAATCGTAATCCTAAATATGGAAAATTCAATCGTCCGAATTTGTTCTACCCAATATATGTTAATCCTAAAGCGGTTGATAGTAATGGTTATTGTCCTATTAGTTTAGAACGTAATCTTGAGTATCCTATTGAGATTTTGCCATTAAATAGTGAACAAGAAGAAAGCTGTTGGAGGTGGGGTAAAATAAAGTTGCAAAAAAATATCGGCGAAGATTCTGAACATAGTAACATCGTTGGAAGAATAAAGAGTACTGGCGAATATGGTGTGTATGAAAAATACAGAAAGGGGACATACAAAGCAAAGACAATTTGGTATGAGGATGTATTAACCGCAGACGATGATGACGATGATGATATTTGGGATGAAACTGGAGTTATCACGGAACAAGGATCAACAGAATTAAGGAAACTTGGGATGGAAGATACTTTTGATTTTCCTAAGCCTACTTATCTTCTAAAGAAAATACTAGAATTAGCGTGTGAACCAGATTCTGTTTGTATGGATTTCTTTTCTGGATCCGGTTCATTTGCTGATGCTGTAAGTCAGCTAAATGCTTTAGGCGCAAACAGAAAATATATTGCAGTTCAATTGCCAGAAGATTTAGATATGAAGTTAGAAAAAGCTTCTGGAGGAGAGAAGGAAAAAGCGAAGAAAGTTATACGATTTCTTGAAGAAAGGGGTTATCCGCATACTTTAGATTATATTGGAATTGAACGCATCAAACGTGTCGCCAAGAAGATAAAAGAAGAAAATCCATCAAACAACGGCGACTTGGGCTTTAAGCATTATACGTTGGAGGAAGTCCCTCAGAACACTCTTGACAAGTTAGAGACCTTCGATCCCGATGTGTTACTGACGACAGACGATACGCTGAACCTGTTTGGTCGCGAGACGGTGCTGACCACCTGGCTGGTGCAGGACGGCTATGGATTGAACGCAAAGACGCAAGACGTGAAACTCGACAACTATCACGCTACGCTCTGCGGCAATCACCTCTATATGACCGACAGCGGATTCACCGAGGACGATATGGTGGCGCTGATAGACCTCTATCAGAAAGAGCCTTCGTTCTGTCCCGACTGCATCGTGCTGTTTGGATACAGCTTTAGCCATAATGCCAAAGATATGCTGGAGAAAAACAAACCTACGGTGGATTTGGTGAAAGATATCAAACTGATTATTGACGTGCGCTACTAAGGGATATGGAACTGATACTTCAAAACAACCTGCAGCACCAGCAACTGCCCGTGGATGCCGTTGGTGACGCCATGAAGGAATTGACATGGGACAAGCCCAAGGACTTCTATGCCAATCCCGTTTGGTCAATGATTTATCCTCATCAACTAAAAGGTCCTTTGAATGAAGTTTGGAGGGAACTAAAGCATAAACACCCCTTTAATACTACTGTGCCAGAAGAGGGAGCGCCATTGAACATCGACGTGAAGATGGAGACGGGTACGGGCAAGACCTACGTCTATACCAAGACCATCTATGAACTGCATCAACGCTACGGATTGAACAAATTCATCGTCTGCGTACCGTCGTTGCCCATCAAGGCCGGTGCCGAGCAGTTCCTTGGTGACCTCTATGTGCAACGTCATTTCCACGATGCCTGCGGCTACCGTTGCGATATGGAACTGGGTGTGCTTGAAGCCGCAAAGACCAAGAAAGGCAAACGATATTTCCCTGGTGTGGTGCGCGACTTTGTGGAAGGTTCTTGCCAGCAACGCAACAAAATCTATGTGTTACTGCTGAATATGGCTCTGCTGACCAATGCGCAGATATTGAAACGTGACGATTACGACTTCGGAGTGCTGGGGTTCTATCGCCCGTTCGATGCACTTCGTGCCACTCATCCAGTAATCATCATTGATGAACCGCATCGTTTCTCTCGTGGGCAGACAGCCTACAAACAGATATTGGACGAACTGCAACCACAACTGATTATCCGTTATGGTGCTACATTCCCTGAACGGACGGTTGGGCGAGGGAAAAACAAGGTAATAGAGAAAGACTATCTGAATCTGGTTTATGACCTCAACGCCTGCGAAGCCTTCTCACAGAACCTGATTAAGGGCGTAGCCAAAGAACACTTCGAACCTTTAGAGGGGCAGAAAGAACGCATCAAAGTGGCATCAATACAAGAAAAAGAGCGAACAGTGACGCTGCAATACGGTGCGAAATCAGAGACGCTGCAAGCTGGAGACTTTATCACTTTGTCACCAGAAATGCAGAATGTCAGCATCGAGGGCGTAGAAAAAGGCTTTGTAGAGTTGTCCAACGGCAAGCAATTCTATACAGGAGAGCAGTTCAGCCCTTCCATCTATACCGACTCCTACCAGACAGAGATGGTGAGGCTTGCCATTCAGCGCCACTTTGAAGCCGAGCGACAGAACTTTGAACGCCAGCAGCGGATGAAGACGTTAGCCCTGTTCTTCATCGACAGCATTCGTTCTTACCGAGGCGACGACAATCAAAACGGCTGGTTGGCAGAGAAGTTTGAGGAACTGTTGGCAGAACGGGTGCGTTATGAATTAACCTGTCCTTCATCGGTTGATTACAAGTCGTATCTGGAGGCTACGCTTGCTGACCTTCATGCTACTCACGGAGGCTATTTTGCCGAAGACAACCAGAGCAGCGACGAGGAGATTGGCCGTCAGGTAAAGGAGATATTGCACGACAAGAAGCAGTTGCTGTCGTTCAAGAATGAGGACGGCACTTGGAATGTGCGTCGCTTCATCTTCTCGAAATGGACGCTCAAGGAAGGTTGGGACAATCCGAATGTATTTACCATCTGCAAACTGCGTTCCAGCGGTTCTGAGATTAGCAAATTGCAGGAGGTAGGGCGCGGATTGCGTCTTCCTGTGGATGAATATGGCAACCGTTGTTGCAGCGAGGATTTTTTGCTCAACTATATAGTGGATTTCGACGAAGCCGACTTTGCTGCCAAACTTGTAGCAGAGATTAATGGCGACTTGCCGCGTGTGGCCATTACCGACAAGATTCCAGCCAATATGATTGAATATGTAGCCATCAAGCGGGGAATGGATCCTTTCGATTTGGCCATCGAACTGAAACAATTGGGTATCATCAAGGACTTGGAATACCACGTGGTAGGCGATATGTTAGGAGAACTCTACAATCGCTATCCCGAATTTGGCGAGAGTGGTATGCCGCGTACAAAAGTGGTTGACCGTAACAAGAACAACTCCAACAAGATTAAGATTCGTCCGAAGGTGTTTGACCGTCTACGCGATTTGTGGATGAACATCAATAAACGGTATGTTATTTTCTTTGACCCTCAGTTGGAGCAAGAATTGGAGAAGGCCTTACCATTGTTGTTTGCCGGTGGGGTGTTCAGTTATTCGGTGATGACAAGTGATCGCGAAGTGGTGGGTACGGATGACGGTCACATGGCTATCCTACGTGAGGCGGGCGTGCAATACACGACCAAAGGAAACCGTATGCCCTATAATGAGTTCCTGCAGCGCATCAACCGCGCGACAAGCGTTCCTATCCGTGTACTGCATGAGGCAATGTGTAAAGCCGTTGCTGGCAAGCCCACTTTCCATCAGGACATGGTCAACGACCAGTCATTGGCCCGCATCATTGCCAACATCATCGACTGGAAAATCAAAAACACGATGAACCAGTTCAAATACAAGCAGACGACATATGATGTGAAGCGTACCCGCTTGACAGATGATAAAGGACGACTTTACGATGATATTGTGCAAAGCTACATCGGCAATCATATCGAAAATGCCAAAGTAGCTGACCGATACCTTTATGCCGCCTATACTTACGACAGCGAGTTGGAGAGAACGAATCTTCTGCGCTCCGATATTCAGGAAGTCATCGTTTTTGGCAAGATACCTCGCAAGAGTATATCCATACCCACCATCACCAACGAATCGTATAGTCCTGACTTTATGTACTTGGTGAAGAAAACAGATGGCAGCAAGGAACTGAATATCATCGTAGAAACCAAAGGTGTGGATACTCCAGCCAGTTTACGGGAAGTGGAGGAGAAGAAAATCAGCTGTGCTGAGACCTTTTTTAACCAACTACGCAAAGAAAAGCCAGAGTTGAATGTCCACTTCAAAAGCCAGCTCAACAACAAACAGATAAAGGCTATTATTGATGAGGTGATTAATGGAGTTGAATAGTGATGACCGAATTCACAGTTACAGGTATAAGATATCAGATTGTGGACGGTGTGTCTCTCGAAGAGCGGACAGCGGCGGCAGAACGCTATTTGGCTGGTCTTGTGAAGGGACAGCCGGTGATACTGGTTGCTGAACCCGATAACCCGATAGACGCTAACGCCATCGCAGTCTATATCGATTATGAGCGCATCGGCTATATCAACAGGGAAGAAACAGACGAAGTACGTCCCTTGCTCAACGAAAGCCATCAGTGCGACGGTGTGGTGGAGCGAACTGATGGTCACATCACATTGTTTATCTCCATACCGGGTGCCACTGAGAAACCACATTCGAAGGATATGCGCCCGCGACTGTTGCCCGAAAGTCCATTGGGCGACAACGTTAAAATGCCTTTCGCCAAGTCGGAAAACGCTCTCCAGCTGATTGCCAGCCGATTGGCCGTAATGGAGGTCGACAAGGATAACGCGCATGAGATGATTCGCCTGGCCGGGCGTTATGTGCCATTGCTGAAACTTTCCGTTTGTCATGATGACACGTTTTGGATGAACAGGATTGGAAAGAAACTGCGCAAGTTGGTCACGAAGGAAAATGAGTTTGGACTGAGTGATGACGAGTCTGCGTTGTTGGCCTTTTTATTTGATAAGGTACGTGCTGCTTCGGGCGACATGCATCGCACGATTGAACATTGGCCTGAACGTGTCTTTGTCGACCATTTGGACAGGCTTCGTAACGACGAGACGATTAATACTCATCTATACAACAAATACTGTGACACGTTCTTGGACGGTAAGGGGTTTGAGGAGGCCGACAAGAGCAAGGTGGCTGCTGAGCATGAAAGACTCTGTGATTGGTTGAGAAACTTGAAGTGGAGCGAGATGAGAGACCCCGATAACCTACAGGCAATGGGTAATAAGGCGGATTATCTGGGCTTGTCTCGGCAGGAGCTATACGACCTCTACAGCGTATTGTTGCTGATAGAGCGACTTGAAGCGGCATTGAAGACCAGAACAGACGGCAATCAGGAAGGAAACGCGGACGAAATACCCGAAGCATTGGCCACAAGCCCGCTGTGGGAAAAAGTGAAGCAAGCCGGACTGGTGAATGAAGACGGGCAGCCTACCGTCTCGCGTCCAGAGGCAGCCCTGATGGCGGATGCGCTGGCTCATCGTCTCGGCATCACCAACAAATGGAAAGTGTTCGAAAGCCTTTGGCACCGTAAAAATATGCGCGGCGACTACAATACGGCCCTCAACCAAAGGAAGTCGTTGGAGTTTCAAGATGAGTTGAAAAAAATATTAGACTGATTTTTAGTGCATTATTATAAACCGTACCCCCTACGCGTACCCTCTGCGTAGGGGGTACGTTCGTTTTTGTCGCTATATTTTTGCAGCGTCAATAGTGACACAAAACCCTGAGTCGAAGTGAGGAGGATGTTCTCGAGTAAATGGCCAAGCAATCCGACCTTCTTCTCACAACACTCAATCAAAATGAGAAAGAAAAAGCAAAACCAAGCCGCTCTGAAGAGCGCAACCACATTGGACGGCCAGATGACCCTCTACAAAAACGAAAACGGACTCAACCTGATGGACTTCGCCTGCACCGAGAAGGTGCGCATCGAGGCCTTCACCGCCACCTGCAAGGTGCAGGCCATGCGCGACGGGTATGTCTACATCACCGAGAAGAAACGTCGCAAGCGCAACAAGCCCATCTTCCGCGAGGATCACAGCTCGCTGTCGCTGGGACACGACGGGAAGTACTACTTCTACTTCGCGATGCCCGCTGTCTTCGTGGAGGAACTGCCCGAACACCTGGCACACGAGGCATTAGTTATCGCCCAGAAGGTGGTCAACGAGATTCTTTACACTAAAGCTGAGGAGGTATAAACAATGTGTAACCACGTGTATAAGAAGGGCGGCAAGAAGGTTTGCCGCCCCATCACAACCCGAGTGGACTACATGAAAGCCTGCAACTCGACCGCCAACCTCGACAACTGGAGAAAGTACCGCGAGACAGGCGAGGACAAGTACAAGCGTAGCCTTGTGGAAATCGCCTACAACTGCCAAGTGCCGGACGGCGAGCCGCTGAAGGGCAACACGACGGTGAGCCCCTTCTTTTTTTACGACATTGACTGCGCTGACAAAGAGGAATGCCGCCGCATCATGAAGGAACTGGTGGAGCGCAAGGACGAACTGCAGCTGGTGGAAGTGTCGCAATCGGCCAGCTACGGGGTTCACGCTGTGGGCCGCCGCATCCCCGGGACGACGATATTGGAGAACCAAGTGCGCCTGAGTATCGCCACCAAGACGGAGATGGACACCAACAACAAGGAGAACAACCGCGTGGTGTTTCACGGGCCGATAGACCCCTCCACTACACCTTTATTGGAGGATGCGCTCTTCACTGAGCGGCTGAGCGAGGAGGAGGCCGCAAAGGAATACAAGCGGCTGAAGGAGCGCGAGAGAAGGGGAGAAGAGCAAGTGCCAGTTGGAGCGAAAAAGGCGAACAAGCACTATCGTCCTTGGGAAGATGCCGAAGCAGTAGCTCTGGATCGCTTCGTTCCTCGCGATGACGCAAAGCGGCAACAGAGCGGCAACGACAAAAACACGCCCCAAGATGTCATTGCGGGCAAAGACCCGCAATTCCCCCAGCGAGAAGGGATTGCTGAAGAAACACCCAAGGCAGAGGAGATCGCGGATCAAGTCCGCGATAACAATGTAGTGGCCGAGAAGCCCTCCAACCGAACCATGTTCATCGCTCAAGGTGTGATGAAGGAGAAAAACCTGAAGCCAAGCGACTTCCTGAACGAAGGAGGAAGACATACGACGGTGAAAATCTTCCTCAGCGGTGCCACGCAATTACTAACCAAAGCTGAGGCCAACGGCATCCTCTCCGAGCTGATGCCTGAACATTGGAACGATGAGAACATACAGCAGTTGGTGAACGACTTCTATGAGAACTACACGAACCCGAGCCAGAAGCTGTTTAAGTATCAGGAGGAACTTTTCACGCAGAGCCAACGGATATACGGTGATGGAGTGGATTGCTTCGTTCCTCGCAATGACGCGAAGCGTGGCCAGGATGACACTGAAGATGCAGTTGACGACTTAGGTGAGGAGGAACTATCAACTGTCAACTGTCAACTCTCAATTAAAAAACTCCCGCAGGGCGTAAGGGAGTCCATCGAGGCCGTTGGGCCGAGTCTCGCGATGCCCGTCATCACCGCCATCTGTCCCTGCATTGGGGCTTTGGCTACGGGCGTTGAACTCGATGTTCACGGACAGAAGAAGGGCTTGAACCTTATCGCCTACATCGCCGGTGACTTCGCCAGCGGCAAGGGTCAAATCGACCCTGTAGTGGATGCCTGGATGAGCGAGGTAAGGGCTTTGGACAAGATGTACCAAATGCAGGAGGACGAATGGAGGGCGAAGAAACGCGCTGCCAAGAACAAAAAAGAGCAGCCCGAGGAACCCAAGTTGCCCGTCAGATACCTCACCTTGAATAACACGGTGGCCAACTTGGCCGAGCGTCTGGCCAATACCGAAGGCAAACACGCCTTTTCTTTCACGCCCGAGGCCGATACGGTGGCGCAGAAGTGGAAGTCGACGTTGAGCGACTTCTCTATCATGCTCCGCCAGAGCTACGACGGCACCAAGTATGAGCGCGAGGCAAGAAGCGCGGACGCGGTCAACGTCCACATTGAGAAGCTGCTGTGGAACGTGACGATGTGCGGCACACCTGATGCACTCTATCGTGTGGTGAGCAACTATACCGACGGTTTCCAGAGTCGTATCGCTGTGGCAAGAACCCCCGACAACACCTTTGCCCCCTTGGAGGATAAGCCCTACGTGCTGACCGACCGTCAGACTGACCGTATCCAGCAGATTGCCCACCTGTTGCCGCTGATGCAAGGTGAGGTGGTGCTGCCTAAGCTGGAGGCCAAGGGCCGTGAGTGGTTGGAGCGGGTTCGCTTGGAAACGCTTAAGGACGATGACAAGGTGATGGCTCGCCAGCGTTTCCGTGTCTGTGTGACCGCCCAGCGTATGACCTGCTGCCTGATGCTCTGCAAGGTATGTGAGACGCTTATCCAGAAGTACGGTCTGACGGGTGCCGAAGCCCGGTTGAAGCAGTTCCCCGACCTGTGGAAGGAGATGCTGCTGAAGACGCAGACACCGCAGATGCTCGACACTTACGACACTATCGCCGACGCCTTGATGGAGAATGCCCTCCACTTCTTCCGCGACCGTATTGAGAACGCTTTTAGTGGTCGCGACTATTCGGGCTGCCTCAATGGAGGACGAACGAAGCACGGCAAGAATGACTCCATTTTCTCCCGTTTGGATCATCAGTTCAGCTTCGAACAGGCTATGCAACAGTCGGTGGCCATCAAAGGGGCAGACGTTACCCGTAACAGTGTGCAGCAAATGCTGAAGAACTGGAGCAAGCAGGGGCTTGTTGTGCAGACTGACGGTTTGAAATATCGCAAATGCTGAAGCTGGTCATTTTAGTCATTTTAGTCATTAGTCAAAATGGTCAACATCGAAATTCAAAACACCCAAGCATGCTTCGTGGCGCTCTGGCAGCAGTTGGAGCGCACGAGGCAGCTCTTCGGGATGCAGTACAAGAGGTTCTGCATCCGCAGGGTACTCCAGTCGTGGTACGGTCCCGAGGCCACGGACGACTTCATCTGGGAGGTGTGCTACAAGGCTACCTACGATGAAGAGGAGCCTATCTATGGCTATAATGAGTTGCCGCCGCCCTCGCTCTATCCCCGCAAGAGCCGCGAGTTTCTCCGTGCCCTCGTCGCTGTCAAGCTCGGTATCGGCATGCGCCAAGTCGACCTAAAGAGGCTTGATGCCGCCTATCTTGTCGTCTTCCCCCACAGCACGCCCATCAACGTCGAAAAGAAGAAACGGAAGGAAGTATAAAAGGAGTGTTTAAGCTGCTATCGCTCCAACCATCATTAAGGCCAAAAACACAAACAGGGCTAAGGTAATGATGGCTAAAATGCTGCCCAAGCAGCCCCACTTGCGCTGCCCGTCGGGCAGCTTGTCTGACAACAGGCAGACAATCAACCCGACGAGTGGCGTGAACAGGACGGACAGGAAGAATGCCCATCCGAAACCGATACGTCTCCTGGCTCCCAACAGACCTACCAACGCTGCAACAAAGGAGTCAGTCAGTAAGCCGAAAATTAATAACGCAGGTCCCATCGTGAAAAGGGTTATTTCACCACCAGCTTCTTGGTGGTGACAGCACCATTCTCTTCAATAATGTTGACGAGATAGATGCCTTTGTTCCATTCAGTGGCATCAATATTGACGACTTTGCTGCCTTGCTGCTCACAGACCTTTTGGCCGACGAGGTTATAGACTTCCACTTTATTCTGTTTCGCGCCTTCCACAGTAAAGAAGCCCGTGGTCGGGTTGGGATAGAGCTTGGCTTCGGCTGGGAACTCGGTGACAGAAAGCAATTCGTCATTGATATGGACTATGATGAAAACATTGCCGTGGTCCGTGGAGAGTACAACTTTTGTGTCGTGATATCCTTCTCTGTTTTCTTTGGTCTTTACTTTGAAGGAGAAACTGGAAAGGGAAGGAACCGAAATGGGCAGAGGGTCAGACTCGATGATAAGATAATCCGTCTCTTGTTCGTAGATTTCATTGATGACGACGGGCGACAAATAATAATTGAAAACCGTTTCCGTGACAGGTTCAAAATTTTCCAACCAAATATCCTCAAAACTCAAAAGCCCGCCCCAAATGGAATCGCTGACGACAAGGTTGACGCGTCTGTTGCCTACGGAAGAAACAATTTCGATGTAGGAATAGTAATTGTATTTACCTGGATAGGGAGGCGCAACAAAGTTGACATCCACTTGGATGGTCTGGCCTGGCTGTAGGGTCAAAGGCAAGACATTATCAATGATTTGTCCCTCATACCAAATAGATGCATAAATATCTGTGTTGTCGGGCTGGTTCATTGCAGAAACAACAACCGCTTCGTTGGTTTCATTAATGAGGCTTATGCTTTGAATCTCATTGTTTTCGAAATACAGCGTGTCAGGAGTAACAATGAGTTCTCCAGTCGGTTGATGCTCACCCACAGTGAAATGGTGCGGGTCAAGGTCGGCAAAGACAGGCTGCGTGTAGCGATGGCCTGATTCGTCGGCACCGAACACATAATAATTAATCTCGGAGCCGCCTTGATAGCCTGTGATGTAACCTACATATTCGTCAGGATTGCCCGTAGCGGTCATGTGAGCCACCTGGTAGGCACCACCGTCGATGCTATAATAGACGAGGAGCGAGTCCTGCTTCAGTTCGGCACCGCTATAGGCGATGAACTTGGAGACCACGGGGATGGATTCCTGCCATTCCTGTTCGCCGAAGAGCACGTTGCGGTGGTCGACGAAGAGCATATCAAAGTCCATGATACCCCGCGTGCGGCAGTGGAGGGCATCGGTGTTCTCCCAGCCTGAATAGCCGCTATTGTTCACGCCGACAATCTCGTAGCCGGGCATAGCCTCTTGATAAACAGCCAAAGCCTGCTGGTTGTATGTGCTGTTGTCACCCATCGGCACATAGACGGTTTTGTTAAGGATAAGACTGTTGGTGTAAGGAGCCAAAGTGTAACCACCGGGTTCATAGACACGATACACACGATAAGGATAGCCCCAGCAGCAGTTGGTGGTGGCAAAGTAGTTGGCCACACTCTCATAGTCGGCATAATGCGAGTTGTTTTGCGGCACTTGGGCAATCAAAATCTTATCGGGGGCGAGATATTTGCCCCAGCAGTCGACGTGGGCGATGTAGTCGCCCTGCGGGTCGATGGTGATATGATAGGGGTCAATGCCGAGGTAGTCGCGCATCTTGTTGCGGACGTTGGTCTCGTTGTTATTGTTTTCTTGCAGCACAAGGTTGTCGCTCACGCCGTGACCTCTGCCGTCTTCCATCATGTTGCCTCCGGTGTGTTCAAGGTTCATGCCGTACATGGGGATGTTCCAATAGTTGGCGAACACGCCCGAAATCTCATCATCGTAAGGACGTGGACGGTTGTAGATATTGTCCACAATGGCGGGGTGGCGGTCCTCGAAAATGTACCACGGGCCGTAGTCGCGCACCCAGTAGGAGTCGGTTTGGGCATTGACGAAGGTCACGTTGCTCATATTGACGCCTGCACTTTGGAAGCTGTTTTGGGCTTGGTTTTGCTGCGAAGTGCTGACGATGCAATAGACCATGCAATTGTTCGACATCTGTGCTACGAGGCTGGTGGGGATGCCAAGGGGATAACGGATGGTCACACCTTGCATGGGTTCAAACTCGGCCACGAAACGCGGCTCGCCCGCAGGCGGATCGGTCTCGACGAAGTTTATTCCTCGCGAGTTGTCGTACATTTCTTCCTCGGAGAGATAGTGCCATCTCATCCAGTCGGGTTTCTGATTGTTGAGCGTTGTCGAAGCAGGGTTGCTGAGCTTTGTCGAAGCATCCTGAGCTTGCAGATTCACGCTGGCTATCAGGAGCATTAAGGTGATAATAGAGAGAGATTTCTTCATCGCTTTTGAAAATTTGGGCGCAAAAATAGGAAAAGTTTTGAAAGAATTTCTGTGAATTATCCTGAAAATCCTTATTTTTGCCTGTTCAATCTAAAAAATCACAAGCACCTGGACAGTATGCAGTTCAAGGACGTCATAGGACAAAGTGCCATAAAACAAAGGCTGATAGCGAGTGTGAGGGACAGCCATGTGCCTCATGCCCAACTCTTTTTGGGTCCCGAGGGGAACGGGAAGTTGCCTTTGGCTTTGGCCTTTGCGCAATACATCCTCTGCCCGAACCGGAGCGAGATGGACAGTTGCGGTGTGTGCCCCACCTGCCAAAAGATGCAGAAATTGGTGCATCCCGACTTGCATTTCGTGGTGCCGACGGCGATTACCAAAAAAGTCAAGAAAGACCCTGAATCTGATCTTTTCATGGAGGAATGGCGTGAGTTTGTGGTGAAAAACGAAGGCTATATCGACACTTCGGGTTGGTATTCTTTCTTGGATGTGGAGAACAAGCAGGGCTACATGTCGGTGCGTGATGCAGCCTCGCTGCTGCGTAAGGTGAACATGAAGGCCTACGAAGGGGGATACAAAATCGTCATCATCTGGATGGCGGAGAAGATGCGGCCAGATACTGCCAACAAGCTACTGAAGCTGTTGGAGGAGCCGCCAGAAAAGACAGTGTTCATCCTTATCGCCGAGGATCAGGACCAGCTGTTGGCCACCATCCGCTCGCGTACGGTATTGGTGAAAGTGCCGTCCATCGATGCAGCCTCCGTTGAGACAGCCTTGCAGCAACGCCTCGGATGCACTCCGCAACAAGCCCACGATGCCGCTATGGTTGCCGACGGCAACTGGCTGACGGCTTGCCATTCAATCAATGAATCGGAAGACAGGAAATTCTTCTTCACCACCTTCCAGCAGTGGATGCGCCTGTGTTTCCGCGCTGCCTATAGCGAGATTATCGATTTCTCTTCCAACATCAAAACGCTGGGACGCGAGAAACAAAAGGAACTGTTGGACTATGGCTTGCGCATCATCCGCAATGCCCTGTTGTTCAACAACAACCTCGCCGATATTGTCCTGTTGCCTGACGACGAGAAAAAGTTCAATGCCAATTTTGCTCCCTTTGTGAAACCCTCCAATTTGGCGGAAATCGCCGGACTCTTCGAGGAAGCCATCCGCCATATCGAGCGCAACGGCAATGCTCAGATTATCTTCACCGACCTGAGTTTTAAGATGATAGTACTCCTAAAGATGAAATAAAAAAAATGAAACGCTACTGTCAAACCTTGCAACTGGTCGACGACGCCGACCTCATCGCGAAATACTGCGAGCTTCACGCCCACGTTTGGCCTGAAGTGATAGAAGGACAGCATCAAGTGGGTATACTTGATATGCAGATTTATCGTTATGGAAACCAAGTGTTTATGATATGTGATACGGTGGACAACTTCGACTGGGAACGGGATATGGCCCGATTGGCTACGCTTCCTCGTCAAGCCGAATGGGAGGCCCACGTGGCCCGCTGTCAGGGTGCCGACCCCAACCTGCCTTCCACGGGAAAATGGCACCTTATGGAAAAAATATTTTAATCATAAATTTGAAACGTAAGATTATTTGTTGTAATATTGCAGGTTCTAAAATTTCAAAGTTATGAATGAGCTCTTGCTAAAATTCTGCAACTTCGTCTTCGGCAAGCATAGTCAAAATGCCTTATCGCGCAAGTGGATTCTATTGGTAGATATGGTAATTGTCATCGGTGCCTATTTTGCGGCCATTGCTATGCTGTCGTTTGAACCGAACAGAGATACGATCTTTTTCGATCTTAATCTTAAGCGAATGTGGTTTGTTCCGTTAGTCTATCTAATCGCATTCCTTCTCTCAAAAACCTACGATGGCTTGTTGCGGTATGCAGGCTTCAACGACATCCGTAAAATCTTCAAGGCTTGCTTTGGCTCAATGGCATTTCTCGTTGTCAGCAAGTTGGTTCTTGAAAAAGTGTCGCCCACGGTGTCGAGTTCTATCTATCCTCGTTATGTGACGATTGTTTACCATTTTCTGATTACGATAGTAATGATGGCTCTCATGCGCTTTACCGTCAGGCGTTTGTATAACGAGGTTTACAAGCATGCGGGTGAGAAGGTCAATGCACTTATCTATGGTGCAGGCGACGGCGGAACTATGCTGATGCGCACCCTCAGTCAAGACACTTCATCGAAATTCAGGATTATGGCTTTTGTGGACGATGACACCAAACGTGTCAACAAGCAAATCAACACCATCAGAGTGTATTCCACTGAAGAGGCGATGAATGAGGAGTTTCTCAAGATGCACAATATTAATGTGATGATTCTGGCTATCCCCAGTCTTGACGAGAAACGCAGAAAAGAAATCATCAGACAAGGTTTGGCACTGAATCTGAAAGTGATGTCCATCCCCAGTTTTGACAAATGGGTGGATGGCAAAATCACGACGAACCAGATTCAGGATATCAAGATTGAAGACCTCTTGGGCCGCAAGCCTATCATTCTGGGCAAGAGCAACGTGATTCGTGAGATTAATGAGAAGGTGGTGCTGGTCACAGGTGCTGCTGGTTCCATCGGTAGCGAAATCTGCCGTCAGGTAATGCACTACAACCCCAAGAAACTGGTCATGCTCGACCAGGCTGAGTCGCCTATGTACGACTTCCAGTTTGAGATGAACAATAATCCTGACTTTAAGGACAACAAGGATCACATGGCTTTCGTCATCACCAACGTGAAAGACCCGAAACGCATGAGGGAGGTTTTTGAGACCTATCATCCGCAGGTGGTGTTCCACGCTGCTGCTTACAAGCATGTGCCTTTCATGGAGGAGAATGCCTATGAAGCGGTGTTTGTCAACGTGTTCGGTACCAAGCTGGTGGCTGATTTGGCTATGGAATACGGTGTGGAGAAATTCGTGATGATTTCGACTGACAAGGCCGTCAACCCGACCAACGTGATGGGTGCCACCAAGCGTATCGCCGAGATTTACACCCAAAGCCGCAAGAGTAACACGAAGTTCATCACCACGCGCTTCGGCAATGTGTTGGGCAGCAATGGTTCTGTGGTGCCGTTGTTCCGTAAGCAGATTGAGAAGGGTGGTCCTATTACGGTTACCCACAGGGATATCACCCGTTACTTCATGACTATCCCCGAGGCCTGTAGCTTAGTGCTTGAGGCAGGTTCCATCGGCGACGGTGGCGACATCTTCGTCTTCGATATGGGCGATAAGGTCAAGATTTGGGATTTGGCCGAGAGGATGCGTCAGCTGGCCCAACGTCCCGATATCGAGATTATCGAGACGGGTCTGCGTCCCGGTGAGAAGCTCTACGAGGAAGTGTTGGCCAACGAGGAGAACACCATCAAGACTGAAAACGAGAAAATCATGCATGCCATTGTGAGGAAATACGAAGCCTCAGACGTGGACACCATGATAGCGAAACTCCACGACGAACTGGAGACCTGCGAGCCAATGAAGATTGTGGCCCAGATGAAGGTCATCGTGCCGGAGTTCAAGAGCAACAACAGTGTATTCACTGAATTGGACAAGAAGTGATTTGAAGAATCCTCGACTTTTTACCGACCCCCTGCACCGTATCGTTTACGCTACCGATGCGTCGGCCTATCGTGAAGTGCCACAAGCAGTGGCTTTTCCCGAAAACGAACAAGATATTATCGAGCTGATTCTATTGGCTTGTGAGCGCAAGACTCACCTCATCCCCAGGGCGGGTGGCACCTCTATCGCTGGACAGGTGGTGGGATGCGGTATCGTGGCCGACATCAGCAAGCATTTCAAGAAAATAATTGAAATCAACGCTCAGGAACGTTGGGCAAGGGTGCAACCAGGCGTTGTACTTGATGAGTTGAATCTCGCTTTGGAGCCTTATGGACTTTTCTTTAGTCCTGAGACCTCCACCAGCAACCGCTGCTGCATCGGTGGTATGTTTGGCAATAACTCCTGTGGCTCACATTCCCTCGTTTACGGTAGCACCCGTCATCATGTGCTGGAAGCCCGAGGAGTGTTGTGTGATGGTAGCGTTGAAACGTTTAAGACCTATACGATTGGCGATTTGGAAGCCCGTTTCGGAGTCCGTTTCTGGGAAAAGGAAACCCAATCATTAATTCAAAACATCTATACCCAACTCATCCGTTGGGCTTTGGATGAAAAGACGGTGCGCTTGATTGAGGAAAACTACCCCGACAAGAGTCTGCGCCGCCGTTCTTGTGGCTATGCCATCGATGAGGTGATAGAAGATTTGCACAATGCCTCCAAGCCTTTTGAGCAACGCACCATTAATCTCTGCAAAGTATTGGCGGGCAGCGAAGGCACCCTGGCTTTCATCACCGAAATCAAAGTCGACCTCGACCCTTTGCCGCCCAAGGAGAAGATGGTGGTCTGTGCCCATTGCGACACCCTTCAGAAGAGTTTTTTGGGCAATCTGGTGGCGCTGAAATTCCATCCTACTGCGGTGGAACTGATGGATAGAAGCATTTTGGAGCTTAGCAAACAGAACGTAGAACAGCAGAAAAACCGTTTCTTCGTGCAAGGCGACCCCGCCGCCATCCTTATCATCGAACTGCGGGGTGAGACGCGGGAAAAGATGGATGCTGTAGCTGAGCAGTTGGAACAGGCATTAATGCAGAATGACGAGCACTTAGTATACGCTTGTTCGCGGGTCTATGGCGCTGAAATCAGTAAGGTGTGGAGTTTGCGCAAAGCGGGATTGGGTTTGTTGACAGGAATGAAAGGTGATGCCAAGCCTATTGGCGTTATCGAGGATACAGCGGTGGCTCCCGAAAAGTTGCCTGCCTATATGGCTGACTTCGCGCAGATGCTTGAAAACCTGGGCTTGAGCTGTGTCTATCACGCCCACATCAGCACGGGCGAATTGCATTTGCGCCCTATCATCAACATCAAGGAGGCTGAGGGTAAGCGGAAATTCCGCGAGGTGGCTTATCAAACCGCCCTTTTGGTGAAGAAATATAAAGGCTCGCTCAGCGGTGAGCATGGTGACGGACGCTTGCGCGGCGAGTTTATACAGTTGCTATACGGCAACGAGGTCTACGGCTTGATGAAAGACTTGAAGCAATGTTGGGACCCTCAGCAGGTCTTCAATCTCCACAAGATTGTCGACACTTTGCCGATGGACAGTATGTTGCGCTTCGATGTCAACCAGCAATATGCCATTGAGAAAGAATTAGGCAGTCCTTCGGCCCTTCGAAAGGTTCAGGGTTTTTTAGGGTCTGAGACCTATTATAACTGGAAGGCTGCTTTCGATGAATGCAAGGTGGAAGGGGCAACAGGTGCACGTACCCAGTTGCACGCCTTGATGTGCAGCATCGAGCAATGCAACGGTGCCGGTGACTGCCGCAAGTCGAACCTGATAGGAGGCACACTCTGTCCTGCTTTCAAAGTGAGTGGCGACGAGACCAAAGCCACACGTGCACGCGCCAACGTGCTGCGTGAAATCCTGACAAGAGGGTGGGAAAGTGAAGCTTTCACTGTCGTGAACTGCGTCTCGCAGTTCGATACTAATTCTAATACTAATACTAACTGCGGGAAGCAGTTAGCGACAAGGAGCATCCTGAAATCGGAAGAACTGGCCGAAGTCTTGGACAGCTGTCTCGCCTGTAAAGGCTGCCGCAGCGAGTGTCCTTCAAATGTCGACATGACCCGCTTGCGTTCCGAGATTCTGCAACACAAATATGATGTGAGTGGGATGCCCCTTCGTTCTTTTGCCGTGTCGCGTATGGCTACGGTGGAGCAGCTGGGACATTGGGTGTGGCCCGTCTACAATCTCTTCGCTTCTTGGAAATTCTCGTCCAACATCATCAAGCGCATCATACAGTTCACCACCGAGCGCGACATTCCGACTTTGAGCCAACTCACCATGAGACAGGCTGTATACATCGAACAGTTCCGACATAAGACAGTAGCTACCAAAGGCAAGGTATATCTCTTTGCTGACGAGTTCACCAACTTCCAGGAAGCCGAGTTGGGTCTGACCTTTGCCAAACTGTTGATGCGTTTGGGTTATGAGGTGGTTATCCCCAAGCACGTGGAAAGCGGACGCGCCGCCATCTCGAAAGGTAACCTGAAACTGGCCAGAAAGTTCGCTTTGAAAAATGTCAACTTATTAAAAGACAAAGTATCTGCTAATACGCCCTTGGTGGGCATTGAGCCTTCGTGCATTCTCAGTTTCCGAGACGAATACCCCGACTTGGTGCCTGCCGAACTGCGTCCGAAAGCCCAGACATTAGGCCGCAACGCTTTGCTCTTTGATGAATTTATCATGCGCGAAGTGGCTGCAGGCCGCATCACCTCAGAGGACTTCAAGACCGATGCTGTGGAGATTTGGCTCCACGGGCATTGTCACCAGAAAGCCTTGGTCGGTACAGAGAAGACAGTTAAAACTTTGAGGCTGCTGCCCAAGGCCCAAGTTCACGTCATTCCCAGTGGCTGTTGCGGAATGGCAGGGTCGTTTGGCTACGAGAAGGAGCATTATCAGATATCGTTGGCTATAGGTGAGATGGTGCTTTTCCCAACCATACGCAAGGCGGTGTCGAATGCCGATGGGGTCACACCTTGCATTGTTTCAGCACCAGGCACTTCTTGTCGTCAGCAAATCCTTGATGGCACGGGAATACACGCCGTACATCCTATCGAAATACTCTATCGTTGGCTGAAATAATAGTTTTCCCTTGGTGTTTTAGGAAAAAGAAGTATCTTTGCAACCATTCTTCAATTAATGGATTGCAATGAATAATTACTGCATCATCATGGCGGGTGGCATAGGAAGCCGCTTCTGGCCTTTGAGTAAAGACAACTATCCCAAGCAATTCCTCGATATATTAGGTACTGGAAAGAGCTTTATCCGTAGTACCTATGAAAGGTTTAGTCCAGTCATCCCCGATGAGAATTTCCTCGTGGTGACCAACAAGGCATATAAGCATTTGGTACTTGAGCATCTGCCCATGCTGAAGCCCAATCAAGTGCTCTGCGAGCCGGCTCGACGCAATACAGCACCCTGCATCGCCTACGCCGCTTATCATATCCAAAGCCGCTGCAAGGAGGCCAACATTGTGGTCACCCCTGCCGACCACTTGGTAACAAATGAGGTTGAGTTTCAAAGGATTATCCGTCTGGGTTTCGACTTTCTCAGCCAAAACCCTGAGGCTCTGATGACCATTGGCATCAAGCCCAGCCGTCCGGAGACGGGTTACGGATACATACAAGTACCGAAGCAAGACACTTTGCCCGAAGTGGTCAAAGTGGAGCGTTTCAAGGAAAAACCGGACTATGACACAGCTGTCAAGTTTGTTGAAGAAGGCAACTATTTTTGGAACAGCGGCATCTTCCTCTGGACCATGGACGGCATCATGCAGGCTTTTAGGCAATATTTGCCCGAAATGGTTGGGGTGTTTGACAAGGGCGTTCAAACCTTTGGTACTCCAAAGGAACAAGACTTCATCAATGACCATTTCGTGGATTGCCCCAACATCAGCATCGACTACGGTGTGATGGAGAAGTCACCCAACACTTATACTATTCCTGCCGATTTTGGTTGGAGCGACATTGGTACCTGGGGCTCGCTGTTCACCCACGCCAAGAAAGACGACAGCGGCAACGCCCTGAGAGGCAAAGTGGTCTCGGTCGACAATAAAAACACCATTATTAATATAGAAGAAGGTACTGAGGCTGTGGTGGAGGGTTTGGAGGACTATCTCGTTGCCTATCGTGACCACTCCCTCCTTGTTTGCCGACTTCACAACGAGCAACAAATAAAAATCTGGATAGAAGGTTTGAAATGAATACGTACTCCTCATCTTTTCCAACGATTTCAGTCATCATCCCATGCTATAACATGCGGAGGTTCATTTTCGACTCCATGCGTTCTGTGGTACGGCAGACCTTTGCGGATTGGGAAATGATTCTCGTCGATGATGGTTCGACGGATGGAACCTATGAGACAATCAAAAGTCTTGCTGAAGGCGATTACCGAATCAAGCATGCAGCCAAAGCACACTCGGGTATTGCCGACACCCGCAACCAATGCATACAGATGGCTCAAGGTCGGTATTTGGCTTTCCTCGATGCCGACGACTACTGGTATCATTGCAAGTTGGAATACCAGTTGGAGTTTATGAGGGAACAAAATCTGGGGTTCAGCTACACCTCCTACAACTGCGTCAATGAGGACGGGGATGCCATCGTAAAAATCGTCAAGACAGCGGGCGACTTGACTTATAATGACTATCTGCACAATACCATCATAGGCTGCTCCACCGTGATGATTGATCGTGATAAGGTGGGCAACGTGGTGGTGCCTAATTTCCGTACCAGCGAGGATTCAGCCACCTGGCTCAAAATCCTGAAAAGAGGCTATAAGGCATACGCCATAGAAAAACCGCTAACCTACTACCGCATACGGAGTCGCTCGGCCAGTTCAAACAAGTTGCAAGCTTCTGCCGATTTATGGAAAGTGTATCGTGAACAGGAAAAATTGCCGCTTGCGGATGCGATGGATTGCTTTGCCAGTTATGCCTTCAATGCTATCAAAAAACGCCTTTGATGAAAAACGAATGGAACGATTGGAAGTATTATCTCTATAGGAATGCGTGGCGTTTTTCAGGACCGCCTCACGAAGAACAAAAGCTCAGTAAAGAGATTTGCAACAACCTTCTTAGTATGGGTGGATTGTTGGTAAGGAACACGTATGATTTTGATTGTCAAGAAAAGACTAGTTTTTGGTATGTCATTAAAGATTCATTCAATGGGTTGGATGAGTTTTCCTCGAAAGAGAGGAACAAAATCAGGCGTGCAGAGAAAGTTTTGGCTTTCAAAAGAATAAATATCAATTTGTTGAAATCAGAAGGCTGGAGCATCCTGAAAGCCACCTATGAAGATTATGCCGTTTCGGACCGAGCTATGGATGAAACCGTGTTTTTGAATTATCTTTCGGAGTGCGAAAAACAGGATTTCGACTATTGGGGCATTTTTGACCAAGACCGACTTATTGGTTTTTGTACCGTATGGCTTTGGCCTTCAGCTGTTTGTGAATATGGACTTATCGGCATCTTACCCGAATATAAACACAACAATACTTATCCCTATTATGGGCTTTTCTACAAAATGAACGAGTATTATTTGGGCGAAAAAAAGTACCGTTATGTGGCTGATGGTTCACGTACCATTACTGAGCACTCTCACATTCAAGACTTTCTCATGCAAAACCTCAACTTCCGCAAAGCCTATTGCCAACTTGAGATACATTACTGCTGGTGGATGGAGATTGCGGTAAAACTGTTGTACCCATTCAGAACTATGCTATCTTTGCCACGAATTAAGGCCATACTCAACATGGAGGCTATGCAGCGTGGAGAAAAATAATCCCTGCTTGTTGAATGCGGCTTATGGCACAAAAAAACCTCGTAGAAACGGGGAGAATCTACGAGGCCAAAAAATTAATAACATGAAACATAAATAATTGGCGCCCCCTTCAGGACTTGAACCTGAGACCCCCTGATTAACAGTCAGATGCTCTAACCAACTGAGCTAAGGAGGCTGCACCACATCACAGAACCGTTCTGATTTGCGACTGCAAAAGTACGCCTTTTTTCATTACCGTCAAGCATTTTTATAGAGTTTTTTTTTCTGATTTTTCTATTTTGCTGATTTTCAATAAGAAAAAATTCAATACGTCGCATTCATTTTATTCCTATCTTTGCAACCCATTATATTTTCATTCTTTGAATTTTAAATCTTGAATCCCTAATGAAACGAATTCTCGGAATAGGTAGCACTTTGGTTGATATCCTTAGCCAAATACCCAATGAAGACGTGTTGCATCAGCTCAATCTCCCCAAAGGGAGTATGACCTACGTCAAAATTGAAGACGCTGTGAAGATAGGTGAACAACTTGCCCGGCAATATGGCAGCCAACGGGCTGCTGGTGACTCGGCAGCCAACACGATGAGCGGACTGGCGCGTCTCGGTGCCCAGTCGGGCTTTCTTACCAAAATGGGTAAGGACGAAATGGGTGACTTCTTCACCAACGAGATGACTCGGACTGGTGTTGAGATGCTCGCCCTGAAAAGCGACACCCCCACAGGTCGCGTTATCGCAATGGTGACTCCCGACGGCGAGCGCACCTTCGCCACCTGCCTTGGTGCTTCCATCGAGCTCAGTCCCGATGACATCAAGCCTGAGCTCTTCGATGGTTGGGACATCTTCTACATCGAAGGCTACCTCGTCGCCAATCCCAATATGCTCCGCAAGGCCATCAGCACGGCAAAAGACAAAGGCCTGAAGATTGCCATCGACCTGGCCAGCTATAACGTGGTGGAAGAAAGCCACGACTTTCTGCTCGAGCTTATCAACGACTATGTCGACATCGTGTTTGCCAACGAGCAAGAGGCTTTGGCACTGACGGGTATGCAACCCGAAGAGGCTCTCCATTATCTCGCTGAACGTTGCGAGATTGCAGTAGTGAAGATTGGGGCTAAAGGTGCTTTGATTCAACACGGCGACCAATTGGTTACCATAGGACCTTTGAAAGCCGATGTGGTTGACACCACAGGGGCTGGCGACATGTGGGCAGCTGGCTTCCTTGCAGGTCTCGTCAAGAACGAGCCTTTGGAGAAATGTGGCAAAATGGGTGCTATCGTCGCAGCCAATATTATTGAGGTCATTGGTGCCAAGATGGACGAGACCCGTTGGGAGAAAATACACGCTGCCATTGCAAAATTATGATTAATCCGCTGAGACAAAGGCTTTTTTTGTCCAACTATGTTCCATCGAATCAAAAGATTTCGTACCTTTGCCCCCTACTATCAACTTATTCGAAAATAATAAATATTTAATAATTAGCTAGTTAGATAAAAAATGAAGGAATTCCAGACAAAAGACATCCGTAACGTTGCCCTTATCGGCGCAGCTAAATCGGGTAAGACCACGCTTGCCGAAAACATGCTTTTCGAAGGCAAGCTCATCAACAGAAAAGGTAGCACCGACGAGAAGAACACCGTCTCCGACTACCGTCCCATCGAAATGGAACGTCAGATTTCGGTGAACGCTTCCATGATGTACACCATCTACAACGACAAGAAAATCAACATCCTTGACACCCCCGGTTTCAGCGACTTCTCGGGTGACATCGTCAGCTGCCTCAGCGCTGCCGACATCGCCGTGTGCATGGTGAACGCCCAGTCGGGTGTTGAAGCCACCACCGAGAACGCCTGGCGTCATGCTGCCAACACGAACAAGCCCGTCGTGTTCTTCATGAACCAACTCGACCACAGCAACGCCAACTTCGACAACACTGTCCGCAGCCTGAAAGAATATTTTGGCGACAAGGTGACCCCCATCCAATATCCCGTCAATGCTGGTGAGGACTTCAACGCCGTCATCGACCTGATTATGATGAAGATGTTGGTCTTCAAGAATGGTAACGGAGCTCCCGAGATTCAGGACATTCCCGCCGCTGAGATGGACAAGGCTGAAGAGCTGCACAACAACCTCATCGAGCATGCTGCTGAAGGTGAAGAGGCCCTGATGGAAAAATACTTCGAAGAGATGACCTTGAGCGAGGAAGACATGGAGCGCGGTATTCATCTGGGTATCGTCAACCGTGAAATGTTCCCCGTCATCTGCGGCGCTGCCAAGCGCGGTGTGGGTGTCAGCCGTCTGTGTGAGTTCCTCATCAACGCCTGCCCGTCACCTGCCGATATGCCTGTCGTGAAGGCCAAGAACGGCACCGAGTTCCACAACAGCAATGACGACCCGGCTGCACTGTTCATCTTCAAGGTGACTACCGAGCAGAATCTGGGTGATGTGGCTTGGATGCGTGTCTATGGTGGCACCGTTGCCAAGAGTCAGGATTTGGTGAACCCGCGTACAGGCAACAAGGAGCGCCTCTCGCAGTTGCTTGCCTTCCGCGGCAAGAACCGTGAGGAAGTCGAGAAAGTGAATGCCGGCGATATCATCTGCACCATTAAGCTGAAAGATGCTCGCATTGGCGACTCCTTAGTCGATGCCAAAGTGGCTGAAGCCGCTTTTGAGGACATCAAGTTCCCCACGCCTATCTTCACCATCGCCATCAAGGCTGTCAATTCGCAGGAAGACGAGAAACTCGGCACCATCCTCAACGATATGCACAAGACCGACCCGACCGTCATCAGCGGTATGTCGCGTGAGTTGCGTCAGAACATCCTGCAGTGCCAGGGTGAATATCACTACAACACCCTGAAGTGGTACTTCGACAACGTCTATAAGATTGCTGTCGAGACGGCTTCGCCCAAGATTCCCTATCGTGAAACCATCACCAAGAGCGCCAGCGCCAGCTACCGTCACAAGAAACAATCCGGTGGTAGCGGTCAGTTTGGTGAGGTTCACATGCAACTGGCTCCTTATTTTGAGGGTTACACCGACCCGAGCGAACTGCAGGTGCGCGACAAGCAGGAATACGAACTGCCTTGGGGCGGTAAGCTCATCTTCGCCAACTGCGTCGTCGGTGGTGCTATCGATGCCCGCTTCATGCCCGCCATCCTGAAAGGTGTCAACGAGCGTTTGGAGCAAGGCCCTCTGACCGGTTCATACGCCCGCGACATCATCTGCTACATCTACGATGGTAAGATGCACCCTGTCGACTCCAACGAAATGGCCTTTAAGATCGCCGGTCGTATGGCCTTCAGCGCTGCCTTTAAGAACGCTGGCCCGAAGATCATGGAGCCTATCTACGACCTCGATGTGCGTATGCCCGCCGACCTGATGGGTTCGGTGATGACTGACCTTCAAGGCCGCCGCGCCATCGTGATGGGTATGGATAGCGATCACAACTACCAGACCATCCACGCTAAGGTGCCGTTGGCTGAGATGGACCGCTACTCGACCACCCTCAGCTCGCTAACTTCTGGTCGTGGTACCTTCACGATGAAGTACGCCGAGTACCAGCAGGTGCCTACCGATGTGCAGAACCGCCTGCTCAAGGAGTACGAGGAAAGTCAGAAGGATGAAGAATAATTTTTGTTTTGATCATTGTGAATTACCGCCGCAAAGATCTTTTGCGGCGGTTTTTTTCCCGATGAGACAATCTGCTAACACCTCCATCAACTCAATGCTATGAAAAAAATAATAATCTGCCTCTTGATTTTTGCCACACTTCCTGCCGTGGCCCAATATCATGGTCATTCCGAGCATGCCAACAAGAGTAAAATGAACACCTGGATGAGCATTACAGCTCCGCGTCACAAGACTTTTTGGCTCTTCATTGACGAAGTGCTGCAAAACGAACGTGCGGTGCATTCCATTCGCATCGAAAATATGTGGCCTGATGAGTTCTACATTCGTATTGAGCTTGACAATTCCGACCAAAACTCCGTAGGACAGTTTCTTGATTTGAGAACTTCGCAAAGCTACGCCATTGAGGAGCGCCGTGGCTTCTATGGCTTGGTATCTATGCCCAGTCATGTTAACGCTGACTTGGTGATGGATTACCGTAGTGGCACTATCGACAATACACATCCTAATTCGCCCGTCCCGCCTTCATTGAATGAAGAATTTATAGTTCCTCCTATGACAACAGGATTGGGGATGTCGACCAAAGATTTTGATGAGGTTTACGCTTTGTTACAAAAAGAAAGTATGGAGAACACCCGCCTTTCCATTGCCAAGCAGGTGATTTCTTCCAACCCGATGTCAACGGCCCAAATTGTAAAGATAGTCAAGTTGTTCTCGTTTGAAAGCAACAAACTGGAGTTTGCCAAATATGCTTTTGGGTATTGTGTGGACAAGAAAAAATACTATCTGCTGAACGATGCTTTTGACCACGATAGTTCAAAGCGTGAGCTGAACGAATACATTCAAAAGCTGTAAGGCTTATTATTCTTCGTAAATCACATGTAGCAGCACATCGCCAACCATCCCTAAGGTGGAACGGTCGATGTGCTCTATGTTATCATTCAGGGTGTGCCACACATCGGGGAAGCATTTGTTGCTGCTTTCTGGTTGTAAATCAATGATGTCAATGGTTGGAATCCCGGCAGTTTGGTTGAGCGGCAGGTGGTCATCGCTGATCAAGGTACCCAACTCGTTGCTGAAATAGGGACGGTAGCCCAGATCGTGGGCACGGTGCCATACTTTGTTGCTGACCCAGGCGGCGTAGCCTTGCGAATAATATTCTTTCGGGAAATTAGGATTCGCTCCACCTACCATATCCAGCAGGATGCCGTAATAAGCTTTGTAGCCATACACATGTGGGTGTTTGGCCCAGTACTGGGAACCCAAGGCCCAGTGGTTGACCTCTTCATCATAATATTGCAAGGTTTCCTCCTGATGCGGGCCATAGTCCTCAAGGTCGAAGAAGACGATGTCGATACCGAGTCCTTCACGCAAAGGCATAGCTTTGAACTGGCGGGCGCATTCCAATAGGATTCCCACGCCACTGGCTCCATCGTTGGCTCCGTCGATAGGGGTGTGGGTGTTAGCTTCGTCAGGGTCATGGTCGGCGAAGGGGCGCGAGTCCCAGTGGGCGCAAAGCACAATGCGTTTCTTTGCCTCGGGGTTGAAAACACCTATGATGTTTTGTCCGTCAATGCCGCGTCCGTCGTAGAGACGGCTGCGGAAGTCTTGTACGATAACGGTGTCAGCATAGTCCCCGAGTTTTGCTGTAAGCCATTCGGCGCATTGGGCATGAGGCTCGGTGAGGGGAACACGTGGCCCGTACTGGGTCTGCTGTGCCACATACTGGTAGGCTGAGTCGGCATTGAATTGCGGTACGGTGACAGTTTTCTTGGGTGTTGGGTTGACATTAGGGTCATTGGTCTTGGGTTTTCCCGTGCAGGCAGCCAGCAGGAGGGCAGCGGCTATGATGATGAGGTGGTTTTTCATGCTTTGTGAATTATTGGCGACAAAAGTACGAAAAAATCGGATGTGTACTTGAAGGGATTTTTGAGAAAATAAGAAGCTGTTTCAAAATGGATAACACGGGGCATTTTTTCGCTTCACTCGAGTGATTTCATCGATTGACTCGAGTCAATCGATGAAATCACTCGAGTGCCTGTTTTTGGGGGTGTCGTAGTGACGTAGCTCTCCCCCTCCTTGAGCTGCATGTCTTTCGCTATTGCCTAACCCAAAATTTGCTATTGCTTCGTTCCACCCTTTTTGCACAAGCGCCCTCTTCTTCCTCATGTCAGGTAAACGCTTACAGGCATCCTCAAAACCACTCTTTTTTTACCTTAACTCATATTCTCAATTCTGGGGTACATTATAATTCTTCTTTTTTAGTTTTTTGGTATTCCAATAAACTCCGTCTTCAGTAATTCCACAGGCATCAGCCAATTCTTTATTACTTATTTGTGGGTTCTCCTTGATTAGTCTTATTATCCTCTCCGTAGTTGTCTCCGTAGTTGTCTCCGTAGCTCTCTCCGTAGTTGTCTCCAATCCATTTCCCAGTTTGCCACCTTCTAAAGCGTTTCTCCGTTTTTCATAGCTATAGTTTTTCCCAATACGGTTGCTACCCCATGTATTTAACGAGTTCATCCGTGCGTTTCCCGATGCGCATGGCGCTTGCGTAGGAGTAAAGCTTTGTGATGTTGCAATCCTTTCGCGAGAGATAGTTGCGGAATATCTCAGAGCTAACATCAATTCCCACGCGGTTGCGGTATTTGATGGCATCGCATACGGATTTCTCCAAGTCATAGATTTTAACTTTGAATCCCTCTATGATTGCCTCCGACACCCCAAGTTCAAAAACTTTGCTGCTAAGGTAGAAGAGTTCTATCGGTGGGTAATCAGGCAGAACCACCTTGCGGCTGCGTTCGATAGCGATGCAATAGGAAAGGGGTATCTGTGTGCTCAGCCCATAATATGACCAGGCTGAATACATGCACAACACACCGCCAGACACGAGTCGTTCGACGTCAACCATGGGCTTGGACAGCCCCTCGTTAAGCGCATAGATTCCTTGCCGCACCCGTATGATAGTCCCTTTCTCGGCTTCATAAAGAAGCTGGTTGTACAGATTTTTCTCCTTAGCCTCTGCCGAAGAGATATACCCTCCATTCTGGTTTATGTACTCTGTAATACTCATCTTTTCGCAATTAATACACCGCAAAAATACTGCATTTTTTTAAAAGTGCAGTAGATTTGAAGGAAGTTTTTTGCATCTTCACCTTCAAATCCTCAAATTCAGTTTGACTACTTTTCCCAGCAAAACACAAAACATCTTCGTTTCAATCACCAAGTCCAAAGAGCTTCCCAAGCAACACGAAAACAAATAGATCGATTAAAAACAGAAGTGTTCCTCCTCGATGTATTTCAAGAATATCATTGGCGATTAGGATGATGTCAACAATTAAAATAACTGCTATTATCAAAACGATTCTAAACACACCCCAAAACTCATCACCACCTTTGCCTTTACTATTAGCTCCATTATTACCGTTTTGCGCTTTGTTTGAATTTGAGCTGACTGTTTGAAAAGTAATCGTTCCAGTAGAAGCACTTTTTGACTTGACAACATTCGATTCATCCAAGACTTCAATACCCTCTCGTGCTTTTTCGTTATTTGGTTCCACTGCTAGTAACGCATATAACGTCGCCTTTGCTTTATCTGTTTTTCCCTGTTTTACGTAAGCTTCATAAAGCAATAAATAAGCTTTCTCAAAACGTTTGTCAGTTTCAATGGCTGCCTGAAAGTATTCCATGGCTTCAACAAATCTTCCTGCTACCAATGATTTCTCGCCTTTTTCACAGTAATCAGCCACAGAAACGCTGGGATGATTGCTATTTTGAGCTTCTGCTGTTTGAGCTGTTTTATTCGAAAACCATTTTGAAAATATGCTCATAACTCGTTATCGTTTATTACCGCCTTCTTCAAAAAAGATGAATAGTATCAATCCTGCAATCCCAAGCAAAATATACAACATGACTTCCGTAAAAAGGATGAATAAAGTTATAACAGCCGCAGCTCCAATCGCAATACCAATGAACTTCCTTTTGTTCTTATCATTCTCTTTCTTCCGATTCTTCGCTCCTTGAATCTCATTATTGCACCACTTATTTCCGGGTTCACCCATCAACGCTACAATTTGCGAACGAAGAGATCTTTCCTTGATCGAAGCTTCATCCGAAACCACGTATGATTTCATACCATCCTTTTTCTTTCTAATCAAATTCACTTCAATCAACTCTCTATACAGTAGCTGAAGTTTATCTCTGATAGCATTTCCCCTCAACTGGGCATACTTGTTTGATAGATTCTTCTTTGGGTCAAGGGTTGTAATATTGTCTTCTAATTCTTTCAGTCTAACAAGAACATCATCCGCGTAACCATAGATTCCATTAACCTCAACAACATTGTCATTACAGACTTCGCCATACTCAACAAGCATTTGGTTAATTATCGCCTCATTCTTACACGTTTGAAAAGTCCACATGTCCGTTTTTCGGTGCAAATAGAAATCCAAAGCCTTGATGCTTTCCTCTATGTTTCTCAATTCTTTAAGTGTCTCGGGACAGAAAGTATATCCAATATCTGCCTTTATCAAGCCCTCTTTACACGACGTGCTGTATTGTTTATATAACTTGTCAATAACCGATTGTATCTGAGAAGGCTTCGAGCAGTATTGGTTGAAAACGCCATCTTTGATTTTGCCGAAATCTGTTTCTTTCTTGCCCAAGCATTTTTCCAACTCTTGAATGATTTTTTCGCTTTCCAATAAAACGGCATAGTCCTCATTCGAAAACCTCCCTAGTCTTAAACCAAATTTATCCGTTTCAACTACCAACATGGTATATATCAAATTCATATACCGTCTCATTTCATTCTCCAATTGGATGTCTAGTGAAAGACCTGTTGTATTTTGTGCAGGACTCTTTGCCGTCAGTTCATTCAGCTTTTTCGATATTACTGTTGCCTTGTCTGTCTTGCCCATCATCTCATAGATGTTCATCATCCCACGCAATGCAACAATATTGTCGCTATCTATTTCAGTCGCTGCCTGATAATACTCCAAAGCCTGCAGCAGCTTTCCGCCATCCAATAACTTTTGCCCTTGCTTGCAATAATCCGCTGCCGTAGCCATAGGCTTTGGTGAAGAAGAGGCTTCTGAAGGCTGTTGCTCATCTTTGGAAAACAAATTGGAAAGCCAACTCATGGTTAGAATCCTCCGCCCTTTAAGTCAATTGTTTCTACTTCCGTAAGCAGTCCACTGGTACCGCATTTCGGGCAAGTGACTTCTCTCTCACCATGCCAACACACAATGCTCCCGCATTTCCCGCATGTATAGAATCGCCTTTCCTCGCAATACGGACAACCTGGATATTCATCATCAAGCGCAACGGAACCATGAACACTCTTTGTGCCATACCCTTCTCGATGGGCTTGATCTGCATTTATTTTGAACGCCCATACAAACACATATTCGTTGCGCCGCTCATCGACCTTATCGACCGTGATACCGAAAGGCTTCTTGCATTTGGAGCAAACGCCCATCGTCACAAATGCTTCTTCTG
>CAMYYB010000016.1 GCA_947303335.1 uncultured Bacteroidales bacterium | reverse complement strand
AAACTTGTGCGTGTGGGCTCACATTCGAAATTGTTCAAAAAGTGAGGTTTTTGCAGTCAAGATAGCCATAGAAAGTTTTTTTCCAACAAAAAACCGTTTTTCCCTCTTATCTATCAAAAAAAAGACCTATTTTTGTGGCAGTATTTATTATCAAAAATGGAATTGGCCTTGGCCAAGAAATCTGTCAAAAATCAAAATGAAAATCTATCAATAATATAAGAAATTGATTTTGAATGATTTTGGAAAAGATTTTTGAACAATTTCTTGCGAAGCAATCCCACCAACAATTAAACGATTAAACAATCAACAACTCAACAATACAATGAAACTCAGAGAAATATCTGAACTTTTGAACGCCAAGGTGCTTTGCGGTCACGACCGCTTGGAAGAGGAACATGAGACCGCCTTCGCCTCCGACCTGATGAGCGATGTGCTCACCTTGGGCGACTACAACCCCGTGATTCTGACGGGTTTATGCAATATGCAGACCATCCGTACCTGCGAGATGGGCAACCTCGACATCATCGTCCTCGTTAGAAGGAAAAAAGCCTCGGAGGAGATGATCGAGGAAGCCGAGGACGAAGGCATGGTGGTCATGGAAAGCGACTTCTCCATGTTCAAGGCCTGCGGACTGCTTTTCAACGCGGGTATGCAACCCATTTTCTGATGTCTAACCAATACACTTTGCTATGCACTTAGAATACCAAGTATATGAAGCGGACTTTGTAAACGCCGGAGCCGCATCGAGCGCCATCAAGAAGACCTTGAAACAGCTTAACATCAGTCCTCAAATCGTCAAACGGGTGGTAGTAGCCCTTTACGAGGCCGAGGTGAATGCCATCGCCCACGCCTACGGAGGCACCATCTATGCCGACATCGAGCCTGACAAAATCATCTTGAAAGTTGTAGACACCGGTCCCGGCATCCCCGATATCGACTGGGCCATGCAGGAAGGCCACTCCACCGCCTCACCCGAGGTCCGCAACATGGGCTTCGGCGCGGGTATGGGTCTGCCGAACATACAGAAAAATGTCGATAAACTCAACGTACAGTCCACCGTCGGTGTTGGCACCACCGTCGAGATGGAGGTCAATTTTGCTTAGGGATTTGCTTCGCAAAGAAATCTTTCTAAAATCAAAAATAAAATCCATCAAAAATCAAATGGTTATAGTTATAGAATGATTTTGTAAGATTTTGGAATCAGATTTTTGAACAATTTGGCTTCGCCGAATGCAAGCATTTCTACACGAAGTGTATCCACAACAATTCAACGATTCAACAATCAACAACTCAACACTATGGAAAAGACTCCTTTCTTTCACGCTTTGAAAATTGACGAAGACACCTGCATCGGCTGCTCACGCTGCATGAAGAGCTGTCCCACCGAAGCCTTGCGCGTGCGTGACGGCAAAGCCGTCCTGATGCCCGACCGCTGCATCGATTGCGGCAACTGCTTCAAGGTGTGCCCAACACACTCCATCTTTATCGAGCAAGACGACTTCGAGTCCATCTTCAACTACCCTATCCGGGTGGCTCTTATCCCTGCCGTCTTCTTCGGACAGTTCCCCAACGAGATTACCGTGTCGCGCATCTACGGCATCCTGAAAGAGCTGGGGTTCACTTACGTACTGGAAACGGAGTCCTCCATACCCATTTATACGGCAGCCAAAAACCGCTATGCCGCCGAGCATCCCGACATCAAGCCCCTCATCTCCACCTTCTGTCCGGCCATCGTGCGCCTCATTCAGGTGAAGTTCCCCGGCCTGACCGAGAACCTCATACCCCTGCGGGCACCCCTGGACATCAGCGCCATGTATATCCGCCGCAAAGTGAAAGAGGAAATGGACCTGAAAGACGACCAAATCGGCATCTTCTACATCACCCCTTGTGCGGCTAAGATTGCCGCCGTGAAAAGCCCTGTGGGTGAAGAGAAGTCTTTGGTCGACGGGGTGATTAACATGGACGCGCTCTACAACCGCGTATACAAGGAGATCAAGAAACAAGGACACGGTTACAAGGAGCAGAAGCTGCCCGTCTCGCAACTTTCAGCCGATGGCGTGCTGACCTCATTGACCAACGGCGAACGCCGCCTTTCGTCAGCACAGCATTCCTACTCCATCGACGAAATCCATAACGTCATCGAATTCCTTGAAAAAGTGGAGAACGAAGAGATTGAAAACGTCGACTTCCTCGAGCTGCGCGCCTGCGACCAGAGCTGTCCGGGGGGCATCCTGACCTGCGACAACCGCTTCCTCATCTGCGAACGCGTGTTCGGACGTGCCCGCAAGATTGCCGACCGTGAACGCAAAGGCGAACAGACCAAGGACCACGAACTGGAAGAAGAGAGCAACTATCTGATGCGCCACATGAAGGTGGGCGACATCAAACCGCGCTCAATGCTCGTCCTTGACGACAACATCGCCATCGCCTTAGAAAAGATGAAGAAGATTGACGAATACCGCGCCCGCCTGCCTCAGACCGACTGCGGCATCTGCGGAGCACCGACCTGCGATGCCTTAGCCCACGACATCGTCTGCGACAATGCCGAGATGAGCGACTGCGTCTTCATCCAGCGCAACCTCGAAGCCCGAGGCAACATGAGTGTCCAAGAGTCCCTGAAAATCATGGAACTCATCTGGGGCAAAGCCAAAATGAATGACTATGTGAAGAACAAGTGATCTCTGATTATCATCGATAGTAGTCGGAATCTCGATTTTTTTTTGAGATTCCGACTACTATCGATTACGAAAGGTAGACTTCACGGGATTACTCCCTATCAGAGCCCGCCATGCTTCGACTGCCTCTTCTTCCAGCGCAACCTCGAAGCCCGAGGCAACATGAGTGTCCAAGAGTCCCTAAAAATCATGGAACTCATCTGGGGCAAAGCCAAGATGAAGGATTACGTGAAGAAAAAGTGAAAATCTAAAATTCTATGGTATCACTTGGTGGTCTTGCCGCCAACAATCCCAAAATATGATTTACTAATTGATGGTACGATGTTCCATAGCGCGGATTACGTCAACATTCCTTTGGAGTTATAAAGTCGGCAATGGCAAACAAACCGTAAGCCAAACTTACCCAAATAAACCTGCCCAAAATGCCTATGTAAAGTAAGTATACTATCTTATCCAAAGTTAATATACTATCTTATCTAAAGTTAGTATACTAAGTTACATAAAGAAAGTATACTATCTTTCTACCTTTCTTATTCTAGGGTGTAATACGACAGCCCTACAATCCCAACCTTGTAGGGACACATCGAATGTGTCCGCATATGGTTTTTGGCGGACGCACGCGGTGCGTCCCTACATAAAACACGTAGAGACGCGCCATGGCACGTCTCTACAAACCTTTGTTATTTCAGTTCTTTGGATTATTCCGCATCGCGCACCAAACGGACCGCATTCCCGACATAACGATTACCAAAAGAATAATCAGGATTCATGGTCGAATTGCCAAATCGCAAATGATACGCTCTGTCGCTATTATAGTAAGAGGCTGACCAATACCACCCCATTCCCAAATAACTACCCGACGAAATCCCTGAAACCGAAGTCCCTTCACGATAGCCCGCTGCAGGCAAAAACACCGCTCCATGCTGCTCAAGCACATTCCAGTCCCCACCCCATTCAATTTGGATTGGGTTGCTTTCGTAATAGGCTCCGCTATTGTTGGAGAGGCTTAGGCTATAAAAAGAGCTGTTCCAATCGTCAGGCAGCAGAATTATACCATGTACTCCGTTTACCCTTGCTTTGGCATACCGGATTCCAGAAGCGGTACTTCGAGAATTGAAGACATACTTCCATTCATCCTTAGTCAATGTGCGCCATTGGTTGGGAGTGTTGCCACCGTTGCTGATAGGGTTGACACCCCAATCTGCCATTCCTGACTGGTCATAAAGATTGGTAGCATTTTGTCCATATACGTAATAGTCGCTGCTCGTTTCGCTTGTGCTCCAAGGTTGGTAACATACCGCTCCATGACTGTAGCCGCTTGTGCCCCAACCGAACAAGTCACGGTCAACATTTGTCGCAGAAGAACCTTGTCCATGGTTTCCGAGATAAGTCAATTGGCTGTCAGCAAACTTCCAGTAAGGTGTAGCCGCGCTGCCAATGTATTGCAGATTTCCTTTCGAAAAAAACACCTTATCGCCATCGCTATTGATAGTGAACAGACCTCTGAGGGCGCCCTGTGGAACTTCAACTTCGGCGTTGACTTCCACTAAAATGCCATCAGTCAGGTAGCCATTATTCTCAATGGCAGGCATGGCACCTCTTGTTCCCTTGTACCATCCATCATCTGAACAAGCAGAGCCGACCTCTCCTGCATCCATCGCTCCTTGCGGCAAAAGGATAGCCCATTTCTCACCACTGCCAGCAGGCAAAGTGATTATGCCTTTGCCTTTTTGACTATAGGTTATAGTGTTCTCAGCGAAATCCACCGACACCAAGTTATTCATTCCTTTCAAGCAAGTAGCTGCTTCAGAAGATGTGTTCACATTGAACTTCACCAAAGCGCACTTGTTGAACAAAGTGGTGGTGTAGGAAGTCATTCCTGAGGTATAATCGGTGGTGGAAGTGCCGTAGGAAATTACAGGATAGTAGCCATTTGCATTATTCTTTTGGTTGCTGATGTCGACAGTGTATTGATCGGCACCGACATAAGTAGCATAATTTCCACCCAAGTAATAGAAATGCAAAGGCTGCGCACCGCTTTCGGTCAGATTAAGGCTACCACTAAAACTATCGTTCCTACTATTGTAGGTCAGACAGCCAACAGAGGCGTTGTTGTAACCAACATACAGCAAGTCACCATTGTTGAAAGTGATTTTCTCATTGTAGGGGTCAACACCAGCTTTTGAACCGTTTTTGCCGACTTTTACAGTGATACAGACCGTTTCGTCTTCAGTGTTTTGTGGGCCAATCTGTTCTTTCTTGCACTGTGAAAGTCCAAGTGTCAGCATAAAGGCAACCCAAATGATTGTCAGCTTTTTCATTGCTTGTCCTCCTTTTTTTAAGCACAACATAACATAGTCCTGTTCCTATCAGAATAACGATACCGCTCCCGAGAGGAACATCTTGACCAAAATCTTGAGTGTTTACCGTGAGTTGCATTTCGCTGTAGTTCCGATTACCGTATTCAGCATTGCTTCCCCTTCCGAACAGTCCACGATTATTTAAATATTGGGCATTCAAGTTGGTAGCCGTCAGCAACATGGCAGTCACCCCAAACGAAAGCGCGATAGCTTTCTTTTTCGATTTACTGTTTTTCATCTTTTGTTTGATTTGTAATTAGTTAATGATTTGTTGTGTTACATTGTCTTCGAAGGCACACCAAACAAAAGAAGCGTGTGCTGTGTTATATCACATCGTACTTGAAGGTCCTAGGAAAACCCGTAAAACAAAATGTAATAACAGCCCACGCTATAAGCGTGAAGCCATTATACAACCCCTTGTTTCACTATGCTTGAAAATTTCCTAGGTTCTCAAGTACAAGGAAGCATAACGCTTCTAATGGTCAATATGTCGCGAACTGGAGAGCCAATTCGGGTGCAAAGATAATAATTTTGGAGAATACGAGGCTGAGAGCCTTGGAAAAATTCATGAATTTGTCTTTTGCAAAAAGGAATGCTCTCTGTAATTCTAACTGTAACAACTGTAACAGCCGTCATTGGGATTGAGCCCGTTTTGGCTTGGAAAACTCTAATATACAGTAGATTATCACGACTTTTCAATCTTCCAATTTCGTTTTGGTCATTTTGGTCAAAATCGTTTTCGGGTTTTTGTACCGATATCGCCAAATCATTTTGACTAATGACTAAATGACTTCCTTATTAATAATACAGCAGGCTATGAACTGCATCATGCACACGGACAATCATTTCTCCATCTTCAAGTCGATATACTTGATAAGCGAAATGAAAATCCTCGCAGATGAATTCATGGTAACCTTTTGAAATCCAATCTGGTTTTAAGCGGGCACATGGATAAATCCCAGCATAATTGCCAAGAGATTCCAAAGCATCGTAAAGTCTGTCTATCTTTTTCAAGACTGTTTCCTCGTCCAATGTTATATGGTGCGCCAATGCTGCCTGATAAAAAGACCGGACTTCCTCATGCACCGCATTATCAATATAAACCTTCATGACTCTGGATGGAAATGCCGATGAACCATTTCCAGAATAAGGCGCTTTGACTCCTCCAAAGACAGGCATTCTTTTTCAATTTCAGAGCGTGAAGTCTGTTTCATAACCGATTCATAAGCCAATTCAGCTTCAGAGGCCACTGTAGATTGGATGTCGTGTTGCTTGTAATCCATAACTCGCATTTTTTAACGGGCAAAAATAACCATATTTCCGGGAATAGCGATAAGTTTATGAAAAAACACTTTTTTCGATCCAATTTCTTGCAAAATCCAGAATTTTTGCTTACCTTTGCACTATCAAAGCAACTCCCTCGAATGAGTCACATTACTCCACGTAATTGCTTGTGTTTCTGTATGATAAAAGACATAGATAGACTTATATTCTATTGAAGCATCGTAACGCACTCATTCTCAATTCTTTAAAGCAGAAAAGACAATAGCAACTCTATAGCAACGCTATACCAAGTCTATACTTACTTTATGGCACCTCTGAGGTAACTCTAAGGTAACTCCGAGATACCTCTATGATAAGTCTATGGTCACTCTCTACTGACCCTTTCTCCTCGCCCACCTGAGTTTATCCCTTTCCCCAAAGAAAAAAACAAAAGTTTTTATCCGAATGGCGAGAAAGTGTGTATCTTTGCCGATGAAATGGTTTGAACATGGAAGAACAAGAGAAACTCATATTCCCACAAAACTTTGACATCAAAGTCATCGTGGCCGCCAGCATCCCCATCGACGAGTGCAAGGCCAACATCAGCCGCATCTTCAGCGACTGCAAGACCGTGCATAGCTTCGTCAGTGTAAGGAGCAGCGCCAAAGGCAATTACATCACTTATACCTACAACATCGACCTCGACAGTCAAGAGCAGATGAACGCCGTCTACGACGCTCTAAAACAACTTCCTGGCATCAAGTTTGCCTTATGAAAAAAGCCTATGACATAAGAATTTATGGTCGGGTGTTCAACGTGGGTTTCCGGCGTTATGTGCATCGATACGGACTGCAATGCAACGTGGTCGGCTACGTCGAAAACGATTATGGTGACGACTGCGTCCACATCAAGGTCGAGGGGGACGAAAAGGATTTGGATCGCTTCACCCTGCTCTGCGGCGAAGGGACACCTTATTCTTATATAACGGACATGAAGATTGAGGCTATTGAACCGACCAATAAACACAAAGATTTTCAAGAAATAAGATAGACTGGATTAACTACGTTGAATCTTCAATCTGCTTCGTTCCTCGCAAAGCGGCTCAACAATTCAACAATCAACAATTCAACAATTCAACATCCAAATGCTCGACTTCTCCAAAATACTCTTTCTCGACATTGAGACCGTCTCGCACGAAAAGTCATTTGACCAGCTGAGTGAACGGATGCAATCCCTTTGGGCCAAAAAAGCCGAACTCATCAGGAAAAGTGACGAAGACGCTACGCCGGAAGACCTCTACGAACGCGCCGCTATCTATGCTGAGTTTGGCAAAATCGTCTGCATCTCGGTCGGGTTCTTCAACGGCAACCGTTTCCGGCTGAAGTCGTTCTGTGGCCACGATGAGAAAGCGTTGCTCAAAGAGTTTGCCTCGATGCTGGAGCGTTACTACAACACTTTCGATGCCCAACTTTGCGCCCACAACGGTAAGGAGTTCGACTTCCCCTATATCGCCCGCCGTATGCTCATCAACGGCATCGAGATTCCTCGTATCCTGCAAGTGGCTGGCAAGAAACCTTGGGAGACCCAGTTTATCGACACGATGGAGCTGTGGAAGTTCGGCGACTACAAGACCTACACCTCTTTAGAATTGCTCTGTACCGTATTGAATATCCCGACACCGAAGGACGACATCAACGGGAGCGAGGTGGGGCGCGTGTATTGGGAGGAGAACGACCTGCACCGCATACAAACCTATTGCCAAAAAGACGTGCTCGCTATCGCTCAACTGATGCGACGCTACAACTACCTGCCCCTTATCGCCGAAGACCAAGTAGACTACACCAACTGACTATGCACATTCTTTCCAAATCGACCTATATCAAAGGGATGCAGTGCGAGAAGGCGCTGTATATGCAAAAGAAGCATCCCTACCTGCGCGACAAGCTGAGCCTCGAACAAAGGGCGAAGTTCCAACGCGGCACAGATGTCGGCATTCTGGCCCACGAAGTTTTTCCCGGTGGAATCGATATGTCACCCAACTCGCCTACCCAGTTCCCTAAAAAAGTGGTAGAAACCCGCGAAAACCTTAGCAAGCCGGAAGTCAAGGTGATGTATGAAGCAGTTTTTCAATACAACGACACGCTCATCATGCTGGATATGTTGATCCGCGATGGGGACAAATGGATAGCTATTGAAGTGAAAAGCTCTTTGAAACTCAGCGACACCTATTATAATGATGCCGCGCTACAATACTATGTGCTGCAGGGCTGCGGAGTACCTTTGAGCGACTTCCGGCTGATGTACCTCAACGCCGATTATGAGAAGCACGGCCCGATTGATGTTCACCAACTGTTCAAGATGGAGTCAGTGATGGAGTATGTGAAAGAGCGGGAAGCCTTTGTGGCGAAGAACGTGGAGCGGCTGAAAAACGTGGTAGCCCTCCCCCATGCGCCTTTGGTCAATATTGGAGTCCAATGCAACAATCCCTATCCCTGTGACTTTCAAGGTCATTGCTGGAAGTTGATACCCAAGAACAGTTTTCTGTTCACCACCGCATTGGACGAGGACACCTTATTTAATAATTATTTCAACGGCATCAACACCAACGAGAAGATGCTACGTCAGTTGGAGCCCGATTCTTGGGAAGCCCAGCAGATAGAAGCTTTGGGAACCAACTCATATTACATCGACTACAAGACCCTTTATGCTCTTGCACCGAGCCCAAAGCCGAAATCCATCGCCTATCTGAACCTGCTGATGCATCGTCCTGCTGTGCCTGAAATCGAAGGCACCAAGCCTTACGAGGAAATGATTCTGGCTTTTGCCTTGCAAGGCGAGCACGAGTCTGAAGGCGCTTTTGTCTGGGATTGCTTCGAGAATCACGAATCATGGAAAGAATCCATCAACATCTTGATTGAGAAACTGGCCCGTTACGAACTGATTGTTTGTTTCACCCCACAAAACCTCAGCACCACCCTGATGCGGCACGAAATCATCCAAAACCGTGAGGTAGGTTACAAGATTCTCAATCTCTTTGAGGTGTTTCAAAATGCCCGTTTTTTCCATCCGGCCATCAAGCGGGGACTTACCTTGCAACGCCTTGCAGAAGCCCTTTTTCCAGCCTGCAAGTTGTTTGAACACAGCCGGATAATTATGGAGGCCACCAGTAATGACTTGATGAGTTATCAACAGGCTAAGGAAGACCTAATTACTGAGAATGAAATGGTTGCAAAAACTTATCAACAGTTTTTCAAGTAGTTGATAACTTCTTGCCAGACCGAATCCTGTGTCGGATTATTCTTTGTAATTTTGCCCTCTCAAAACAGAATTTTATGCCTACTGACACCACTATAGCCCGCCGTCCCTTTGGCGACACCGCACGACGCAACGTATTGACGCCTGAACAAATCTTCGCCACCCAAGGACGCATCCCCCCACAAGCCACCGACTTGGAAGAGGTCGTACTCGGTGCTCTGTTGCTTGAGAAAGAAGCCGTCAACGAGGTCATCGACATCCTCACCCCCGACGCTTTCTATCTCGACAAGCACCAGAAGATTTTCGCTGCCATCAAGGACCTTTTCGGAAAGTCGGAGCCAATTGACATCCTGACCGTCACCAACGAGTTGAAACAACGTGGCGAACTGGAAATGGTGGGCGGCGCTTACTATATCTCCAGACTCACCAACCGCGTGGTATCGGCAGCCAACATCGAGTATCACGCCCGCATCATCATGCAGAAGCACATACAGCGTCAGCTGATCCTGATTTCTTCTGAGATGATTCACGAAGCTTTTGAGGACACCTCCGACGTGTTCGACCTGTTGGACAAAGCGGAGAACAACCTGTTCCAAATCAGCGAGAACAACCTACGCCGGAGCTACGACTCGATGCAGGACTTAGTCAGCAAGGCCATCAAGGAGATACAAAATGCAAAAAACAGCGACGACAAACTTCGCGGCGTGCCTTCGGGCTACACCGAGCTGGACCGCATCACGCAAGGCTGGCAGAAATCCGACCTCATCATTTTGGCAGCTCGTCCCAGTATGGGTAAGACGGCTTTCGCCCTCAATCTGGCCCGTAACGCAGCCGTCAACTTCAATCGTCCTGTGGCTTTCTTTTCTTTGGAAATGTCTTCAGTACAATTGGTCACCCGACTCATTTCTACAGAGACTTCCCTTACCGCAGACAAATTACGTAGCGGCGACTTAGCCGAATACGAATGGCAGCAACTGAACACCAAAGTCACCCCGCTGACCGATGCACCTATCTATATTGATGACACGCCTCAGCTTTCGGTCTTCGAACTGCGTGCCAAATGCCGCCGACTGAAGCAGCAGCACGACATCCAAATGATCTTTATCGACTATCTGCAACTGATGACCGCAAAAGGCGGCGACAAAGGCCTGAATCGCGAACAGGAAATCAGCACCATCTCGCGCTCGTTGAAGAGTTTAGCTAAAGAATTGGAAATCCCCGTGCTGGCACTATCGCAGCTGAGCCGTAGTGTAGAGCAGCGTCCCGGTTCGAAAAAGCCCATCCTCTCTGACCTTCGTGAGTCAGGTGCCATCGAGCAGGATGCCGATATGGTGATGTTCATCTATCGTCCCGAATATTACAAGAACGATGCCGATGCCCAAGACAAACCCAAGGGATACAGCATCATCGACATCGCCAAGCACCGTAACGGAAAATTAGGCGAGGTGGAACTGAGATTCGTAGGACAGTATGCCCGTTTCGAGGAATTTGAGCAAGGTTTCGACAACAGCGAGTTTACCTCCATTGGTCCCAACCAACAATTCGACAAAGGGCCAATGGTCTTTGGCTCAAAAATGAACAACGACGACGGAATGCAGCCGTATATTACCGAAGACCCCAATAACGTGCCGTTTTAAGGATTCAAGATTCAAAATTTAAGATTTCAAGACAAAGATGAAAGATAACAACCGCAAAAGACCACATTCGAAGAGCAACCCCTTGAAATTCACCGTTTCGGAAGAGATGCCTTTGATGGAGTTTTTGATGAAGAAATTGGACGGCATCAGCCGAAGCAAGGTGAAGCGTATGTTGGCCAACAAGGTCGTCAGCGTCAACGGTGAGCGCACCACCCAATTCGATTTCGCTTTACAACCCGGAATGACGGTGGAAATCGGCAAGCCTACGACAAGAGAGCGTTTCCACCATCCCAAACTGCAAATTGTCTATGAGGACAAATACTTGCTGGTCATCGACAAAGGTGTAGGTCTGCTCACCAACAGTCCCACAAAAGAAAAAGACACGGCGCAAGGCATCCTGAACGACTACTTTATCGCTACGCAGCAACGCTGTCGAGCCCACACCATACATCGTCTCGATCGCGACACCTCCGGACTGATGCTCTTCGCCAAAAGCAAGGACGTCGCGCTGATGTTTGAAGAGAACTGGAAAGAAACCGTCTACGACCGCCGCTATGTGGCTGTGGTGTGTGGCGAGATGGAGAAACAAAGCGGCATTGTGGAGTCTTGGCTAAAAGACAATAAAGCTTTCATCACCTACAGTAGTCCAACCGACAACGGAGGCAAATTCGCCCAAACCTATTACGAAACCCTCATGACCTACAGGGGTTATTCGTTGGTGGAGCTGACACTACAAACAGGGCGCAAGAACCAAATTCGTGTCCACATGGCCGATTTGGGGCATCCTGTGGTAGGCGACGTGAAATATGGCAATGGCGACAACTCGTTGGGCCGTCTCTGTCTGCACGCTTACAAGCTCTGTTTCCATCATCCCCTGAAAGACAAGGATATGGAGTTTGAAACCCCCTTCCCCTCTGTCTTTGCACGTCCCTTCCCGAAACAAAAGGCCAACTAATACACCACTTTGGCGTTCAAGGTTTTCTTGTTGCCTACAACATCGGTGACAATCACCTTCACGTTGTTAGTGCCTTTCTTTATTTTTTCGTCAAACTCATAATAGAGCAAGGCATTCTTGGCATCATATTGGCCGAGCACCCAAACATCGTCCAAATAGATATCATAGGTCTCGATGCCTGTCATATCATCCGTAATCTTGAATCGCAACGAAGTCATTTTGCTTACGGATTGGCCATCCTTGAAATTGGAAGCACTTACCTTGGGGGCAACAGAATCAATTTTGATGGTGAATTCACCCATATTGCGTGTCTCAATCTCCAATCGCCCATTTTTCATCGTTCCACCTAAGGACGAGACTTTCCCCTTGCCGTCGATATAGGCGATATACATCTTTTTTCCATAGTCTGTCCATTTATCCTCAGGCCTGATGCTGACAATATAGTTCTTGAAAGTCGTCATCTCATCGGTACCAAACCGGAAGATACGGGAGCAGCAGCCCTTTTCATCGCGTTGTCCCGTCTGAATCCATTCATCACGGAAAAGCGTACCTCTTTCCATCGAGACACTGAAATCCTCAATAGTAATGTCTGCATTCATCGTACCGTCAGCCTTTACGAAATACTCGCTACGTCGATGTTGTGGACGTTCCACCGCAGCGGGTGCCGAACCCACCAACTTAAACTGTATGCTTGAACTGTTTCCTGCATAGTCACTAATTTTGAAACGGACATTCACGGTGTCGCCCTCTTCTACTGTTACCGTACCATTGCGTTTCGCAATCATCTGCAGCTTATTGAACGGGTCTGTTTCAGTACGCACATAACTCGTTTTCTTCTGTTTGTAATGTCTGTAGTCGAGAAGGCTGTTCACATAACGAGGCTCGCTGTATGAAAAGCTGTCAGCCTCCACCTGGAAAGCCAGCATATCGTCCAAGAAAAGTTCATAGAGATACGGCCCATTCTTATTATTCGATGTACCCACCTGATCGAAGGTGCGGATCCCAAAGGCAATCTCACCGTTGGCATATACGAAATCTTTGTCTTTCAGACTATATCGTCCATTATCTCCCATCACACCGAAATAAATTGGCTTAATGCTGCCTTCCAACGTGGCCTCCTCACCCAAAGGATAAACCGACACACCCTGAATCAAAGGTTTCACCTTATCCTCAATCTTATAGCCGAAATACATTGGATTAACAGGTTTCTCGCTCAGCGTATGTCTAATCTCAAAATGCAGATGCGGTCCACCCGAACCACCCGAGTTGCCTGAATAGGCAATTAAGTCGCCTTTATTAACAGGAAACTTGTCTTTGTCAAGATAAATCTGTGAAGCAAATTTCTTGTGCTTGTATTGGTATTCTTTCACATATTTCGCAATCTCGCCCGCGAAACGTTGCAGGTGGGCATAAACGCTGGTATACCCATCATTATGCGTCACATACAGCACATTGCCATATCCGTAAGGTGACACTCCGATTCGACTGATGTAGCCATCAGCCACAGCATACACCTTTTTGCCTTCCACGCCCTGTGTCTTGATATCAATTCCTGCATGGATGTGGTTGGGGCGAATCTCACCAAAGGTGGCTGAAAGGTAAATCGGAATACCCAAAGGATCACCATACTGCGGGAATCTTTCTTGCGCCCTGAGGCCCAAAGCACTCATGACGAGAAGCAAAAGAAGGAATGTGCGGCTATTCATATTGTCTGAATTTTGTGCAAAAGTAAAACTTTTTCCTTACTTTTGCGCCACAATAGCGAATCGTATGAACTACAAGACGCGAAAGAACCAAAGAGAAGAATGGCTGACCTCGCCGCCTATACTGCTTGTTTACAGGCTGATGGCGAGTCTGTTTGCCCTTAGTCTCAGCCGCAGTTTGCTCTATCTTTTCAATCTGCAGTTCTTCCACCAAACCACGATGGGCGAGGTGTTATTCCTCTTTTTCTATGGAATGCGATTCGATTGGGCTGTCACTGTGGTTCTCAATCTTCCGGTTATCCTTTATTATTGTTTCCCTTCACGGAAAATTTTCAGCCGCTTTCCACAACGCCTTTTCGATTTCATTTATGTCATCACCAATGCGGCAGCCATCCTGCTCAACTTCATTGATATCGTCACCTTCCATTTCTTCGGACGACATCTCAGTATTGATTTCCTGAAATTACTCCGCGTTTCCGACGAAATCTCATGGGGCACAGTGGGACAGGTGCTGTTCGACCAATGGTACCTGTTAGTCATCTATATCCTATTTGTCCTGGTCATCAACGTAGTGGCCAGAAATACAAAACTGAGAGCAGACGAGAAGCATATCATCAAAAGATGGCAGTCACGCCAAGTTATCGCTATGGTTTTAATGCTGGTATTCTCACTGTTTTCCTGGCGTAACGAATTAAGAAACAGACAAATCGACAGGGAATTGGCGTTACGCTACACCAGTCCGCAAAACCTCCCCATTTTGCTCAACACGCCTTTCTGCATCATGAGCAGTCACGAGGACAAGATTGTAGACCGGCATCAGTTCTACGAACCCAATGACAAATTCATTCACAAAGACCTCACTGCGAACCGCTTTATCGTTGCCGACAGTCTTAACGCTGACAGTATGCCTTCCAATGTCGTCATCATCGTAATGAAAGGCATCGGTCAAGAGATGATCGGATATTATAACCCTGAGCATCGTTTTCAACTCACCCCTTTCTTAGACTCTCTTTTGGCTCAGAGTCTCACTTTCAACGGACGATCCAACAGCCGACGCAGTATAGAGGCCTTGCCCGCTTTGTTGGCCGGCATCCCCTCTCTAATGGATGATGATTTCTGCAATTCAGACTATGCTCAAAACGACTTCGACGCTTTTGCGCAATACCTTCAAAAACACGGATACAACACCATCTTTATGCATGGGGGAAGCAATGGCGTGATGGGCTTCGACCGCTTCTCGCGCCGTGCGGGGTTCAAGAACTACTTCGGACGCATTGAATACGGTGACGATGACGATTACGATGGGCAATGGGGCATCTACGACGGGCCTTTCCTACAGTACGCTGCTCACGCCCTAAACCGCATCCACGAACCTTTCGCCACCACCATCTATATGCTGTCGTCCCGCTATCCTTACAAGGTGCCGAATGACTTTGTCTTCCCCGAAGAAAGCTATTACTGGACCGGCTATGAGAAAACCGTAAACTACGCCGACTGCGCTCTGCGCGACTTTTTCCAAACCGCTTCCCAGATGCCTTGGTTCGCAAGCACAATGTTCGTTATCACCTCCGATTTCTCAAACAGTGAACATTTCCAACCTGAATACAGCAACATTTGGGGAATGTATGCCATTCCTTTTGCCTTTTATTGGCCTCAACGCCTTAAAGCCCAACAATGTGATGAAATCGCCCAGCAGATTGACCTTGGACCTTCAATCCTGTCTGCTTTGAAGGTGAACGACACCTTGTTCTGCTTTGGACGCAACCTATTCGACACCATCTCCCAACAGGCTTTCGTCAGCTATTTCAACCAAATTTACCAATACAACAACGGCGAATATCTCGTGCAGAGTGATGGGCAACAGCCATACGGCATTTACAAGCCTCATCTTGACCCGCTTTTGCGCGACAACCTCTTTGGCCGCTTGCAATGTCCCGACATCTTCGATGAGCTTTATCGCTACCTTGAAGAATACAACAGCAGAATGATTGACAACAACTTAAAAATGTCGCAATTCACTTATGAAACACAAAAGTGACAACAGCGGAGTGGTCTATTCCACCAACCCCAATTACGTTTTCGATTACGGCGAGGAAGAGATTGTAACCTTGGAGCCTCCCAAGCAAAATCTACGTATCATGCTCGACAAAAAGCAACGTGCAGGAAAGAAAGTCACCCTCGTTACAGGTTTTAAAGGTTCCGACTATGACTTAGCCGTTTTGGGCAAAGACTTGAAGTCGGCCTGTGGTGTTGGGGGGAGCGTCAAAGACGGTGAGATAATACTGCAAGGCGATTTTCGCGAGAAAGTCTTAGACATATTGATAGCTAAAGGTTATTCAAAAACAAAAATCAGTGGACTATGATTGAGAAATACATCGACATACTAAAAAACCTGAATAGCAGAATAGGGCTTAGTGAAGACCTATCGACTGGCTTCGCCGAAACGACTGCCACATTATCGCTATTGGTGCTAAGTATCGGCATTTTCTTTCTCCTCAAGTATATCGCGAAAAAGACCGTCTATAAAATCATACAGAAATCAACGAACAAATACGACGATTTGCTCATTAAAAACAAAGTCATTGGGCGTATATGCCTGCTCATCCCAGCTATGATATGCGCTGCTTTGTTGCCGGAAGTCCTTCCTGATTATCCTGATACCGCCGCTTTTCTGATGAAGTCGATTAGGATATTTGAAATTGCCATTTTCACCATGATTCTCATCTCCCTCGTGACGACGTTAGAGGACATCTACAACACTCATGAGATGTCGAAACTCAAGCCCATTACGGGTCTGGTGCAGGTCATCAAGATTGTGATTTCTGTTATGGCAGGACTAATCGTCATAGCCTTCCTCTTAAATACCAGTATCAACACCATCCTGATTAGTTTGGGTACGATGTCGGCTGTAGTGATGCTCATCTTTCAGGATACCATCAAAGGTTTCGTGGGTAGCATCCAACTCTCAATAAACGATATGCTGCGTATCGGCGACTGGATTGTAATGGGTCCTGCCGATGGCAACGTGCTGGAAATCAACCTCACCACCGTTAAGGTTCAGAATTGGGACAACACCATCACCACCATTCCGACCTACGCCTTAGTCTCAAGTCCTTTCACCAATTGGCGAGGAATGTCAGAGTCAGGCGGACGGCGTATTGCCCGAACCATCAATATCGATGTGAACACAATACGTTATTGCACACCCGAAATGCTGGAGAAATACAAACATTATGCCCTCATAAAGGACTATGTTACTCAGAAGCAAGAAGAAATCACCGAATACAACAAGGCCAATCGCATCGACACAAGCGAAATCATGAACGGGCGTCAGCAGACCAATCTCGGCATCTTCCGCGCCTATATCAAAGCCTATATCAACAACAACCCCAAACTCAACCACAATCTGACCATGATGGTGCGTCAGATGCAGGCCACCGAATTCGGTGTCCCGTTGCAGATATACGCTTTCAGCAGCGACAAGAGATGGATCAACTACGAGGAGATCCAAAGTGACATTTTCGACCACATCATCTCAGCCGCCACTATGTTTGACCTTAGAATCTATCAAAAGCATTAAGATGAACGCGGGAGTCGTCTTTACGGAAAAGTATCTGCGATTGATGTTCAAATCGTTGCGCGATGCCACCACCGACGAGGTGTTGGAAGAGCTGGAGCATTGTCGGCGCGAGAACCGCCGACCCGTTAGAGTACCGCGTTATTTCAGAGGATATTTCTCCGAAACAAAGTTCAATGCTGCAACGGGATTTGAAATGCAAGTCTTCGGACACGAATGCCATTCTCGCAAACTCATCTTTTACATTCATGGCGGTGCTTTCATCTATCCTCCAGTCTTCTTCCATTGGCGTTTTCTGCATGACCTTTGCATCCGCACGCATTGCGATGCACTGATGCCCATTTACCCGAAATCTCCCGACTATGACTGTGCTTTTGCAGTTGAGACTTTGTTGGATTATTACAAAGCCATTGCCAACTCAGATTGTTACGATGAAATCCATCTCATAGGCGACTCAGCCGGAGCACATCTGTGTCTGGTAGTGGCACAGGAAGCCCACAAAAACAATTGGAAAAGACCTAAAAACATCATATTGCTTTCCCCTTGCGTTGACCTGAGCTACAGCAAAGAGCAAGAGATGCGTGCCTTGCAGCATCTTGACCCTATGCTCCAACTCGACCGCATCATCACCCTCAACGCCATTTGGCAAGGCAGCCTATCCAACGTACATCCCTGGGTCAGCCCTATCTTCGGTGATTTCAGCGGTTTAGATTGTCTGACTGTCTATTATGGCACCAACGAAATATTGAAGCCCGACGCCCTGTTCCTGAAAGACACCTACGAAAAAGCAGGCAAAACAGGCTGTTTCCGCGAATATGAAGGGATGTTCCACACCTTCCCTTTGTTCCCGATACCAGAAGGTTTCCAAGCCACAAAAGAAATAGCCGCCCACATCAATGGTGAACGGCTATAAGAAATTCTATAATCGAATTATTGGATTTCAGCGCACAATAATCTTTTCATTGATTTCATGAATGCCATTGGATGCCTTCAAAAATAACAAAAAACGAAACATCTGGCAGAAATATCGACGATAATTGCTATCTTTGCCGAACTAAACTTTTAAAGGATTTTCATTTATCATGCAGAAATTCAAATACCTTATTCATGAAGAGTTGTCCGGCTGGAAAGCATTCGACATCATTTGGCTCGTGACCGTATGTGTCATCATTACCACGGTCACCTTGCTTACCTCTAACGCTGAGGCTTTCGGCCTATCGCATCCCACACTTTCGTCGGGTGCCGTCAAAGCCTGTGTGGTTTGTTCAATCGTGGCTGCCATTATCGGAGTCATCAACGTTGTTTTGGGCGGCAAGGGCAAGCTGTCCAACTATTTCTTCGGCGTAGTCAGCGCCTGCCTAATGATATACATCAATATGACCGTGAAGAACTATGGCATCATGCTGGTCAGCGTCTATAACCTTATCATGCAGTTTGTAGGCTTTCGTGCCTGGTCGAAAAACATGAATGCTGACACACACGAAGTCAAGAAGATACACATGAAAGAAAAAGAAAGATGGATTTATGCAGGCATCCTCTTGGCTGCCACATTCGTCTTAGGCTTTATCATGCGTAAAGTGGGTGACTCGCATCCATTTATCGATGCTTTCATCACTTCAGCCCAAGTCATTGCCATGATTCTTATGGTAAGAATGTTTGCCGAACAATGGTGGCTTTGGATTGTCATCAATATTGCCAGTATCTATTTGTTCCTCACCTCACGCGAAGTCACTTTGGCCCTTGCACTAATGTACATGGTCTATTTCGTGAATTCCATTATCATGTGTGTACGTTGGGAACGTGAGGCTCGGGAAAACGACAATACGCTTACAACTCGCTCCCGATAGAGTTTTTCATAATGCCAATCTTCGAACTCTCAATGAAGTTGAGGATGGACTGACAGTCTTCTGTCTGCGGGAAATTATCATGAATATATTGAACGGATTGGGAGACATTCATGCCAACGCCATAGATGACGCGATAAATGTCCTGAATGGCATTGATGCGTTCACGAGAAAAACCGCGTCGCATTAATCCAACAGAATTGACACCTGCGTAGCATACTGGATATCCCGGTCCCGTCTTCACAAAAGGAGGGATATCCTTATTCACCAAGGCACCACCGCAAATCATCACATGAGCCCCAATCCGGCAGAACTGGCTCACTGCCGCCAACCCGCCAAAGATGGCCCACTCGTCAACAGTGATATGCCCTGCAAGCGTGGCTGCATTCGCCATAATCACATGATCCCCAAGATAACAGTCGTGAGCCACATGGGTGAAAGCCATCAGCAGACAGTCTTTACCTACAACAGTCTTCCCTGAAGCGATAGTCCCCTTATTGACTGTTGCCGACTCACGTATGGTGGTTCCGTCACCAATATAGCAATACGTCGTCTCGCCTTTATATTTCAAGTCTTGCGGAATAGCAGAGATAACTGCACCAGGAAATAATTTGCAGTTCTTGCCAATACGGGCTCCATCCATAATGGTGACATTAGGACCGACCCAAGTGCCGCTACCAATTTCAACATCCTCGCCTATCCAAGCGAATGGTTCTATCTTCACATCTTCCGCTATGCGGGCATTCGGATGGATATAGGCTAAGGGTTGGTTCATATTTAATATAATAAGGTGTGCTTAATCTTCCTTGCAAAGGAGGTGTTGGAGAAATGGCCTGGTTTCACCGCCGTCACTTTGCCCAAGATAGGACGTCCGACCAAAGTCAAGTCGCCAATGACATCCAAAAGCTTGTGACGGGCCGGTTCATTATCGAAATACAGTTCCACATTGTTCAGAATACCACCTTCCTTAACCGTCACTTTGGGTTTCTTGAAGAAAGCGGCAATATGGTCAAGCTCTTCAGCAGAAATCTTCCGGTTGACAAACACGATGGCATTGGTCAAATCGCCACCCTTGATGAGATTACGGCTAATGAGGGTTTCCAACTCATGCAGGAAGACGAAAGTACGGCAAGGGGCAATCTCCGATTCGAAATCCTTGATGTCGCGCAACGAGGCAGTCTGTTCGTCAAGCACTTGCGTATTGTACTTCACTTTCACATCAATCTCGAAGTGGTCACAAGGCTCAATGGTCAGTTCGATGCCCAAGACATCATTCCTGTACGAAATAGGTTCCTTAACGACCAAATAATTACGCGGTGCATCCAGTTCAATAACACCCGCCTTGTGAATGGCCTCAACAAAATACTTGCTGCTACCATCCATGATAGGCATTTCCTCGACATTGATGTCAATCAACACATTGTCGATTCCCATACCACGCAAGGCTGCCAAAACATGTTCAACGGTGAATATCTTTACACCACCCTTACCGAGTGTGGTACCACGGGCTGTATCAATGACATTGTCGGCATCAGCCTCAATGATGGGTTGGTTATCAAGGTCAATTCTACGAAAACGGATTCCTGAGTTTACTGGAGCCGGATTGAACGTCAGCGTTCCGCATTGACGCGTGTGGAGGCCTGCTCCCGAAATGCTGACTCTATTTTTGAGTGTACACTGTTTTTCAGTCATAAAACATCATTAGTCGTGGATAATCCTCCACAAAAAACGTGCAAAGATAGGAATTATTCTTATACGACCAAAAAAAATTCCCTCTGTGAAGCCTTAAACGGACTTTGATTCCTTTAATAGTGCAATCTCTTTCTCAAGCTCAATGAGTTTACGTGCCATTTCATCGATATGACGGAAGCGGGCATTGGAAACCAAATATTGGCGCAGAGGTTGAATGGGAGTTCCCATAAACTCTTGATTCTCTTCTTTTATACTTCCCATAATGCCGCTTTGTCCTCCGAACTTCGACCCGTCGGCAATGTTGATATGCCCCACAAACCCCGACTGTCCGCCGATGACGCAATTCTTTCCAAGATGCGTTGAGCCGCTGACCCCCACTTGGGCCGCCATAGCGGTGTTCTCCCCTACCTCCACATTATGCGCCAAATGAACCAGATTATCGATTTTCACGCCCTTGTGGATATGCGTCGAGCCCATCGTAGAACGGTCGATGGTAGTATTTGCCCCAATTTCTACATTGTCCTCAATCACCACATTGCCAACCTGAGGAATCTTCTCGTAATGACCATCAGGCTGGGGCGCGAAACCAAAACCGTCGGCACCAAGGACGGCTCCGGCATGCAAAATGCAATTCCTGCCAATGACGGTGTTACGGTAAAGCTTCACTCCAGGATACAGCACCGTATTGTCGCCAATAATGCAACCGTCACCCACATACACCTGAGGATAAAGCCTCACACCATTGCCGATTTTAGCGTTTTCACCCACATAGGCAAACTCGCCAAGATACAGATTCTCACCCAATTGTGCCGTAGAAGAGACAAAAGCCAAAGACGAAACGCCTTGCTTGTTCTGCATCATCTGGTCGTAAAAAGCAAGTAGTTTGGCAAAAGAAGCATAGGCGTCAGGTACACGTATCAACGTGGTCTGAATGGGAGCCGTTGTCACGAAATTGTCATTAACAATGACAATACTCGATCGGGTCTCATAGATATAGTGGGTATATTTGGGATTCGCAAGAAAGCTAATCATGCCCGGGGCACCTTCCTCGATTTTGGCCACATTCCAAACCTCAGCGTTCGGGTTGCCCTCCACTTTTCCATCAAGGATTCCAGCGATTTGTACAGCAGTAAATTTCATTACAAATTAGTGTTTAGTTTACAGCCCTTCGACAAGCTCAGAGCCCTAAGGTCTTTAAGCCCGTCGAAACGCCGACCTGTTATAATAACCTTTCAAAATCGTGTTTCAGGACAGCCACCGCCTGCTCAACCACGGGGTTCGGCAATGCCACAAGACTCTGCGCAATAATGGCGACATCCTCTTCGTCCTTCAGTTGTTCAAAAGTCGTATTGATTTGGTTGACAAGTTCTTCTTTGGCATTCACAACCGCATTCCATGTGGTTCCAGCCACATATAACTGCTGGGCGAGGTTGTGTTCAAACTCCTCCCTCACGCTTTGCAAAAGCTGAAGATGGAACGCTCCTTTCTCCATTCCCGGCAAATAGACACGCTTCACCAACTGGGGCAATTGTACCCGTTCAAGATAAAGCAGGAAACGCTCATAGGCCTGCACCTTCAACGGCATGATGATTTTCAGAGCCTGTACTTTCAATTCCATTTTGCTACCGTTGCGCAATTCTGCGTCTTTCATCTTGCTCAGACGAATCAAAAGTATCATGGCGGCAACCATCAGCAAGAGGCCTGCACCCATTAGTGAATAAATAATCCAACTGTTCATAGTTTGTTTAAATTTGGCTGCAAAGGTAAGGAATTTTCATTGAAGCGCAAAATTCTTTAAAACGGGAAGAAACAAGTTACTGATAATGCTTGCCAAATCCAGATATTTTGCTTATCTTTGCAACCGCAAACACAAAGCCCGAATGAGATAGAAGAACCTTTGTAACTATCTGTTTCTCTGAATGATACACTATGCAGATAGACTTATCGACCTAATTTCTTACATAACTCACTCATTCACAATCCATTAAAGTACAAAAAAACAATAGCAACTCTATACCAACGCTATAGTAAGGCTATAGCATGCCTATAGCCCCTTGCTGGTAACTTTGAGGTAACTCCGAGGTAACTTCGTGATTCCTCCCTGTGGGCAGCGTGTGGGCAGCATGTGGACAGAAGTCTAACAGGGAGAAAACAGGGGGATAATAGCACGAAACCAAAGGGTTTCATTAAATTGCCTGGGAACGCATCTTTCTCCGAAAATTTCATACTAAAAAAGGGACTTTTTCCGATATTGGTTTTGGGTTTCGTGATGATTTTCGTGTTATTCTGCCGACCCTATCAAAAAAAGGCCTAATTTTGTGCCCTATTATTAAAGAAACAATTAAACAACCAACAATTAAACATACATCATGAGCGAAATCATTCTTTCGAACAGAGTTTTGAACATGGCTGAATCAGCCACTTTAGCAATGACCAACAAGAGCCGCGAACTGAAAGCCCAAGGCATCGACGTCATCAGCCTCAGCATCGGAGAGCCCGACTTCAACACGCCCGAATCGGCCAAGCAAGCCGGTATTGATGCCATCAACGGCAACGACACCCACTATCCGCCTGTACCCGGTACTCCTGCACTCCGTAAAGCTATCGCCAACAAGCTGAAACGAGACAACGGTCTGGATTACAAGGAAACCGACGTTCTCGTTTCAAACGGTGCCAAACAGGCCATCAACAATGTGCTTCTGGCTGTCGTCAACGACGGCGACGAGGTCATCATCCCCGCCCCGTTCTGGGTGTCCTACCCCGAGATGGTGAAGCTGGCTGGCGGCGTGCCCGTCATCGTGAAGAGCGACATCGCCCACGACTTCAAGATTACCGCAGAGCAACTCGAAAAGGCCATCACGCCCAAGACCAAGGTCTTCATGATCAACACGCCTTGCAACCCCAGCGGCAGCGTGTTCACCAAGGCTGAGCTGACTGCCATCGCCGAGGTGCTGAAGAAATATCCTCAAATCATCATCATCTCCGATGAGATTTACGAGTTCATCCAATACGAGCAAAAGCACGAGAGCATGGGACAATTCGACTTCTTGAAGGACCGTCTTGTCCTCGTCAACGGCGTGGCCAAAGGCTATGCCATGACGGGCTGGCGCATCGGCTACATCGCCGCTCCGCAAGCCATCGTGAAGGCCACCAACAAGATCCAAGGCCAAATCACCTCCGGTATCTGCACCATCGCCCAAGCCGCCGCTGCCAAGGCCATGGAACTCAGCCCCGAGAACTCCAAGGAGATTCAGGACATGCTGGCTGCTTTCCGTCACCGCCGCGACACCTTCGTGAAGCTGCTGAACGAAATCCCTGGCGTGAAGTGCAACACCCCCGCCGGCGCTTTCTATGTCTTCCCCGAGATGAAGTCGTTCTACGGCAAGACCGATGGCGAAACCGTCATCAAGGGCAGCGACGACCTCTGCATGTGGCTGCTTTACAATGCCCATGTGGCTTGCGTGGCTGGCAATGCCTTCGGCAACGACGACTGCATCCGTCTTTCCTATGCCACCTCTGAGGACAAACTCGTTGAAGCTGTGAAGCGTATCAAGGACGCCTTGACCAAGCTGCACTGATTTAATCATGGGGCAACGCAAAAGCGTTGCCCCATAAAAAACAACATCCATGATCATCCTCTCCACCGACCCCATTCTCCCCATCTTTAAACAAGCCATCGAAGACTATCACAAGTTTGACGACGTAGATTATCCGTGCAAAAACCCCTACGAGGAAAAGACCATCGAGTGGTATTTATACAATAAGGTGTGGATTGATACGGTTCAATGGCATTTGGAAGACCTCATCCGCGACCCGAACATCGACCCAGTCGAGGCTTTGGCTCTGAAGCGCCGCATAGACAAGTCGAATCAGGACCGCACCGACATCGTGGAGATGATTGACGGTTATTTTTACCTGCTTTTCCAATACGCCACACCAAAGGCTGATGCAACCCTTAACACAGAGAGTCCGGCTTGGGCCATCGACAGACTATCCATCCTTCAGCTGAAGATTTACCACATGAATGCCGAAGTGAACAGAGCGGCTGTCAGCGAGGACCATAAAGCAAAATGTCAAGCGAAGCTGGAAGTGCTCAAGGAACAAAACGGCGACCTGTGCACCGCCATCGACCAATTGTTGGAATCCTACAAAAACGGCGACAAAGTAATGAAGGTCTACAAGCAGATGAAAATGTATAACGACCCCACCCTGAACCCCGTACTTTACGGGCAGAAATGAAGAAACTCCTTATCATACGGTTCTCTGCCTTGGGCGACATCGCTATGACGGTGCCTGTCATCTATGACTTGGCCTCGCAATATCCTGATTTGCACATTACCATGCTCAGCCGCGAGATGGCTAAACCTTTGTTTGAGCTCCTGCCCGACAACGTGCACTTTTTCCCTGCCGACCTGAAAGGACGGCACAAAGGCTTTTTCGGATTGAACCGTCTTATTAATGACATCCACTACGAGAATTATGACTGCGTTGCTGACTTCCATAATGTATTACGCTCCTTTGTTACGAGAATAAACTGCCAGATGTTAGGGCAACGAATCGCCGTCATCGACAAAGGACGCAAAGGGAAAAGGGCCTTGACTCGACAGAAGAATAAAGTCTTCGTTCAGCAAGCCACTTCGTTTGAACGTTATGCCAAAGTATTGGAACAGTTGGGGTTCACCGTCAAGCCACAATTCACAAAACTTGATTATTCTTCTTTTTGCGAGACGCAAAAAGCGACCGATGAGACTTGGATTGGTATTGCGCCCTTCGCAAAACATCCCGCCAAGGTATATCCGATGGAAAAAATGGAAGAAGTCATCAAGGCTTTAAGCCAAAGGGCAGACACCTCAATTTTCCTTTTTGGTGGCGGCGAGGAAGAAAAACGGAAAATTGCAGAACTTTGCACCAAATATCCCAATGCGCAACCTGCTCAAAGCCAGTATGGTTTGAAAGGCGAACTCGCTCTGATGAGCCAATTGGATGTCATGCTCAGCATGGACTCCGCTAATATGCACTTGGCTTCCTTGGTCGGGACGCGAGTTGTTTCCATCTGGGGCGGCACCCATCCCTACGCTGGCTTCTTAGGGTGGAACCAAAAAGAAAATGATTGCCTCCAGGTGGACTTACCCTGCCGTCCTTGTTCGGTATACGGCAACAAAACCTGTTTCAGGGGCGACTACGCATGTTTAAACGGCATCGAGCCCAACCAGATCATCACCAAACTGGAACAATCATGAGCGTTTCCCCTATCGCGGCAATGTTCGACCGCATCTCGCCGAAATACGACAAACTCAACCACCTACTTTCCCTAAATATAGACAAGGCTTGGCGGAGAATAACCGCAAAAGAAGTGGCTAAAAACCATCCACAAACCATCATGGATCTCGCCACCGGAACGGCAGATTTAGCAATCATATTGGCGAGACACAACCCACAAGCCAACATCATAGGCATAGACATTTCAGAGAAAATGCTTGAAATCGGGAAAGCCAAAATAGCTGGAAGAGGTCTTGATGCACAAATACAACTGCAGTTGGGCGATGCTTCCTCTTTGACTTTCGAGGACAACCGTTTTGACGCAGTCACGGTGGCTTTCGGCGTGCGGAACTTCGAAGACCGGGACAAAAGTCTGAAGGAAATCCATCGTGTATTGAAGCCCAAGGGACGAGTCTTCATCCTTGAGTTCTCGATGCCGCAAAGGTTCCCTGTAAAGCAGGCCTACCGCTTCTATTTCAAACACATTCTGCCCTTCATCGGAAATCATGTATCAAAAGATTCTCACGCTTACACCTATCTACCTGAATCAGTAGAGCGTTTCCCAAATCCCGAAGTCTTTTTACACCTTTTGGCAGAAAAAGGATTGGGAAACGGTACAAAAAGAAGCCTTTCATTCGGCATCGCCACCTTATATCAAGCCGAAAAGCAATAAAGCATATTTCTTTTTTTCCTAATTTTGCCGCCGTTTCCATGCAATAAAAACGGACAGACTTCGTTAATTCCATATTAAAATCATTGAATCTTGAAAAAAGCACTTAAAATAATCGCCATCGCCTTGCTGTTCTGTACTTTAGTCATTCCAGCTCAGGCACAAAGAAGAGCCCTGCATTACCTGCCCAACTACGAAAATGAGCCCTATCATTTCGGGTTTCTGTTGGCCTACAACCAAATGATGTATTCGGTGAAGACTCTGGAGAATTACCAGAATATGCCTTTGGATGCAGACTCGTGGCCCAACGGCAATTACAGCATCCCCAACACCCTGAATCTGTATGTATACAACATAGAGACTCAACAAACTCCAGGATTTACCGTCGGCATCATTGGCAGCAAGCGCTTGGGAAGATACTTCGACCTGCGGTTTATCCCCACATTGAGTTTTAGCGAGCGCCGTATGCGTTATGATATCGCCATTAAAGGCAAGAACGGCCAGATAGATTACAGAACCTTCACCAAATCCATAGGCACGACCTTTGTGGAATTCCCTTTAAATATCAAATACCGTTCGAAGCGCTACAACAACATAGGTGCATACGTCTTTGTAGGAGTCAGCCCTAAAATCGACCTGGCCTCGCAGAAAAACAACAAGATGACCGACGCGGAGGGTAACGAGTTTATCAACAACCTGGTCACTAAACGATTCGACTGCGCCGCCGAGATTGGAACGGGATTCGACATCTACAACCAATGGTTCAAAATGGGCATCGAACTCAAGATGAGTTACGGTTTTTTGAACATCATGAAGGGCGAAGCCTTTGTTTATACCGCCCCCATCGACCAGTTGCGCAACAAATTGTTCCAATTATCCCTTATTTTTGAATAGTAATACGACTGATTATCAAACTATTGTATCATTGAATAATTTTTTTTCGCTGAAAATGTTGTAGGTAACGAAAATATGCCTACTTTTGCAGCGTCAAAACTGACACGAAGTGGTCTCTTCGTCTAGTCTGGTCAGGACGTCAGGTTTTCATCCTGGTAACTCGGGTTCAAATCCCGGAGAGACTACAAAAAAGAATCCCTAACCGTTCAACGAGTTAGGGATTCTTCTTTTTAAGGCCTTTCTCTATCTGCCAAATATCTTTCCGATAATCTTTTGGGCATTCTCCGTGTTCTTATACATTCGCATCAAGGTGTCATTCCTGCTGTCAATATCCTCCTCCGTAAAATCCTCCTCCATCAGGCGTTTGATTTCAGCAATCATCGGGTCAGGCTCGTCGGCTACCACACAGAGATTCGCCAAAGACGTACCTTTCACCATATTGGAATTTACCAAGCAGAACCGTCCATTGTAAAGGGCATTCAGCAGTTTCAGTTTCAAACCCGTAGGCTGATTGGTCACCAAAATATTGACCTGAGCCTGACGCAAGAGGTCTATCATCTCTGCATCATCGGGATTGGCTACCAAAGTCACGTTGGAATGCTTTTCAGTAAGTTTCTGCAACTTTTCGGAAGGATTCAAGCCTGCGACGATGCAACGCAGGTTCAACTCAGCGAACACATTTTCTATCAACCATTTGGCAGCTTCCTCATTCTCCCTTACCGAGAGGTTGCCGTGATACAATACGTATTCACCCCTACCCGTCTCCGAGCAAACTGAATCAGCGGAATTGAAACCCGGCACCAAAGTCACATTTTTGTACCTTTTGGCAAAATAGTCCGCGTCTTGCAGTGAAATGGCAAAGATACCCGCTGCTCTCTTCAGCACTGGCTCATAACGTCTTAGTTTCCAAGCCTCAGCAAGATAAAACAATTTCTTCCACCCTAATCGTTCCGAATCGCCCAGCCCCCGATAATAATCATGCTCCACATTGTGGGCTCTGACGTAAATCTTCCTGCTTTTCAAACGCCTATCGGAAAGCACCGCAGTAGTATGCAAACCCTCACAAAGAATAGGATAATCGTCCTTCATCAGGTCGTTTACCAATTCCTCAGAACGTCTGGTATTGACAATATACGGCGTAAGGCTCAACTGTTTGGCGAAGGAGGTATCGCGCTTGTAGTACTTTACCTCATGGCAACGCTTCAAGACCTCTTGTTCGCCCCTACCATACTCAAAACAATGCAGATGCACCTTCACACCCGCTTCCGAAAGTGCTTTCACCCGATAGAACACATCAATAACCCCACCATAGTTGGCAGGATAAGGAACGTCGAAAGCTATGATATGTAGGTGATAATCAGATTCATTCATAATGTCTGTATATTTCAAGCAGTTTCTGTTCCTCGTTCTCCCAACACAAATCCCGTGCCGCAACAGTCAGGTTTTGCTTCCATTGTTCCCTCCTCGATGCATCTGACAAGCCTTCGCGGATGGTGGAGGCAATGGTTTCTGGATTATGGTTCTCGATAAACAGACCTATGTCGTAATGCCGGATAATCTTCTCTATCTCCGTCAGATGCGACGCAATGATAGGCACACCCGCTTGGATGAAATCAAAGAGTTTGTTTGGTAGACTGAAGCGGTAGTTGAGGTTGGTGTCCTTATCAAGGCAAAAACCCAATTCAGCCAATAGCGTATAAGCCATCATTTGCTGATAGGGCATTCTTGGAAAAAAATGCACTCTATCCGTAATTTGCAGCTGCACAACCATTTGTTTCAGCAAAGGCAGCACATCGCCTCCACCGATAATCATCAGGAAACAATCGTCGAGATACTGCATGGCCTGCACCAGTTCTTCAGCTCCTCGCTGGATGTTGATGCCTGAACCCTGCAAAACAAATAAGTGTTTGTTGGCGGGCAGACCCAAAGCCATTTTGTCTCCTTTCGGCGGCAAAGCCTTTCGCATCGGGATATTCCGGATGACGTGACATTTGACTCCATATTGCTCGCGAAACAGCTCGGCAATCGAGTCACAGACGGTAATCATTTCCTCCAGCTTGGGTACCACGAAACCTTCTATCTTTTTCCACACCTTTTGCACCTTGGGTCGATGAACCAGTTCCGGTGTCTCGGTAAAATATTCATGGCTGTCAAAAACCATCTTGCAACCTTTCAGACGGAAGATGAAAAAATTGGGCAGAATGGTGTCCAAGTCGTTGGAAAGCAACAAGTCGGCACGATGAAACAGCAGAAAAAGAAAAAGACGGATATTATATTCAGCGTAAAAACACGGGCCTTTCTCAAACAGCAGCTTCATTCGATGTGAGGCGTATGGCCTTTCATCCATCGGCGGACTCATGCGCTGTCTGCGTCCCACCAAAAGCACCTCGTACCCAGCCTTTTGCAAAGCCAGACACGACTTGTTGACCCTTTGGTCTGTAACCAAGTCATTGATCACCGATACAATGGCGCGTTTCATCGGGGCAAAGGTAAGAACTTTTCCCCATCGTTTCACTTATTCGATTCTTTTCTGTATATTTGCAAAAATTCTCCACTATGACTGACAAGATAAAACTCTTTGAACAAAAGCAAGTTAGAACTCATTGGGATGCCGAAAACGAAGAATGGTACTTTTCCGTTGTTGACATCGTAGAAGCATTGACTGAGAGCCCAAATCCTAGAAAATATTGGAGCGTATTGAAAACCAGACTAAAAAAGGAAGGAAGCGAGTTGGCTACAAATTGTAGTCAACTGAAAATGCAATCTGCTGACGGGAAGTACTACAAGACCGACTGCATGACCACCAAAAACATTCTGCGTTTAGTACAATCCATACCTTCACCGAAAGCGGAACCATTCAAGATGTGGTTAGCCGAAGTGGGCAACGAGAGGCTAAACGAGATTGCAGACCCTGAAAAGGCCATACTTCGTGGAGCCGAATATTATCGTGCCAAGGGCTACACAGAGGGCTGGATCAACCAACGGCTACAGAGCATAGAAATGCGAAAGGAACTCACTGACGAGTGGAAAGCTCGTGGCATAGAAGAAGAACGTGATTATGCCATCCTCACCAGTGAGATGACTAAAGCTTGGAGCGGACTGTCCGTAAAAGAATACAAACAATTGAAAGGTCTCAAGAAAGAAAGCCTTCGCGACAACATGACTAATATTGAATTGGTTTTAAATATGCTTGCCGAAGTATCTACAACCGCTATTTCCAAAACCCGAGAGCCAAAAACCTTTGAAGAAAACAAAAATGTGGCGACCGAAGGCGGAAATATCGCAAAAACAGCCAGAAAGAACCTTGAGAAACAAATCGGGCAATCGGTCATCTCCCCTTTGAACGCTTCTGACAAACCCGCATTAGAAATTCAGTCCGACTACGAATTACTTGAAGAGTAAACTTTTCGCAAACAGCTAAAGCACAAATGAAAACCAACGTCGACCTACAGTCCTACAACAGCTTCGGCTTTCATACCGTTGCGAAATACTTCGTTGAAATCAATGAGCTTCAGGAACTTGAGGCTTTGATTCACTCAAAGGAATTCAAAAACGAGCAGCATCTGATTCTCAGCGGAGGCAACAACGTCCTTTTCCAAGATGACGTGTTTGACGGCCTCGTGGTGTATATCAACACGAAAGGCATTGAAGTCCTTCGCGAAGAAGGGAATGAAGTCGTTGTTCGAACCCAAGCCGGAGAAGATTGGCCCGAATTCGTAAAGTTCTGTGTGGGAAAAGGTTGGTATGGTGTGGAGAATCTGGCCCATATCCCAGGAAAGGTTGGAGCAGCACCTGTGCAAAACATCGGGGCATACGGGATGGAATTGATGGATAGCTTCCTGCAATGCGAAGCCATAGAATTAGCCACAGGCAACATGCGGGTTTTCACCAAAGAAGAATGTCAGTTTGGTTATCGCAGCAGCATTTTCAAGAATGAACTGAAATGGCAATACGTCATTACTTCCGTTGACTTCCTGCTGCACAAGCAAGCGGTATTAAAGCTGGAATACGGCAACATCAAGGCCTATCTTTCGGAGCACAATATCAAATCTCCTACCCTACAGCAGCTCCACGATGCCATTTGTGACATCCGTGACGCCAAACTTCCTGACCCGAAAACGATAGGTAACGCAGGCAGTTTCTTCAAGAATCCCATCATCGAGGCCGCACTATTTAAAGCTTTGCAAAAGGAGTATCCTAACATTCCGCACTATCCCGATGCTGAAGGGATGGTAAAAGTGCCGGCTGGATGGCTTATCGAGCAGGCTGGTTGGAAAGGCTGGCGCGAAGCGTATGTAGGCGTGTATGAAAAGCAGGCACTCGTTCTTGTGCATTATGGTGGCGGGAAAGGCAAGGACATCGTCCTTCTCGCCCAACGCATCCAACAATCCGTGGAAGCGAAGTTCGGGATTCAGATTACACCCGAGGTGAATTTCGTTTAGGATGGCACTTTCTTAGTCCTTCAAGAACTTCATTATGCCCTTGCCTGTAGCGTGCCTTATCGCTAATAAGAGTTGTCCCACACTGTCCCAAGTGTCCCACTGTCCCAGAGGTGGGACAGTGGGACAAATACTCATTACTCAAAGCTTTTCTGGGGGTAGTTGACTATAAAGTTACATGTGATTTTTTCAGCAGAATACAATAATAGACAAACTATTTTCGTTATATTCGCAGATAAAGTATTTTATAAAACTGCGAGAATTGCAAAAATATTAAATGAAAAACAATGGAAATTAGGCGCGACAGGTATCTGGAAAGGCTGATTGCACATAAGGGCAACGGACGTGTGAAGATAGTGACCGGCATCAGACGATGCGGGAAGTCATACTTGTTGTTTCAACTCTTCAAAAGGCATCTGATAGAGGCGGGTGTTAAACCGAACCACATCATAGAAATACAATTGGAGGACCGTTCCAACAAGGAATTACGTGACCCCGATGCTTGTCTGGCGTTTATTCAGAAACAGATAAAAAATCAAAAGCCCTACTATCTGCTGATAGATGAGGTGCAGTTGATGAGCGAATTTGAGGATGTGCTGAACAGTTGTCTGCATATACAGAATCTGGATACTTACGTGACAGGTTCTAATTCAAAGTTCCTTTCGAAAGATATTATCACCGAATTCAGGGGGCGTGGTGATGAGATGTATCTGCGACCGCTGAGTTTCAAGGAGTTCAGAACCACCCAACCGGACAAACCGTTTGACGAAGTGTGGACGGAATACATGACCTTTGGCGGGTTGCCCTATTGCGCATTGCTACCCACGAGAGAGGAAAAGGCGGATTATCTGAAGCGGTTGTTTGATGAGGTGTTTCTGCGAGACATCATTGAGCGTAATAAAGTGCAGAATGATGCTCAGTTGGAGAGCCTGCTGAATGTAATCTCATCAGCAATGGGATCGTTGACGAATCCCAAGAGACTGGAAGATACATTTGCAAGTTCAGGGACGGGGAAACTGTCGGCAAGCACAATAAAGCAGTACTTGGACTACTTGTGTGACGCGTTTATGATAGAGCAGGCTGAACGTTATGACATTAAGGGGAAACGGTATATCTCCACGCCGTATAAGTATTATTATACGGATACAGGGTTGAGAAATGCCCGGCTGAACTTTCGCCAATTGGAAGAGACTCACCTGATGGAGAATGTGATGTATAACGAGTTATGCCTACGTGGCTACTCTGTTGACGTGGGGGTTGTGGAAATTAACGAGCGCCAAGAGAACGGCAAGTACGTGAGAAAGCAGATTGAGGTGGACTTTGTGTGCAACAAGGCGGATGAGCGGGTGTATGTGCAGTCAGCATTCTCGATACCAACTACGGAGAAGAGACAGCAAGAAGAGCGTCCGCTAATGAATGTGGGCGACGGGTTCAGGAAGGTGGTTGTGACTAAGGACAATGTGATTCGGCACAATGACGAGAATGGAATCCTGATTATGAGTCTTCAGGAGTTTTTGATGGATGAGGGAGCGTTGGAGAAATAGGAATGATTCTGATGCCTTATCGCTACTAAAAGTTGTCCCACACTGTCCCAGAGGTGGGACAGTGGGACAGAGAGAATTGTTTAACCTTTATTAACACAACAAATCCATTAGCAGCACTTCCAATTTAACACTTTTGTCTGGATTTTCGGATTTTCCATATCTCGCCTAACTCTGACTTTAGTGTGATGCTACTCTAAGGTGATTTTTTCGTAACTTTGACACAACTTTGATACAACTATGACATAACTACGACTTGGCCCAGCTGATGGTTGGGCAATTGTTTCCCGAAATGGCGGCGCGAGGCCCTGCAGGTACAGAAGAACTAAATCAAATCCATGTCAGTTTAATATAAGACGATTTGGTTTTCCATAAGTGTAATGGATTTATCGCTCCATAGTTGGTATAGGTATGCTTATCAAAAAAAACTGAGATAAACCTTTTATACTATTTACACAAAGCTCTTCTAATTTCTTGTTTTTAAACGAATTTGTGTTTTCGTTATTAACTATTGGATAAATTATAATACAAGGAACAATAGGTGTTGGCGAGGTTTCGGTAATATCATCATAGCCTAACCTCCTTAACACCCGAAGGTCTCTACTATAACCGCTCAACTGACGAATATCATCAATGTTCTTTGAGGGGGACCAATACGGCTTGTATTTTGTGTCCAAAATGGCTTTGAATGAATGTGAATGGTATAAAAAGTCAGGATAACCTGTTAAACCATGAAACTGATATTCGATACGCTCTTGATATGCCTCATATAGTAAACCATAAACATAGTTATAGTTGCATCAACCAATAATGGCCTTCCAGTGCTTGATTCCAATAATCGTCAGCAGTTAAACGAGCTATCCAATATTTTCGGGAAACCCAACCAGAAACGTTGAGAATAGCTTCTAACGACATGTCGAGTGGTATCCAGTATTTTTTCTTTCCACTTGTTTCGTTATGCTTGGCAAGCTCCTTTTGGAACAAATCATCTATACCACTATCGGATGATTTGTAATAAAACGACCTTAATACACTGTCAGTTTTCGTCCCATCGCCATGGTTTTGCTCGTGTTTGTCTTTTGTGTTATTCAAATAACCCACAAAACGACTTGGGCCGAAACAAACCAGACCGTCTATGATTTCAACCACGAAATTATGACCGAGTTTCATTTTATCAACCGCCCATACTTTATAAGCCTCACCAAAGTCGCCGTTTAGGTATGAATATAGCGTCTTGATGTTGGCAACTACGTCTTCACGGGTTTGGTTTTCATATTGTCGATTGGTTTATTTATATGTCCAATAAAGTGCAAAAATAGCAAATCTTTCGTTCACCGCAAAAAACATATATTATTCCGCTAAGACATAGCTCTGTTGAAATACAGGGAGGCCGATTCTTCTATATAGGTACGCCAATGATGCCGCTCAATTTTTTCAAGTTAGCCCATTGGCGGAATTTGACGCCTCTTTTTGAATTGACTCTGTATCCAACAGAAATAATCATATTCAAATTGAAATACGGGATATTTCTAGTAACTTGCCTTCCCCCTTCCGTTTGAACTTGTGCAATTTTTGCACAGGTTGACACCCTATCTAATTCCTCTGACTTGTATATATTATTGATATGGCGAACTATTGACGTTCTGTCTGTTTGAAACAGTTCCGCCATCTGTGCTTGCGTAAGCCACACAGTCTCGTTTTCCAGCCTGACATCTATTGCCGTTTGTCCGTTGTCAGTTTGATATATGACAATTTGGTTTTCCATAGGAATAATGGGTTTGTCGCTGCAAAGGTACAAAATACTCGCGCCAAATCGTTGCACAGGCATTGTGACGACATAAAAAGTTTGCTGAAAACACTATGTTTTGTTCATCATGTATACGCCTAACCCTCACCTACACTACGCCAAAGATACAAAACTGAATCTACAGCGGATTTTTCTTGCTGTCCATGAAGGAAGAGAAAGTCTTTCTACACAGATTCGAATGAAGCCATGAAGGGAATTAGAAGCAAGAGAGCAAGGATTCAGATCCCGCCTGGCAGGGAGTTGGATGCCGTCTCGCTGGTTTTTAGCGAACGCTATGAAAATTCATAGCGGGCGGTATGAATCATCGTAGCGCCCGCCACAAAGATTCATACCGCCCGCTAAAAACCTATTGTTTCTGTTTTTGATTTTAATCGAAATGCTATTGCCCTCCGATGTATTCATTCAGCTCTCGTTTCGAGCTGTCGTAGGTGAACACGTCGTTTAGCAAATAGTACTTATTCTTCTCAACGCAATATGGATAAGCAAACTTCGCCAGTTCAAGCGTGTTGCTCTCATAGTTGAACAGTCGGCAAATCTGAGCAATTTGATTCACCGTCATAAGGTTGTTGGCGATGATTTGCTTGGCTGTTGCCAGACGGGTGTCGTCAAAAGTCTCTTTCGAGAGCAGGGTCAAAGCCTCATTGAAGTCTTTTGAGTTCATGCCTGGCTCAATATGTATCGGTTCAGGAATAGGTGGTTGCACAATCTCAATATGAGGTGTAGGAGGTACAGGCGGCAAAGGCGTTCCCGTCAGCAAGTCCATAACCAGCTCAGGACGAATATTGCCTTGCGCGGGTTCAAGACCCAATAAGCTACCGTGTTGCACAATACTGAAGCCTTGTGGATACCTGAAATCAACGAAGCGACCTATACAGTCTTGAGTCGGGTTGTCTAATTCAACGCGGATGTAAAGTTCGTCGGGCCAAAGGTTGTTGATACGGATGGAATGTACCGCATTTTCATTCTGCAACACATCATCGACAAAAAGCCAAAACATCTGATGCTTGGGGGCGACAATAGTCAATGAGGAAGCCGAGTCGTGACTGCCACCCAGACCGTGACCTCCATGACCACGATACTGAGCCATTGAAGGCAAAGCCAAAATAAGAAACAAATAAAGTAGCGTCTTTTTCATGATTTAAGCGTTTTGATGGTGATTACTTGTGATGACCAAATAAACACAAAAAACATGCCATTCATGGCTAATACTTCCGCAGAAAATAAGTTCAACTTGGATTAGGCAGTAATGAGTGCTCCAACCAGCTCCGAAACCTTCTCAACCCCATGCCGTTTGCAATAGTCCTTCATCCCTTCGGCCACCTTCACGGATACAGCCGGGTCAATGAAATTGGCAGTACCAATCTCGATGGCGGAAGCACCGGCAAGCATAAACTCCACCGCATCGGTGGCGTTGGAGATGCCGCCCAAGCCCACTACGGGAATCTTCACAGCCTTGGCCACCTGCCACACCATCCGCAAAGCCACCGGTTTCACGCAGGCTCCCGAAAGACCGCCTGTAATGACGGAGAGTTTCGGCTTGCGCCGCTCCGCATCAATCGCCATTCCCATCAAGGTGTTAATCAATGAAACAGAATCGGCACTGGCGGCCTCTGCCGCAAGAGCAATCTCAGCGATGTTGGTCACATTGGGCGACAGCTTCACCATCAAGTGCTTATGATACACCTTGCGCACCTCGGAGACCACTTGTGAGATGCCCGTTGTGGTCACACCGAAAGCCATCCCCCCTTGCTTCACGTTGGGGCAGGACACATTCAGCTCGATGGCAGGAATCTTATCCAAAGCATCCACCATCTCTGCGCCTTTCACGTAATCATCCAAGCAAGAGCCGGATAGGTTGAGCAATACATTGGTGTCGAAGTCCTTGATACGAGGATAAATCGTATCGATAAAATACTGCACACCTTTGTTTTGCAGTCCAACGCAATTGAGCATCCCCGAAGGAGTCTCAGCCATACGCGGATAGGGATTGCCCTCTCGCGGATGTAGGGTGGTTCCTTTCACGATGATGCCACCCAATTGCGATAAATCCACGAAATCGGTGTATTCCTCGCCGTAGCCAAAAGTACCCGAAGCTGTCATTACAGGGTTGCGCAGCACCAAGCCGCGACCCAAGTCTATCGTCATGTTTACCATTTCAACCTCCTTGTATTAAAAACAGGTCCTTCCTTGCAGACGCACACGTTGCCGTCCACCGTATCCTCCACGCAGCAGAGACAGGCACCTAAGCCACAGGCCATCAGGTTTTCCAACGAGACCTCGCACCAAACGTCCTTTTCAGCTACCAGTTTCGCCACCGCCCTCATCATCGGCTTAGGGCCACAGACGTAAATCTTGTCAAAGCTGTGCTTTTGCCAGATGGAATGCATCGTCACAAAGCCTTTCTCGCCCAACGAGCCGTCTTCGGTAGTCACGAAGGTCTCGCCAAATTGCTGGTAATCCTCCAAACGTATCAAATCGGTCTGTGACTTCCCGCCCAAAAGCAAAGTGGGGCGTATTCCTTTCCCAAGCAACACCTTGGCAAAATAATATAGAGGGGCGATACCGATGCCGCCGCCTACAAGCAAAACCTTATCCGTTTTTTCAGGCATTGAGAATCCGTTGCCTAAAGGAAGCACCATATTTATAAGGTCTCCTTCTCCAGCTTGAGCCAGATGACGGGTTCCCTCACCCACCTGCTGCACCAGCAAGGAAACTTCATTCCGCTGGAAGTCCACATCGTGGATGGAGATAGGGCGGCGCAGGTAAGTGGACGGGGAACCATCGACACGCACCTGAACGAACTGCCCAGGAACCATATCAGGCAAGGGTTGTTCGGAGCGCAGGCGCAGCAGCACCGAGCGTCCAAAGTCTTGCTTTTGTATTAGTTTAAAGTCTGTGATTTGCTTCATAAGTGATTTAGATTTTGTGCAAAGATACAAAAAAAGCCGCGAAACGCGGCTTCTTCATCAACTTATATTACAAAAATCATTATGTGCGAGTAAATCTCTAAAGGTTAGGCCTCAGCATGTTGTGACTCAGCAGCATCAGCTTTCTCTGCTTCAGCCTCAGGCTGTGCCTCTTCCTCAGTGAAGTCGAGCAATCCCTTGTCGTTCAGCATCTGATACCAAGCGAAGACCTTCTTCATATCCGAAGGATAGACGGCATCCTCGTCAAAGTCGGGCATAATGACGGCGAACTTCTCGCGCAACTCGTCATTCGAAGCCTTCTTATAGTCAAAGTCGACCTTGTCGCCCATCTTCTCATGGATGCTCTTGAAGACTTCCTTGAGGGGTTTGTCCTCCTCGGTGGAGAAAATGGAAATCTCTTCCAACGAACTCATACGGTCGCGGGCAAAGGCGGGAAGGCACTTGCCGTCGACGACTGATTCAACAATGATTCTCCCAATAGCTTGGGACTTAATCTGATATAATCCCGGTTTGCCGGATATCGAAACGATTTTACTTAAATCCATAATTCATTCTTTTTTCAAAAACGGCTGCAAAAATAGGAAAATTTTGGAAATGCAATTCAAAACACGAAAAAACCATCAATACTCCAACCTGAGTTCGTCCAACCAGAGTATATTGTCCAAGGCACCGATGAAAGCTCCGCAACTGCCCGAGGAAAACCACATAATCGCATGGGTAACAGGGGTGTTCGCATCTGCCCAATCCTCTTCAAGGACGAGTTTTTTCTTGCCTTTGCTATTGATAGCATACATATTCTTATACCCCGAAATCAAATCCATATACGGTTGATACGTCTCACTTTTTCTGGCATCGCCATAGATGATGGGCATTCTGAAGTCCATCACCCAGCCATCTGATGATTCTTCAACACGGCAAACAGCCGTTCCCACACGCACAGCGTGGATATTGCCGTCAGCATCCTCCCAACGGTTTTGAAGGATGAAGACAAATTCAAAAGGGTCATAACCCTCAAACTCAGAATAGCGGAATGTGGTACTCCTGACCAACTTGCCCGTATTGGGAATCTCTGCCTTGTAATTGAGCAGCATAGCCTTGGGACGCTTGGTAAAAGGAACACCCCAACTCATGACGGCATAGGGGTTGGTGACATTTGAGACGGGTTCCTGCGTCTCTCCCCAGTAAATGGAGCCTGTCGCCAACACTTTGAGATTGACGAGGCCTGCCACTTTGCACGCTGCCATTTGAGAAACCAACTTGGCGCATTTTCCCGTCGGACCATCATCGGGCATCACATTGTTGCTGGTTTTCGTCACACCCGCAATTTTGGCATAGACATTGGAGGACGACCAAATGGTTTTATCGTATGAATAAGGAACATTGCCCCTGATAGTATCAGTCGGGCCAATCATATACACTGTCCTTTCCTCTCCACCAATCACTTTTGATTCAGTGATATAGCGCACTGCCCATTGCTCGAAGTCGCCAAAAGGCACTTTCTCGTAACGTTGGCCGTAGGCCGTCAGGCTGAACAGCAGACTCAACAGGATTACTTGAACTTTTTCCATAACACATTCACCAGACTTTTCGGGAGAGCAGCAATCAAAGGCGGCAGATAGATATTCATGAAGCCCGGCTTCACCACCCTTTTCCTGCGTATCATGCCTTTCAAGGCTTTTCTTACCAGCCATTGGGGTGTACCTATCAGTCCAATATTCACGCCAAGTTTAAGCAAACTGGGTTTCAATTTATATAAAGGTGTGGCAATGGCGGCTGGACAGACCGTTGTTACCCCCACGTTGTAGGGTCGCATTTCGAAGTAAAGCGACTTGCCGAAACTCTTCAGGTAGGCTTTCGTGGCAGAATATATCGTAATTCCCGGACAAGGCAGTTTGGCTGCCATTGACGACATATTAATAATGTATCCATATCCGCGCCGTTTCATCTCCTCACCAAACAAGATGCAGAGCCTCGTAGGTGTGAAGATGTGCAGGCGCATCATCGTCAAGGCTTTGGCTTCGTTATCGGGAGTCAGTTCCTCGAAGAAGAACATTCCAGCGTTGTTGATAAGGATGTCGACTTGCAGGTTTTCAGCCTGACAATAGGCGAGCAAATCCTCAGCAGCCGTTTCGATGGCCAAATCCTGATAATGGGCTATGACTTGAATAGTGCGGCCTTGTTTCAGTTCCGCTACGGCATTCTGCAACTCCATTTCCTGATTACTGACCAAAACCATGTCGCAGCCCATATCCGCCAACTGCCGGGCATATCCCAAACCCATACCTGAGCTACCGCCCGTAATGAGGGCCAAGGGCTTACGCCCATGCACCTCCTCAAACCGATTCAACCATTTCGGGTGATTCATCCTTTCCTTTCCGCCTTTCTAATTTCTTTCTGCAAACTCTTCGGCAGTTCCTCGTCGACACAATGATGGCATTTCATTTCTAAGGAGTACATACGAGCGATACAGTAGTTGGAGTGTTTGCACTCGCTGCGGGTCACCTCGCCGCTGTGCAGTTTATTGACGAAATCCGTATCGTTAATCAGAGCGCGAGCCATCTGAACAGCCATGAAACCTGAGCTAAGCACTTCCTCCATCTTTTCTTTCGATACCATACCGCCCACGTAAATTAAGGGCAACGTCAAGCTGTTGCGAAACTGCTTTGCGTACTCTAAAAAATAAGCCTCGCTATACGGCACCGTAGGAATCAGCAAGCGTCCGAACACCCTCAAACCTGCCTTGAGCCACCAGAACTTTTTCGTGTCCATATAATAGCTCATCGACTTAATCGGCATCGCGCCACGCATCACCTCCATCGGAGCCTTGCTGACAAAGCCCGCCGTCAGGACAATGGCATGAATGTCAAGCTTTTCCAGTTCCCTCGCCACAATGATGCAGTCGTTTTGATCCAAACCCCTCCGGAATCCATCATGCATATTCAACTTTACCACCACAGCCATATCATTGCCGGCAGCCCTCATGACCTCCTCTATAACAAGTTTCATGAAACGCATACGTTTGTCAAGATTGCCGCCAAATTCATCATGGCGATGATTGGTGTAGGGCGACAGGAACTGGCTGATGAGGTAACCGTGTCCCGCATGAATCTCCACACAGTCGAAGCCCGCCTTGCGAGCCAAATTAACGGCTTTGCCGAAATCCAGCACAAGGGAATAAATCTCCGATTTTTTCAGCCTCCTGACTAAGGTGGGGGAATAAAGATTGAAGCCTCGAGAGGCACCCACAGGCATACAGCCACAGGTGGAACGGTGGGTCATATTGCCACAATGACCCAATTGGATGGAGGCTTTGGCCCCGTAGGAATGCACCGCATCGGTGAGGCGTTTCAGGTCGGGGACAATCTCCTCGCGCATCCACAGTTGTCCGTCGAAAGACAAACCCGATTGGTTAACAGCAGCATAGGCCACCGTCGTCATTCCAACGCCACCCTTTGACACAGCGGTATGATAGTTGATAAGATCGTCAGAAGGCCGGTTGCCATAGGCCATATTCTCGAAAGCCGCGGAGCGTATCACTCGGTTACGCAAGGTGATGGGGCCGATTTCACAAGGCGTGAATATGATTGATTTTTCCATAAGTCAATATATAAAAGGTATCATTCTCTTTACTTTCTTCGTGTCCAGCTCGTCACCAAAATCGGCCAGGTACTTATCGTAAATACGCGCTGCACGAGGGCCAAGGTTGGCAAAGGTCCACAGGGCAAAGACAGCACCCGCCCACGACCAGGTAAGGATGGCAAAGCCCACCCATTCCACAAACTCACCGAAATAGTTGGCTGAAGTGACATAATTGAACATTCCGCCTTTGGGCAGGTAGTGCCTCGTGTCGCCCTCCTTACGCAGGTTGCGGATGATGTCATCGGATTGTATGTTGATGTACATTCCAATAAGGAAGACCAAGAAGCCCGCGATAAACCTCGGGTCGGTGAGCCAGTCGGCAGGATAATAGTCTTCTGGAGAGATATAGAAAATCCAGCCGCCCTGCATCAAGGCATTCAGCACATTGAAGGTCACACCCATCAGAATGATGGACAAGGGCATCACACTTTTGCCCCGCAAGCGGAAGGGGAACACAAATGAGCGTTGGATATAATGCAGCTCGAACAGGAAGAGGAAAGCCAAGCGCACCAAGTCGTCGCGCCTGTCAGACAAAAGCCACAGCAGCAACATGGCAACAAACACAGGCGATTCCATCAAGACCCAGCCCAGTTTGTTGTTCACTGCAGGTCCCCATTTCTTGTCGTAGAACTTCCCGTAGCCCGCATCCACAAAGAAGAGGCTGACGAATACCACAACAGCAACAGCCGACATTATGATGAGAAAGATGTAAAAGGTATGTTCAGTCATCTTGTCATGAGATAAAAGGCTTTACGTTTAGAGCTCGTCAGGACAACCGGCAACGAAAGTCAAGGTGTTTCCATAGCCAATGCCACATCTGTTTTTTGCATAGGCCCTTACATGATAGGTCTCACCATAAACAAGATCATTAATCCAACAATCATATTCACCCGTCCCCGAATGGTAATACCGTACTACACTGTCATTCACAGTAGGATTACCTTCAGTGTTCCAACAAAAACCACGTTCATAAACAGGAGCACCACCGTCAAAGCCCACAGTCCCCCTGACTCGCACTCTTGCACTATCATTAACCAGCAAGTCATTTGTGGTCACTACTGGCTCTACAAGTAGCGTTGTGAGACTCCGTTTGTCGCAATAATAAGCCGAAGTGTCTCCATAGCCAACAATGTAACGGTAATCATATGTCACACCTGCGTTAAGGTGACGAAGACGAACCGAATAATGGTTTCCGTCCAGCGTAGCTTTAAACAGCTCCCCAACCCCAAAAGACATATATTCCGGATTCACCACCTCCACCTCAATAAAATTGATTTTTTCATCACAATTACATTGTCCCTTCAAGACAGCGAAATCACAACCTACAACCACCTCTTCATCAGAGATGGAAATCTGAGGCTCAACGACTGGCTGTGGTTTTTTCTCACACGAAGCCAATCCGACAAGCACCAACAACAACGCCACAATTGATTTTCTGACCATAAAAATAATCCACTAATTTAATAAAGGTTATTTCCGTCAACCAATTATCCGACTGTAGGTTTCTTTGATTTGACTCACCAGCTCCTCACCACCTTTGGCACCAACAATCTTAACGAACTCGACGCGGGCATTGTCGTAACGCATCTGTTCCTCTGGGCTGAGACGATTTCGGTTCTCCACATAGTCCTTGCTCATAACGACAAACTGCTCGACGGCGACCTGCCAGTCTTCGGCAGAATAGTGCTTGGCTTTCTTTTCAGTCTGCTTCACAAATTTCTCCACATTTCCGACCAATTGTCTCGGATTCTCAGACTTTTCATACATGACGGGTCCACTCTGGCAACCTGCGAAAGCCAGCAGGACAAACAATAAAAACGGTAATACTTTTTTCATGATGTTCAGAATTTTGGTGCAAAAATAGCGTTTTTTGCTTCGCTCTCAGAAAAAAACTGTATTTTAGCCGTCTCAAAACAGAATTTCATCAAATTAAAACACAACCTATGAGCACAATCAAAGATTTAGAGCCGAATGGCGTGTTTAGGAATTTCTATAGCTTGACGCAGATTCCGCGCCCTTCGAAGAAAGAAGCCAAAGTCATCGCTTTCATGAAACAATGGGGTGAAGAGCACGGCCTGGAGACCTTCGTTGACGAATGTGGCAACGTCATCATTCGCAAACCCGCCACCCCAGGCATGGAGAACCGTCAAGGTGTCATCCTACAGGCCCACTTGGACATGGTGCCGCAGAAAAACGCCGACAAAGTACACGATTTCGAGAACGACCCAATTGAGACTCGCATCGAAAACGGTTGGGTAAAGGCCAACGGTACCACCCTCGGTGCCGACAATGGTATGGGTGCCGCCGCTGCAATGGCAGTACTCGAAGCCACCGACCTACAACATGGTCCCATTGAGGCCCTCTTCACCATCGACGAGGAAACCGGTATGACGGGTGCCAATAAGCTGCAACCTGGCATCCTGAAAGGCGACATCCTGATGAACATGGACTCAGAGACCGAAGGCGAACTCTACGTGGGCTGCGCCGGCGGTGTCGACACCATCGGTACCTGGACACCTACTTTCGAGGCCGTTCCTGCTGACATGGTGGCCTATCGTCTCTTTGTCAAAGGACTGAAGGGCGGACACTCTGGAATGGACATCAACCTGGGTCGCGCCAACGCCAACAAAGTGATGAACACCATGCTGCTGATGGCAGCCGAGAAATACGGTCTGCGCCTTGCCAAAATTGACGGAGGCAGCCTGCGCAACGCTATCCCAAGAGAGTCGGAGTCCATCGTCGTGGTTCCCGCCGACAAGAAAGAAGAGTTTGAAAAGTATGCTGCCGAATTCGAGGCCATCTGCAAAGAAGAGTATGCTGAAGTCGAGCCCGACCTGGCCATCCTTTGCGAGCCCACCGAAATGCCCGCTAAAGTCATCGATGTGAAGACACAGGACAACATGTTTTGCGCCATTGCCCGTTATCCCAACGGCGTCATTGCTATGTCTGCCGATTTTGAAGGCACCACCGAGACCTCCAGCAACCTCGCTACGGTGAAGATGGACAAGGGCAAGATTGTCTGCGCCGCTCTCACACGCAGCCTCGTCGATGCCGACAAGGACAAACTCGCCGAGCAGATTCGCAAAAATCTCACTGACAACGGAGCCGAAGCCTATTCCACCGGAGACTATCCGGGTTGGAAGCCTAACATCAACTCCACCATCCTCAATCTGATGAAGAAGGTCTATCAAGAGAAGTTCGGCAAGGAAGCCAAGATTATGGTCATCCACGCCGGACTGGAATGCGGCATCCTCGGCTCGAAGTACCCGAACTGGGACATGGTGAGCTTCGGCCCGACCTTGGTGCACCCGCACTCACCCGACGAAG
>CAMYYB010000015.1 GCA_947303335.1 uncultured Bacteroidales bacterium | reverse complement strand
ACGCCGAAGGGCGCAAGTGCGTGAAGAAGGTGGTGAAGGAATAACCGGCAACACAGGGTCAAAACCTCCATTCCCTGCTGTCCCACACTGTCCCACCTGTCCCACCCCTAGGACAGTGGGGCACTTGGGACAGTCAATTTTTCTGGCGAAAGACAACCACTAAATATTCGGTTTTTTTTGACCACGAATTGCACGAATAACACGAATATTTATTCGTTAGATTAGCGAGATTCGTGTTCAATGAAATAAGACAACCACTAAACATTCGTTTTTTGACCACGAATTGCTCAAATAACACGAATATCAATTCGTTAGATTAGTGAGATTCGTGTTCAATGAAATAAGGGAACCACTAAATATTCGATTTTTTGACCACGAATTGCACGAATAACACGAATATCAATTCGTTAGATTAGCGAGATTCGTGTTCAATGCAGGTTGTTGTCGTTGGTTTACTAATCTGTAAAATGAGATTGCCTAATTACCTTTCCGCAAACGGCTCCATCACCCGCTGGAAGATGCCGTTCATGTAGGCCAACGCCATTCCGTAGTTGCTGATGGGGATGCCTTGATGGACAAAGAGGTTGGTGCGGTTGAGCAACTGCTTCCTCGTACTCATGCAACCGCCGCATTGGATGGCCATTGCGTAACGCTCGGGATGCTCGATGGGCGACAGTCCTGCAACGTACTCGAAATGGATGTCCTTGCCCGTGTATTTCAGTATCATGCGGGGCAACTTCACGCGACCGATGTCCTCGCAAGTGCTGTGATGGGTACACGATTCCAACAACAGGACCGTGTCGCCATCCTTCAGTTGGGAAAGATGGGGCGTACCTTTTACATAGTTGTCGAAGTCGCCACGAAGGCGGGCCATGACAATGCTGAAACTGGTGAGGGGAATCGAGGGAGGAACGATTTTGGCCACATAACCGAACACTTGGCTGTCGGTGACGATTAATGCAGGTTGGGGCATCGTGTCGAGATAGTGTTGCAGGTGGGTCTCTTTCAGCACTACACAAATGCACTCGTTGTCCAGCACATCACGAATGGCCATCACCTGAGGGAGGATAAGCCGCCCCTCGGGGGCTTCCGAGTCGACGGGACAGACCAATACGACCACCTCGTCAGGCGAGATGATGCCGCCTAAGAGCGACACCTTTTGATAGGCACTCTCCGGGATGGTTTTCTTGATAAGGGCAACAAGCGGAGCAATGTCGTCGCCTTGCGCTACGCTGAAGTCCAATGCTTCTGTGTCGTAGTCCTGCTTGAGAGCCTGGCTCAGCGAGCCATCCAAAGGCGTGATGTCCGATTTGTTATGGACGATGAGGAAAGGCACCGCCAGGTCTTTCATGCGCTGGATGAGGCTCTTCTCGGGTTCATCGAAGCGGTTTTCGGTGATGACGAGGATGGCGCAGTCAATCTCATTCAAGACCTTCAACGTTTGCTCCACCCTTTGCTGTCCCAGTTGCCCTTCATCGTCAATACCCGCTGTGTCAATCAGCACACAGGGGCCGATGCCGAAGATTTCGATGCTTTTCTTCACGGGGTCGGTGGTGGTACCGGCGGTATCGCTCACGATGGCGACGGGTTGTCCGGTGAGACGGTTGATGAGGCTGCTCTTGCCGCAATTCCTGCGACCGAAGATGCCGATATGGGGTTTCAAGTCTTTAGCCATTTCTCCAAGTATTATAAGGATGCTTCAGGAGTTGCGAGTTGAAGTAACGCGGGTCGTCGGAGACCTCTTTCCCTAACCAGGCGGGACGGTCGAAGGGTTCGTTTTCGGAAGCCAGTTCGATCTCGGCCACAACGAGTCCTTCGTTGGCGCCATGAAAGACATCCACTTCCCAAGTGTGCTTTCCATCGGTGTTTTTCACCAAGTGTCGAGTCTTCTCCACCAAGCCGCCTTCAGCGAGGGTCAGCAATACCTCGGCCTCGTCGCGGGTAATCTCTTTCTCCCACTCAAAGCGCGAGATACCATTAATGCTGCGCTTGCCTTTGATGGTGAGGTAGCCCTTGTCGCCGCGAACACGGACCCGCACCGTCGCATTGGCACCGCTGCAGAGGTAGCCCTGCTTGATGTCCGTCGACTCAAAAGCCTCCGAAACGAAGTCGCCTTTTACCAAGAATTTACGTTCGATTTCCTGAAACATAGGTCTGTTTTGATTTGTCGGTTGCAAAAATAGTAAAATATCGCGTACTTTAGACAAAATCACAACACATAGAAAACCAGCAATATATCCGACAGCAAACGACAACAAACGACTACTGTCGACAACAAACGTTTAATCAACGGATAGTTCTATACAAGTATTGTTACTTTGCAGCGTCAAAACCAACCCAGTTGAAGTGGTGCATAACAATAGATATAATAAAAAACCAACCGTATCCAGCGATTACCTCACCATTGGTTCGGAACACATACGGTTGATTAGCGACTGCAAAAATACAAACTTTTTCAAAATAACAACAAATTAATTACTAACCACTAAAAACACATCACAATGAGTACCATGAAAAATTCGGTCATGTTGATTGGCCGCCCGGGTGCAGAGCCTGAAATCAGAACTTTCAACCAAAACAGAGTAGCCCGTTTCCGCCTCGCCGTGAACGAGGGGCGCAAGAACGCCAACGGCGAATGGGTCGACAACACACAATGGTTCCCCACAGTAGCTTGGGGCAAGGTGGCCGACCGTGTCGAGAAATCGGTGAAAAAAGGTGTCCTTATTGCCATCGACGGCAGCCTGCGCAACAACGAGTGGACTGACGACAAAGGCCAACGCCACTTTGTCACTGAGATTTTAATCAATGACTTGTTCACCATCGAGAAGAGCAAGGAATAAGCCGGCTCAGTCCCCTACCCTTACTTTCATTCCATCCGAATACGCGCTGAACTCCGGCGCGTATTCGCATTGTATCAGGGCGTAGCCGTTATTCAGATCACCTTCCTTGGTGACAAACATACTGTATTCCAGTTGATGTGTACCCTTTGGAAGCTTTTCGATGAAGAACCGCATATCGGTGTCGGTGTTGGTCTGATAGTAGCTCATGCAGTCGTTACGCTCGTAATGCGAGACTTGTTCAATGGGCTCGAAGCCCGCAGCACGAAGGTCTTTGACGAAGACATAGCTCATGTCCTGCTCATTGGTGAAGGTAATCTTCACAGTCACTTTATCACCAACTTTAATCGGTGCTTCGACAAGCTCAGCAACCTTAACCTCACCAGAAGTAAAAGGTCCCTGAGCCTGTCGAAGGGCCGTCCCAACAGGTACCAATACCTTCCCATCATCAGTTACTCTTTCCACAAACAACTCCCGTTTGATGGTAAAGCCTGACTCATTCGTCTTGACCTCGTCAATCGGGACGAAATACTGACGGAACAGACCGCCCCACACAAGATGGTTGGTCGGGTTGTTCACAGTAAGCTGACGCATATCTTGAGTCACCTCATCGGCATTCCAGCGGCGTTGGATGAAGCCCGTACCGGCTACACCACCTTCTATATTAATAGGCGTGTTGCCGAATTTCAAAGTAACTTCCTTATCCTCTTCAAACCAGTCGCCACCACGAAGCAGCAGGGCATAAATGGCATCAAGCGTTGAAGCGGAACTCTCCCAGCGGTCGAAACGTTTTTTCGACAGCAGCCAGATGCGCATCTGGTCAAGCAGGGTGTCGTTCTGGTCGATTTCAGCAAAGGCAGCCATAATGTTGGCGTGGGTGGTAATGTCCGACTCGAAAGTGGAATAATCCTTCGTCCAATACATTCCGTTGTGCTCTCCCGATTTGGCGCATTCCTTGAAGGATTGGATGATTCGCTTGGCCGCTTCTTTCTTGCCGTTGCGGTACAGTATCAAAGCTATTTTGGCCTGCATACTGTAATTGTACTGGGTCCAGTGCTCCTCCATCTGTTTGAGATAATAGTTGGTGGCTTCATCCATCACGGCATTGGAAAACCTTTGCTCAAAGAAACTCAAGGCATAGAGTTCGTTAAGGATTTGCGGCGACAAGGCGGGCTTTTTCTCCTTGCCCTTCGCATCCAAATAAGCGGATTTGATTTCTGCATCAACAAAATTGGCTGCTTTGTTGAGAATGGCATCGGCTCGCGTCTTATTGGCCATACTCAATGAGGCCAAAGCACCCATCTCACCCAACTTGCCGAAGCCTGTCAAGATTCGTGTAGTGATGAAAGGACTTGCAGGCATATTGTCGCACCACGACCAACCGCCTGAGAGTTTCTGCTTCTTCGACATCACGTTCAACGCATGGGTTTGCTGCAAGGGCAGACGGACAGCATCAAACAGAACAGCCAAGCATGAGCGTTGTTGAGATACCGTCTTAGCCTGCATCACCCAAGGCGTTTCTTGCAGCAGGATAGCCTTCAAATCGGGGTCTTGCTCCAACTTGGAGAGCAAAGCATCAGGCGATTCCACCTTCCACTTGCGGATATAGGCCATGAGCTGCGGCACATGGTCGGAGATATAGGCCGAAAGCGTGTTGGCGTAGAACACATAAAAAGCATTTTCGGCACTATAGGGGTTGATGCCGTCGAGATAAGGCAACGTCTGCACAGCATACCAAATAGGGTTGGTGCTGAAATTCAACGTCAGGCTTTGGATGCGCTCGTTGCTGTTGTGGTTCAAAGCTGAATCGAGTTCAAAAGTCTGCTCCGTTTCGGCTTGAACGGTCATAGGAAGGGTTTGGGTCATAAAGACCTCGCTACTCAGCACAGGCAGAATGTGTTGCTCAGCATCGCTCTGTTCGCCCACGTATGCTGTGAAGCGGAAAGCCAGCAAGTCCAAACCCAGTTGAGCCGCCACCTTCCAGCACACTTCCTTGCTGCGACCCGGGACGATTTCCTCCATCGCAATCATGGCTTCGGAAACCAAGAGATTGACAGGCTCCATAGTAGCCGCATCAAAGATTTCGAGCTTGGCCAGGGGTTTGACCACCTCTTCACCCGTATTGATGACATTGGCCACAAACCATAATGTATCGCTGTCGTACATATAGCGCGGCATATCGGCCATAATCATCACGGGCTTCGACGAGGTGAAGGTGTATTCCTTGCGACCCGTCTGGCGTTCTGTGTTGTAGGCTTGCAACATCAGGTGCCAACGGGTGAGGGCATCGGGCATGGTGAAACTGAGACTCGCGCTACCGTCAGCGTTGGTTTTGAGATACCTGAAGAACGCCGTTTCGTTGAAGTTTTCACGTGGAACGGCGAGAAAACGTTTCATCTGTTCATCCTCCTCCATCGCTGCTTCCTCCACTTCCTCTTGACCAGACCAATATCCTGATTTGCCTCCCACACTGGCAGCAACGCCTTCAGCAGAGCGATTGGGCAATTTGGCAATTTCTTCGTTGTCTTTTGAAACCAAAGGAATCTCATAATCCACCACCGTGACTTCATTCAAGCTAATGGTACCACTCTGCATCTTGATGTCGTAGAAGGTAATCCTGTTAGCTGGTATGACAATATGATTCAGCACAAATCCCTCATAACCAACGCAACTTGCCTCAAGGTTATATGTCCCGGGTGGCAAGGGATTGATATCATAGAAGCCGTCGAAATCTGAAGAGCATCCGGCAACTATCGCTTCGTTCTTTTTGATGATGATATTGGCAAAAGGCACGGTTTCGCCAGTTTCGTCCGTGATTTTGCCCTTCAGCCGACCGTTTGGCCCTTTGGAATAGACCGTCCAAGTGTTGTAGCTGGAACCGTTCTTATAACTCTTGACTAAAGCCACATCAAAGAAAGGCGCATTGGACGGCAGAGTGAAATTGAACAGGGTGATTTTTGGAGTGACTAACCTTGGAAAATAGGGCCTGGGCATATTGATGAGGGGATAGGACTTGAAGCTTGAGAGTTCGTAAGGGTTGGGTTTCATATTGAAGGGTTTCCAAATCGTTCGTTCTAACGCATCCAATGAGGCATCGTACATTCCTGCCAACAGTGCCGACCGTACAGGCTTTCCCTTATCATTGCGGACGGTGAACTCCCAAGTCTCTTCAGCTCCCGGAGCCAATTTGTCGCGCACTGAAGTCATCTCCACTTTCAGGTCAAGGTTCTCGTATGGCACATAAACCTTTTGCATTTCCCTTAGGATAGCGTTTTCTTTGGCAAAAGCCACCGCGAGGGTCAAAAAGCCACGGTCTTCCTCCGTCACCACGTGGGGCAGCGTGATGACTCCATTATTAATTTCCATCCACTGGTCCAAGAGGACTTCCTTGCCGTCCTGAAAGAGTTTCACCCAAGCGTTCACATTGTTGGCCGAACTGCCTAAAATAAAACGGACGGTATCGCCTGGATGAGCCTCCTGCTTGTCGGCATACAGCCAACACATTGAAGCGACAGGCATCTGGGGTGAGCGACTGTCGACAAGGGTGAAACGATTGGAGCTTTCAGCCAAAGTGTCGTCAAGACTTTTCAGCTCCATGAGATACTTACCGGGAGCAAGGTCTTTCAGGACATCAAGGTCTTGCTCGCCGTCCAACATCAACTCGGTCTCGCTGACCAAGGTCTTGTTGTCTTTCGGATAGAAATCGTAATTGGGGAACAAGGTCGCCAATTCCTCGTCGGAATAAATCTGGTGGTCGAGGGTGATGTCGGAATACATGGCCTCGAAATAGTCCGGGCGGGTTGCATCATCAAAGCGGTATATCCTTTGCACGACACGACTCTTTGCCGGATTGCCGCTCATGTTGACGGCCTCTATATGCACCTTCGTGTCAACCGCCTTATCCACCAAGATACCCAGATTGCTGCTAAGGGCAATTTCGTTGTAGCCTGCACGAATCGCATAGGTCTCACTGTGGGTCTCACCTTGGGCGCTGGTGACTGTCACCTTGATTTCGTAGATGAAGACGGGTTGCAGTTCAGGCTTGACTTTGACAGCAGGCTTTAGGCTGAAGGGAATGGCAAACTTACCTTCGCCGTCGGTACGAGTCTCACCGAAAGCCACCTGCTCCATTTTGACTAAGGGGTAGGTCTGTCCATAGCAACGCCAAGGGAAAGTAGTTGTGCGCGTCACTTGGTAACGACACTCCACATCGTCCAACCCAAAACCTGCAAAGGTTTTTACTAAACCTCTTATCGTGACCTCTTGATTCACCTTGTATTGTTCCTTCGGGCTGTCAAATTTCACCTCAAAGGATGGACGTTTGTATTCCTCGACGCTAAAATATACCCTACGCGATGGAATACAATAAGTGTACTTAGAGCCTATTTCTATTTCGTATTTCCCATTGAGCCGGTCGGTGGGGATAACGAATGACCCACTGAAAGAGCCGTATTCATCCGTTCTTATCTTTTGGCTGTCAATAAGTCCCCAATTACCATCATAGAAGTAGACCGTCTCGGAGTAATTCTTGCACAAGGATTCCTTTTGTCCTTTTTTCTTGACGATGACGCCATGATAATACACTGTCTGTCCAGGACGATAAATACTTCTGTCGGTAAAAAGCGCCGCATTATACAAGGCCTTACTACCTGTAGCATAACCGCTATTCGTTCTGAAATCCAAGTAACGATTGGTGAGCAACACATCGTCATCCTTTCGCAAGTTGACAAAGAAGAGGTTGTCACTACCGCGTCTGACGCTCATCTTGCCGTTCTTGTCGGACTTCGACTTCGACAACAACTTGCTTTCGCGAGTTTTTGTCTTCGAATTATAGGACCATTCGCAACGTTCCACCGTCACCTGACCTATTGGCTGTCCCGTCTTGCGGTTGAGGGTATAAATATTGTTCTTCTCATCGGTGAGGAAGCCGAGACGCGACACCTGAAACTTACAACAATCGGTCTGGTATTTGTCCAACGTGTTTCGGTCGGGCGTAACGATAAGGTAATAAAGCCCTTTCTCCAAAGGCTGCAAGGCCACCACCGTGTGATGCCACATGATATCGGGTTCAGCAGCAAGGTTCACCCTTTGCTCAGCGTAGACAGGCAAATTGCGTAAAGTCTGAAAGAACCCGTCATTACGCCAATACTGGTAATCATGCTGCATCCATTCTTCCTCGCTTACCTTCACGACTTTCAGGTAGGCTTGCTTCATATTCCTATAACTCAGCACTACAGGGATGTTCTCGTCGGGCAGTTGAACATCAGCCATTGTAACTGCAAACTCTTTCTCGTACAAATCGTCGAGGATATGTGTAGTTTTTTCGCTGGCAGGGCTTGAGGGGAACTTGGCCACAACCTCATAACACAGTTGAGCCATTTTCTGATAATATTCAATATCTGAAGTTTCATCCAAGGAATCTGAAACGAGTTTTACCAAACTGTTGGCCAACTCCAATGCGATGTTAGGTGTCAGCGGATGCTCAGAATAATGCTCTATAAGCTGTTGTAAAGCTGCTATATAGATGCTTTCATCCTGAAAAACTGAGTAGACAAAGCGAAGACGACAGAAATCATTGTATAAAAACGCGGTTTCATCGTCTACTTCCAAATTAAAGGCCATGAGGTCCTGAAAAATCCTCAAGCAGCGCAAAACGGGCGAGTCGCTTTCACCCAAGTCAATTCCGACAAAGGTTTCGCCAGGCGACCACCAATCATCAAGGTTCTCTCCTTCCGGCACATCCTCATCCATGGCCAAATTCCTATAGATATTGGCGGCACGGTGAAACACAAACTCGAAAAGCGTAGGCTCATACTCCAGATACTGTGCATCGGGTTTAATTTCATCCTCAAATAATATGAAATGGTCGCGTGTGCGAATCTGTTTCAGGGTCCCCATGGTCTGAAGTGCCGCATCAAGATGCGTCTTAATAGCCTCTTTATAGTTCTCACGCCCCCAATAGCGCATCTCTGTCTGGCTGAGGTCGTCATCCAAGTCCGTATTGTTTGGGATCTTGCTTTTGTAGGAGCTTAAAAGGTCGGCATAGCAACGCCCTATCTCCACATGAAGGATAGCCGCCTGAATCGTATCGAGCACCTCCCATTTCGCCTCTGCATAGTGGATAAAGACTTCCTGAGGGTCGTTGTCCTCCGTCAACATCAAGATTTTCTCCCGATTCAGGATGGCGTTCAGCAGTTGCATCTGGTCATTCGCCTCCAAAGCGTGACTCTCTATAGTGTCGAGCAACTTCGATGCCGACATGGGCTGCCTGTCGAGGATATAAGTGTTGAACCGTTCCCATTGGGTCTCATAATACTGGGCATGACCAGAGAGGCTGCACGTCAGCAGCAAAGCAAACAAGGCAAAGGCAAAAAACTTTCTCATGACCGTAAAGGTTTTAAATTTCACGGCACAAATATAGAACAATAATCAATTCAACAAATAATAATATTGTTTTAATTGAATATTTTCCAATTTAATCTCCAATTTTCACTTTCATCCCATTGGAATAGGCACTAAACTCAGGGGCATATTGGCATTGAATTAGAGCATAGCCGTTGTTCAGGTAGCCTTCCTTGGTGACAAACATACTGTACTCCACCTGGTGCGTGCCTTTGGGCAGGTGCTCGATGAAGAACTGCATATCGGTGTCGGTGTTCGTCTGATAGTAGCTCATGCGGTCGTTGTACTCGTAGTGCGAGATTTGCTCAATGGGCTCGAAGCCTGCGGCACGAAGGTCTTTGACGAAGACATAGCTCATGTCCTGCTCATTGGTAAAGGTAATCTTCACAGTCACTTTATCACCAACTTTAATCGGTGCTTCGACAAGCTCAGCAACCTTAGCCCCACCAGAAGCAGAAGGCTCCTGAGCCTGTCGAAGGGCCGACCCAACAGGCACCAATACCTTCCCATCATCAGTTACTTTTTCCACAAACAGCTCCCGTTTGATGGTGAAGCCCGCCTCGTCTTTCTTGACCTCGTCAATCGGGACGAAATACTGACGGAACAGGCCACCCCACACGAGATGATTGGTCGGGTTGTTCACAGTAAGCTGGCGCATCTCTTGGGTCACCTCGTTGGCATTCCAGCGGCGTTGGATGAAGCCCGTACCAGCTACACCACCTTCTATATTAATAGGCGTGTTGCCGAATTGCAGGGTGACTTCTTTGCCCTCCGCAAACCAGTCGCTGCCTCGCATCAGGAGGGCATAGATGGCATCAGCAGTGGAAGCGGAATTTTCCCAGCTGTTGGTCTGCTTTTGGGTGAGCAGCCACACACGCAACTGGTCTATCATCTCCTGGTCTTGGTCGATTTCAGCAAAAGCAGCCATAATGTTGGCATGGGTGGCAATATGCGACTCGAAGCTGAAGTACTTCTTTGGCCAGTACATCCCAATCTGCTCGTTCTTCTGGGCACATTCCTTAAAACTCTGAATCATCAGCTGAGCCGTCTTCTCATTACCCGTGCGGTAAAGCAAAACCGCTGCTTTTGAACGGTAGTTGAAGTTGAACGAGGTCCACTCCTTATCCAAACTCTTGAGGTAATAGTCCTTGGCTTTGGCGAAGTCCTTATCGGAGTTCTGCTCCTTGAAAAAACTCAAGGCATAGAGTTCAGACAAGGTGCTGGAACCGATGGGCCAGTCCTTGCCTTTGCTATGGGCTTTCATATAGCGGTAGGTTTCAGCCACATCGTATTCGAGGTAACGCACCGCCTTGTCGCAGATGTTTTGCGCCGTGTTTTGGTCGACTTTGCTCAATGAGCTCCAGGCACCCATCTTTTGCAGCTTACCGAAGCCGGTCAGAATATAGGTAGTGATGTAAGCACTTTCGGGCATACCGTCCATCCAGGGCCAGCCACCGTTGTACTTCTGCTTCTGCTGCATCAGTTGCAGGGCGCGGGTCTGCTGTCCACGCAAGTTGTTCACCTCAAACAATGTGGCGATGCGACTGCGTTGCTCGGTCTCGCTCTTGGCTTCAAGCACCCAAGGGGTCTCTTGAAGCATGATAGCTTTCAGGTCTTGGTCCTTCTCTAATTGTGAGAGCAAGGCGTCAGGGGTCTCAATCTGCCATTTCTTGATGTAGGCCAACAGATTGGGAATGTTGTCAGCAATGTAAGATGAAAGCGTATTGGCGTAGAACACATAGAAAGCTGTCTCTGCACGGTCGGTGCTGATATTGGCCAGGTAAGGCAAGGCCTGTACCGCGTACCACACAGGGTTGGTGCTGAAGTTAAGTGTCAGGCTGTAGTCTCTTTCGTGGCTGTCAGGGTTGGCGATAGCCTCGAAGTCGAAGGTCTTTTCGGTCTCAGCTTTAACGGTGATGGGCAAGGTCTGGGTCATGAAGATTTCGCTGCTCAGCACGGGCAGGAGGTGTTGCTCAGCATCGCTGAACTCACCTGCATAAGCCGTAAAGCGGAAGGCCAACAGTTCCAAACCATATTGGGCTTTCACCTTCCAGCGCACTTCCTTGCTGCGCCCCGGCAGGATTTGCTCCATCGGCACCAAGGCATCGGAAGCCAGAATGTTGACAGGCTGCATCGTGGCGGCATCGAAGATTTCGAGTTTAGCCTTCGGGGTGACGGCTTCATCGCCCGTGTTGATGACATTAGCCACAAACCACAGCTCGTCGTTGTCGTACATATAACGCGGCATATCCGCCATAATCATCACAGGCTTCGACGAAGTGAAAGTGTATTCGTTCGTGCCTGTCTTGCGGTCTTTGGTGTAAGCCAGCAGCATCAAGCGCCAGCGGGTGAGGGCATCAGGCATGGTGAAGCTGAAGGTGGCGCTACCGTCAGTATTAGTGCGCATTTGCGGGAAGAAGAAGGCCGTTTCGTTGAAGTTCTCGCGGAGGGTGGGCTCGGCTTCTTTTTCAATAGGAGCGACTTCTTCTGAAGTTACATAAGCGACTCCCAGATCTGCGATTTCAACCATTTCCTCTGTCCCAGAAGATTCAACATCAACACCGTCAGCGACGGCATTCTTTTGCAACACAGCACCCACCTCCATCGGGGCGGCATATTCTTCTTCCACAACCTCCGAATCATACAAGACCCTGCCTCCTTTCCTATTACGGCGCACACCGAATCCATACCCGAAATCAAAGAACGGAGCATCGGAAGGCAGGCTGAAATTGAAGAGTTCAACAAAGTAGAAATAATCGCGATGAGTGGCTGAGGAGGTAAAGCCAAGTCTGTCTTTGATGAAACCATTGCTGAAAACGCCCGAAGGACTCATGCTAATCCACCAGTGATGGCTGGCAAATACATCCAATGAGGCATCATACATACCTGCCAACATACCCGCCTCCAAAGGCTTGTCCTTGTAGTCGCTGACGGTCACCTCCCAAGTCTCTTCGGCACCCGGATTGAGTTTGTCACGCACGGTAGCGAGTTTCACGTTCAGGTCGTAGTTGTCGAAAGGCACCGAGACTGTCTTATGATTGGTGTGGAGCGCGTTCTCTTTCACAAAAGCCGTCTTCAAGGCGAGACCACCACGGTCCTGCTCGGTCACCTTATATTTCAAGGTCTGCACCTCGTTGTCCAAGGTAATCCATTTCTCCAAACGAATTTCATCGCCGTGCATCAGCTGCACCCACATCTTCACGCCTTTGGCCGAACTACCGAGGTCGAAACGGACTTCGTCATCAGGTTGAGCACTCGCCTTGTCGATTTGCTCCCAATACATCGTAGTGAAAGGCAGCTTCTCGGAGCCGTTTTCAAACACGGTAAACTGCTGTGAAATCTTTGCCAGAGGGTCATCCAAACTGGCCAATTCCACCACATATTTACCAGGTTCCAAAGCCTTGCCCTCGTAGAACTTCGCCTTGTCGTCCACATTAATTGTGGCCTCGTCCACCAATGTTTTGTTTTGCTTGTCATAGAAGTAAAACTCGGGGAACATGCGAGCCAATTCCTCATCACTCAACACTTGTCTATCTAATGTTTCACTTTGTCCCATTGCCTCAAAGTAGTTGATCTTGGCATTATTATCGTAACGATAAATCTTGCGCAAGATGCGGCTCTTGGCGGGTTGCCAACTGAGGTTGCTTACACTGATTTGGTACTTGCCGATGTCCGACTTCTCTATCTTTGAAGGCATATTGGTGTTGATGGCGATTTCGTTGTAGCCCGCACGAATGCTGTAGGTGTCGCTGTGGGTCTCGCCTTGCTTGCTTGTGGCAGTCACCTTGATTTCGTAAGTGAACAAGGGCTGCTTCTCGGCGGTAACGCTCAATGAGGGTTTCAGGCAGAAGGTGATAGCAAACTTGCCCTCGGCATCAGTACGAGCCTTACCATAAGTGATTTGCTCGTCCTCGACAGGCGAGAAGAGACGCCAGAGAAACGCGGTCTTGCGCACCACGCGATAGCTGTATTCCACATCGTCCAAGCCGAAACCAGCGTAAGCTTTCACGTCGCCGCGTACCGTAACTTCTTGGTTGAGTTTATACTGCTCTTTCGGTTGCTCAAAGTTGACCTCAAAGGTTGGGCGTTTGTATTCCTCCACACGGATAGAGACGCTTCCTTTGTTGGCATTGAGGTGGAATAGGCCATTCAGTCGGTCGGTAGGGATGACGAAAGAGCCGCTAAAGGTGCCGTATTCATCTGTCGTGAACTGAGCCGAACCGATTTCCTGCCAGTTGGCATCTCTAAAAGATACGTTCTCGTGGTATCCATGCACCAAGGTTTTGTCATCGCCCTGCTTGCGCACCACGATACCTTGGAAATAGACGGTCTGTCCAGGACGATAGATAGCGCGGTCGGTAAACAAAGAGGTTGTGTAGTATTCGTTAGTGTTCCGATAGGGTGCAGCGAGGCGGAAAGAATTGTGCGAAAGCAGATTATCCTCCCCCTTGCGCAGGTTGATGCTGAAGGAGTGGTCAGTCTTTTTGTTCAGTTTCACCATACCGTTGCGGTCGCTCTTTTGCGTTTCGATGATGATGGTCTTGTATTCGCGTGTCTTGTAGTCCCACTCTCGACGATAGAGTTCCACATTAACCCCCTCCATAGGATTCCCTGTTTTGCGGTCTACGGTGACCACAGTCATCTTATCGTCCTTTTGATCGGCGATGAAACTCAGGCTGGAGACTTGGAAGTTGAGCACCAGCATCTTATCCTCGTTTTTGTTGTCTTTGCTGATGTTGCCTATGAGGAAATAAAAGCCGCGTTCCAAGGCAGGCAGAGCAATCAAGGTCTTGTGTCCAAGGTAGTCGGTTTCAGCAGGAAGCGTAAGTTCCTGATCAAACACTATGGATTTCTTATCCAGTTCCTTCAACAAATCTTCCTTGAGCATCTCCTTCAGGTTTTCAAGGTCTTTCTCGCTGACCTTTACAATCTTATAATAAGGTGCAGTCACATTTCTGAATGCCAATACAGCAGGGATGGCTTCGTTAGGCAATTGTACCGAATTGAGAGTGAGGTCGATATTCGGCTCCTTAATACGTTTGATGAGGCTTTGGCAGTTTTTTGCACCTTGCGATTTAGGGAACTTCGCAATGGTTTCCTCGCACATCGCTTTGGCTTTCTTGTAATTGTCGAAATAAGTGCTGTCTTCGTCATTATTTTCTAACTGGTGTATCAAGTTCCTCGCAATGAGGGCGGTGATTTCGGCAGACAGCTGATTGTCCTTGTGCTGCGCCTTCAAGTCCTCCATCGCGGCTTGGTATTGTGGGTAATGGAGAAGGATGCCAAGGGTGTTGTTGACAAACTCCAAACGCTTAATGTCGTTGTAAATCAGCACATCCTCATTGCTTTCTTTGAAATTGTAGGCAATCAGGTCTTGATAAATCTTCAGGCATTTGATAAGCGGATTGTCGGCATTGCCCAAGTTAACTTTCACGAAGTCCTTGGCAGGCAGCCACCAAGTGTCGGTCTCGCCTTCCACATCGTCGGCATCAGATTGTTCCTGATAATATTTTGCGACACGATGGAACATAAACTCAAAGAGCGAAGCCTCATATTCGATATACTGCACATTGTTATCTGTATTCTCATACAGCACCATATAATCCTCAGTCTTAGCCTTTTTCAAAGCCTCTACGGGCTTCAGAGCCTCCGCATAATGCTGGTTGATACGGGATTCAAAGCTCGCCTTATCCCAATATTTCATCTCTATTTTCGAGAGGTCGCCGCCTTCAATGGCCAGGTTTTCGTTGATGCGCCATTCGTCTTCTTCAAGATAATCGGCATAGGCTTTGGCGATTTCCTCATGCAGCAGGGCGTTGCACACCTCGTCCAATTGTCCTTCTTTCGACTCCAAATATTGGATAAAGTGCTGGTCGGGGTCTTCCTCGACGGTACGTAGGAAGATTTGCTGTCGATAAAGGTAAGTCTTCAACAGCTGAATGTTGTTTTTGTCCTTGAGCGCCTGTTTTTCAATGGCATCCAATTCGTTTTCAGCCGATTCCGGCAGGTCTTTTTGGAGATTTTCCTTTACTTTTTTCCACATAGTCTCATAATTGTTTTTAGGGGTTTGAGGATTATCGGGATGATTGGTGCTCTTGTCCGGTGTCGCAAAAGCCAGCAGACCAAGAACCACAAGGGCGAAGGTCATGATGATGATGGTGGTGTATTTCATGGTTCAAGAGTTTATTAACAATAACGTGGAATTATCAAATATCGTGCTAATCATTGCAATCGGTTTCATAGTCTTGACAGCCAAATGCTGAAAAACTTGTCATAAACCTCATAGACTCCAAGATGACTCGTAACCAATTGCTTATCCATCAACGATTTAATAGTTGTTTGAACCGAACTGGCTGCCGATAGATGATAGGTCTTAATAAACTTCGACCCGGTGATAGCTTTTGCCTTCCCTTCTTTATTAATAGCGAGCAGAAGTTCTTTTTGTTTTGCTGTCAGCTGATACAGCAAATCAGCATAAATCGTTCCGTTGTCTTTGACGATTATATCCACAGCGGCATCAACCATATCCTTTGTACATGTTTCCCCTACGGCAACATTAGCGAACAAACAATTCAACACTTTCTGAATGTACCATGTAATTCCCTCAAACCGATTGTAAATTATCTCCACAACACCTGCTTCCATCGATTTCCCTGCCTTTTCGAAATGACACTTGGCGAATTCATCATATTTGGGGAGGTCAATACAGCCCAAATTGAAAGTGGATGTAGACGCATAAAACGGGCGGGCGGGAGAAAAGAACATCTCGGATAGCAGATGTCGCTCAGAGCCCGAAAACACAAAAACAGCGTTGTTGCATCGTTGGATATAAGTACGCAATATGGCCTCTACATTCTTCTCTGGATAATAGCAAATTTGTTGGAACTCGTCAATGGCAATGAGGCAAGGACGTTCAGACTGCCCGATGTATTCAAAGATTTGGTCCAGCGTTGCCGTAGAATTTTGGATAGTACCCACTTCCACGTTCCATGTTGGATTTCCCGACGGGTCGAAACTCACGCCAGGCCGCAACGAACTTACCATCCTGACAAACTTCTCGAAAGCTTTCTTGCTTTTCGACTGGAGGGTGTTCAGTATCTCTTTTCCCATTTCGGCAACCAAATCATCCAGTTTCTTCGTCGAATAGATATCGATGACAAAAGTTTGATATTCAGTGGCGATTTCTTCTTGTTGAAAGGTATGGTGCAACAGGCCCGTCTTCCCAATACGTCGAGGTGAGATCAGCACCACGTTGTTGCCATTGGTCAACAAACCAGTCAACTTCTTGGTCTCTTCAACTCGGTCACAGAAATACTCTGCTCCCTCATAACCAGTAGTAATAAAAGGGTTTTTTATCATATTGACTTAATATTTCATGGCGCAAAGATAGACAATTATTCAATATTACGCAAAATACGTAACGGGTTTTACGTAATAATTGGTTTGACGGCAACAAAACACCACTTGGCAGGCATATCAGCCCTACTATAAGAAGCTGTTTAAAAATGGATAAAAAAGAATAGACCCTTAAACAAACTCTTAGTTTATGCTTTTGACCGAATGACTAAATGACCAAATGACCAACCGGCTCTCGGTGTGATTTTAACTGTAGCAACTGTAGCATGAACCATATCTTTCTCACGCAGAACTCGCAGAAACTACTGGACGCCCACTTCACGTCGCTTCACGCTTCCCATTGTTATGCGTATTCTGCGTGCAGAATAAAAAAAGTGTAAGAATCTCGGACGATTCGCTGGAAAAAGTGTAATGATTTAAAAAACATTCGTTGGAAAAAGTGTATAAAAACGGAATTATTCGTTGGAAAAAGTGTAATTTTGCTCCGTGAATTGGTAAAGCAACTATTATGCTGAAACGAAAAATTGAGAATACACTGCTTCAATGGAAGAAAACAGTAAAGCACAACCCGGTTGTTTGGATACAAAGGAGCCATCTTCGAAGGGATTATGGCCGATTTCCTGCACAAAAAAGGTCAGAACCTTTATTATTATCACAAAGACAGCGGTCTTGAATTGGACTTTTTGATTCGACAAAAAGGGGAATGCGTCCCATGCGAGGTGAAATCGACAACCAACAAAGCCAAAAGTATTCGCACGGTTTTGAGTAAGCCTGAAAAATACCATATCCATCAAGCCATTAAATTCGGCGACTACAATGTGGGGCGTGAGGGGCAGCTTCTGACTCTCCCATCCTATATGGGTTTCCTGTTGGAATTCGATGATACAGAAGATGTGGACTTGCCACAACTAAATATTGATGAAGTGAATCGAATGGCGGCTCGTCAACTTTCAGCTGAATAATCTGTTGATGACCAAATGACCAACCGGCTCTCGGTGTGTTTTTAACTGTAGCAACTGTAGCAACTGTAGCAAAACTGATTATGAGGACGTTGCGTTTTTCTCTGTTACAGTTGTTACAATTACAGTTGAAAAAACACAAAGAGGAGCTTGTCCCACCGACCCAAGAGTCTCAGGCATTGGAAAGTTGAACAGATGAGACAACCGAAGTTGAGTTTAATAATAATTTAACATTTATTTGGTGGCAAAAGCGATGACACTTTAACATTTCTTCCAAATTTCCAACTCCGATGTAAGTCTAACCTAAGTCTAACCTAACTCCCATGTAAGGATAAGTTCGGATTTTAACAAACAACCTCTCGCTAACATGGTGCTTGGCGGATTGAAAAAAATGACTACCTTTGCGCAATAAATTGAATCAAGATATGACTATGAATCGTGTAATCGGAATAGGAGAAACAGTGTTGGACATTCTGTTTAAGGATGACCAACCGCAGAAGGCTGTGCCAGGCGGCTCGACGTTCAACAGCATTGTCTCAATCGGACGAGCCGGAGTGCCATGCTGTATGGTGACGGAGGTCGGAGGGGACCATGTGGGCGACATAATTTGCAACTACTTGAAGGATAACGGCGTATCATCAGAATACGTCTGCCGACACGAGAATGTCAAGTCGCACATCTCGCTGGCTTTCCTCGATGAGCATAACGATGCGCAATATGTGTTCTATAAAGACCATGCATCTGTGTCATTAGACGGAAAGTTGCCTGAGATAAATGAGGACGATGTGATACTTTTTGGCTCATTTTTCGCCATCAACCCTGTGATACGACCCGTTGTGGGAGGGTTATTGCGTGCCGCACGCGAGGCGGGTGCCTGGCTTTATTATGATGTCAACTTCCGCAAAAACCATATCGCCGATTTGCCAGACGTGATGCCCAACATTGTGGAGAATATGCGTCTGGCTGATGTAGTACGTGGATCAATGGAGGACTTCGACTATTTGTACGGCCTGCACGACGGGAATGATATCTATAATAAGGTGAGCCGCCTTTGCAACACATTGATACTGACCGACGGAGCACGCGCGATACACGTCTATACCCCCGAAGGCTGCGAGACTTATCCCGTACAGGCAATAGAAACCGTCAGCACCGTAGGAGCCGGAGATAACTTCAATGCTGGATACATCTATGCCCTACTGCAAGGCCAGTACAGCCAAGCCAAGCGCATCGAGATGGCCCAATGCTGGAGTCAGGATGTATGTCAACAGATAGGCAACAACATCAGCGACAAACTGGTGGCAACACTGAAAAACTCACAATGATAGGTCAGACGTGCAACAATATCCCTACCTTTGCACCCGTGAAATCATTACAGCAAATCATATCACCCATCGCCGCTGAGTTAGCTCAGTTTGAAGCTTTCTTCGGCAAGACTCTGCAGTCCGACACTGAGCCTATGGGCAGTATCATGCGCTATGTACGCGACTCGCGAGGCAAACGCCTAAGGCCCATCCTGGTACTGCTCAGCGCTAAGCTGTTGGGAAAGGTCAACGAGCAAACATTGAGAGCCGCCACCTTCGTAGAAATGGTGCATACTGCCACCCTCATCCACGATGATGTGGTGGATAACTCGGACATGAGGCGTAGCAAAGCTTCAGTGAAGTCCCAGTTCGGCAACCTTTCGGCAGTGCTGTCTGGCGACTACCTACTGGCAAAGGCCATGATGCTGATTTCCAACGATACCGACATTTTGAACGAAATGCTCCGCACCACCGCCGCCATGAGCGAAGGGGAGCTGATGCAAAGCCTTGTCGCCGACTGCGTCTCGCAGTCGGAAAAAACAACAAAATACATTGACATCATCACCCGTAAGACTGCTATGCTAATGCGTTCCTGCTGTGCTGCGGGTGCCCTATCGGTGCAAGCTACTCCCAAATTGGTGCAACAAATCTCTGCTTTCGGCCTCAACTTCGGCATCCTCTTCCAGTTGCGTGACGACCTGATTGACTGCGAGAACATGGAAATCGCAAAGGCTTTGCTGCCAGTCTATTCAGAGAAGGCCCTGCATTCCTTGGAAAGCTTACCCCTATCCGAAGTCAATAAAGCCTTACACGATTTGACTCTTTTCTGCGCAGAACGTGAAGAATAACACGTCTCTTTAGCCTCATTGCAATAAAATTCCTACTTTTGCGCTTTGATAACAAAAGGATAAGAGAATGAAAATAGCAGTGGTGGGAGCCACCGGGTTGGTAGGCTCAAAGATGCTCCAAGTTCTTGATGAACAAAAGGTTCATATCGATGAATTGATTGTGGCTGCCTCGGAACACTCCGTAGGCAAAGAGATGGTCTTTCAAGGCAAAACCCATAAACTGGTCAGCGTCGAAGAAGCGATTGACAAGCATCCTGACATTGCCATCTTCTCAGCTGGTGCTATGGCTTCCAAGCAATACGCCCCTCGTTTTGCCGCCAACGGCACTTTTGTCATCGACAACAGCTCTGCCTGGCGCATGGAGAAAGATGTACCTTTAGTGGTGCCTGAGATTAATGCCGACACCATCACCACCGAGACCCACATCATTGCCAATCCCAACTGTTCCACCATTCAGATGGTGATGGCTTTGGCCCCTATACATAAGGCGTACAGCATCAAACGCTTGGTGATTTCCACCTATCAAAGTGTGAGTGGTAGCGGCGTGAAGGGGATTAATCAGTTAGATTATGAAGAAGGACGCATTCAATGCCTCCTTACAAAACCCGCCTATCCGCATCAGATTTATCGCAACGTTCTCCCTCAAGGGGGTGATTTCTGCGACAACGGCTATACCACCGAGGAAGAGAAGCTGGTGAACGAGACACGAAAAATACTGCGTGACCCCAACATTGCCATTACCGCTACCGTGTGCCGCGTGCCTGTTACAGGAGGGCACAGCGAGGCAGTCAATGTGGAAACCTTGAAGCCTTTCAAAATAGACGAAGTTCACAAGTTGTTGGCAGCAATGCCGGGTGTGGTGGTTCAAGACGACCCAAGCACCAACTTTTATCCTATGGCCCTCACCGCCTACGACAAGGACGAGGTCTTCGTGGGCCGTATCCGTCGCGACTATAGCATCGCTAACGGTTTGAACCTCTGGGTGGTCAGCGACAACATCCGCAAAGGGGCAGCGACTAATGCGGTTCAAATAGCACAATATATCATCCATCAGTTTTTTGAATGATGAAAATTTTTCGAAACATCATAGAAGCCCGCAACATCCCTAATGCCGTAGTCACTATAGGCACTTTCGATGGTGTCCACGTTGGGCATCAAGCCATCTTCAACAAGATGAAGGGCCTGGCACAAGGCATTAATGGAGAGACTGTTGTGGTCACCTTCAGCCCCCACCCGCGTCAGGTGCTCAACATCGACAGTTCCAACCTGCGTTTCCTCTGCACCCCCGAAGAGAAACTTGAGAAATTTGAGGAGTTTGGCATCGATAACGTGGTCATCATCAACTTTACCAAAGAATTCTCACGTACCCCTTCCGAAGTGTTTATCAAGGAATACATCATCGACCATATCCATCCTGCCTATATTGTGGTGGGCTACGACCATCACTTCGGCAAAAACCGCATGGGCGACTTCGGTCTGCTCAACGACATGATGTGGAAATACAATTTCCAAGTGGAACGGGTGGAGGCACAAGATGTGGAGAATATCGCGGTAAGTTCCACCAAAATCCGCAACGCCCTCGCTGTGGGTAACGTGAAGAGTGCCAACCGACTGCTGGGCTACACCTATTCTATTACTGCTGAAGTATTAGTGGGCAATAAGATAGGCCGCACCCTCGGATTCCCAACGGCTAACCTTGAACTGCCCAAGGAATATATGCTCATCAACCGTGGCGGCGTTTTTGCCTGTCTTGTCGACTATGACGGCAAGTCCTATAAAGCAATGGCCAACATCGGGCACCGTCCCACCATTGGTGACCGAGGAGAGAATCAACCCATCATCGAGGTCAACCTGTTCGACTTCGACGGCGACCTGTATGGGAAGCAAATTCGTGTCCACTTCATCGACCGCATCCGCGATGAGGTGAAGTTCAACGGATTGGAAGCCTTGAAAGCCCAACTGGAACAAGACCGAGAGAAAGCCAAAGAAATCTTGCAATGAAAATTCTGCTGCTCGTCATAGGAAAAACTGACGAGGACTACCTCATCACCGGCATCAAGAAATATGTTGGACGGATAGGACATTACGCCTCGTTCGAGATGAAAGAAATCCCCGACCCGCGCAACCGCAAGACCCTCAGCGAGGAACAACAGAAAAAAGCCGAGAGTTTCCTGCTTCTTCAACAACTGCAACCCGGTGACCAAGTCATCCTTTTGGACGAAAACGGCAAACAGTTTACTTCGGTGGAATTTGCCGAAAGCCTTGAAAAACAGATGGCTTCGGGTGCCAAACGGTTGGTCTTCATCATCGGGGGTCCCTACGGTTTTGCGCAAGAGGTCTATGACCGTGCCAACGCCAAGATGTCGCTCTCATCCATGACTTTCAGCCATCAAATGGTGCGCCTCATCTTCGTCGAGCAGCTTTATCGTGCTTTCACAATTCTGAAGGGCGAGCCTTATCATCATCAATAATAACTCAACGACAAAACGTTTAAATAATATGAAAACGATTAAAACCCTACTCATCCTTTGCGTGGCTCTTTGCTTTGCCACCTCGTGCAAGAAAGACCCCGATATGACCCTCAAGCAGAAAACCGTATATGAAAACACTAACATCTCACTGTTTTATGTCGATGACGCATGGGATGTCACTTTCGTCTATGATAGCCTGAAGTCCTATGTGGAACTGGAATACTCCGCCTATTTGGAAGAATACGTTTCGGTTTGGGATACAAACGGTTGGCTGCAAATTGAGTTCAATGGGGCTGTTTACAAACAGCCTGGGTCAGTTTTCAAGGCAAAAGTGCATACTTCGGAAAGAGAACATCTTTACATTAAGGTCAATAACGCCTCTGTCATCACTATGGAAGGGCTTTTCGAACTGGAAGCTGTGAATATTGAGTTGCACAACGGTTCTGTTTGCAACGGTTTCGCAGTTACTTCCCAATCGTGTGGCATAGATTTATCATATAATTCGCACATGTATGGTGTAAACTTTAATGGAACAAATTGCTCCGTCTACGCACATAAGGGGTCTTCCTGCAAGGGTTGTTTTAATGTCGAACAATCCTTCACCACAGGTGTAGGTATTTCCTCGCAACTTATCGTTTTCGACGGTTCGATGCCCTCAGCATCCATTGAGGTTAAGGATGCAGGCACCATTAATATGGTTCAGGCCGAAGTGAAAGACATGAATGTTTATTTAGATGGTGAGTCGGAGGCCACCGTCAATGTTACGGAAACCATGAGCGGGTTCCTTCTTTCGGCTTCCACCTTGTATTACAAGGGCAATCCGCAAATCAATGTCGACTGTTCGGACGATTCGCAAATGATTCCGCTTTGATTTTGGCCTAAAATTTGCAAGATTCACGGTTTATATGCAATATCAAACCGAATTATTACTAATTTTGTCAAAAATTTCAAACCATGAAAAAAACTGTTTTGTTCATCATCGCCGCCTTGTTTGCTACGGCTGTCTATGCCCAGTCCAACCTGCCTATCGACGCCAAAACTGAGAAGATTTGTTTCCGCAAAGTTATTCCTACGGAAGGTACTCAGGATGAGGTATTCAACCGCATTTACAGTAATTTTATGAACTCTTACTATAAGAGTCCTTCCACCATCCTGCAGCAAAATGATGGACGCACGATGAAAGGCAAGCATCAATTCCAGCTTGACAACGGCGACCCCGTCAAGTCGAAATGGCCCTGGATTACTTATTATTTTACCATCGAGGTACGTGAAGGACGTGTGCGTTACACCCTGACCGACTTCATGCAGAAGACCCAAAGCAACCATCCCTGTGAGGAATGGATGAACAAGGAAGACCCGCTGTATCAGCCCATCTGGGACTCGTATTTGAACCAGATGGCCGCCTTTGGAGAGGATTGGGGACAAAAGTTTGAGGAGAGTCTCGTACCGGAAAAAGTGATAATAGAGGAGGATTGGTAAACCATTATGGCTACTCGCGAACGCATAAAAAAGGGCTTTTCCAAGCTGCTCAAGGAAGAGAAGCTGAAGCTGATTGCCAACTACTTCGAGAATCCAGGCGAGGTGGTCAATCTGCTGAAAAGCTATTGGCATCCCGACTCGAAGCAGCAGCAGCTCTTTGACGAGTTCAGCGAGAACACCATCACCAATTTCTTCATCCCATACGGCATCTCGCCCAATGTGACCATCAATGGCAAGGATTATGTCGTGCCGATGGTCATTGAGGAAAGTTCCGTGGTGGCGGCGGCCTCAGCGGCAGCCAAGTTCTGGGGCGACAGAGGCGGGTTTCATGCCGAGGTTATCGATGTCCGCAAAGTCGGACAGGTACATTTCGGCTGGAGCGGAAATAAGGAAAAACTGTTTGAACTGTTCCCCGCAATTGAGAAACGCTTGTTGGCCGATACCGACGAAATGACCTCAAAAATGCGGAAACGCGGCGGCGGCATCCTCAGGATGCAGCTTATCGACTATACCGCACAAATCCCTGACTATTACCAGATTCGTGTTGAGTTTGGCACAGGCAACGCGATGGGAGCCAACTTTATCAACTCCGCATTGGAGCAGTTCGGTCACAGCCTACAGGACTTCTTCGCCGAGCAGAAAGACCTGCCCGAAGACCTCCGCAAGGTGGAAATCATTATGACTATCCTGTCAAACAATACGCCGGACTGCCGTGTTAAAGTCTGGGTAGAATGCCCCGTGGAACAGCTGAACGGCATCGACGAACATCTTTCAGGTGCCGAATACGCCAAGAAATTCAAGAAAGCCGTCGACATTGCCCACGTCGATACTGACCGAGCCACAACTCATAATAAAGGCATCTACAACGGCATCGACGCAGTGGTGATTGCCACAGGCAATGACTTCCGGGCTGTAGAAGCAGCAGGACACACCTTTGCCTCGCGCAACGGACACTATGAGAGCCTTTCTTCTGTCACGATAGAAAATGGCATCTTCCACTTCGAATTGGAGGTCCCGATGGCTTTAGGCACCGTTGGTGGTCTGACCAGCCTGCATCCTTTGGCGAAAAAGACCCTTGAACTTTTAGGCAATCCCACCGCCCCTGAATTGATGATGATTGCAGCTACTATGGGTCTGGCCAACAATTTCTCTGCTGTACGCTCCCTGACCACAAAAGGCATCCAAGCCGGACACATGAAGATGCACTTGAACAACATCCTGAACCAGCTGAATGCCTCAGATGAGGATAAGAAAAAGGCGAGGGAATATTTCAAGGACAGGACGGTGTCATATGCTGCGGTGGAACAGTTTTTGGAATCACTCAGAAGATAATTTTTCTCACGCAGAATTATGGGAATTATGAGAAACCTATCGGACAATAAATTAGTGTCGCATCACGATTCTCAAAATTCTGCGATTTCTGCGTGACAAATAATAAATCATTCATTATGACTGAATACAATAATGACAAATTAAGTTATAAGGTAATAGGATGTGCCATGGAAGTTTATAAGACTTTGGGGCCTGGTCTATTGGAAAAAGTTTATCAAAAGGCTTTGATGAAAGAGCTTGAACTAAAAGGCTTGAAAGCAGAAATGGAAGTTCCAATAAACGTTATCTATAAAGGTTGTGAAATCGGTGAAGGATTACGATTAGACATTATTGTAGAAGATCAACTCATAATAGAACTAAAATCCGTTGAAGAGTTGTGTGCTGTTCATTATAAACAATTGACCTCTTATTTGAAACTGACAGGGAAAAAAGTTGGATTGCTCATTAATTTTAACGTGGATGATTTGATGGATGGAATACATAGAATTGTCAATAAGTATCATTAATCTCACGCAGAATTATGGGAATTATGAGAAGCCTATTGGACAATAAATTAGTGTCGCATCGCGATTCTCAAAATTCTGCGCATTCTGCGTGCAATAAAAAACACCTCAAATGATTCGACAATATCATTCCCACGGAAAATTTCTCTTGACAGGCGAATACCTCGTTCTGAAAGGCGCATTGGCATTGGCGTTACCATTGAAATTGGGTCAAAGTCTTGAAATAGAAGCCCTTGATTCCAATGAGAACTGTTTGCATTGGGAAGCTTGGCACCCTGAAGGCAAATGGTTCTCTGTGACCTTGAACCGCGAAAATCTGATGAACTTCTCTACAGACGACCCAGATAAAGCCACAAGGCTAAGTCAGATTCTTCAAGCCGTCCAACAACTGAATCCTAAAGCTTTTGAAGGCAAAGACCTGCATTTTACCACCCGTTTGGACTTTGACCCCAATTGGGGCTTAGGAAGTAGCTCCACCTTGATAGCGAACCTCGCAAAATGGGCCAACGTGAATCCATACGAATTACTGAAACTTACCTTTGGCGGATCGGGTTATGATATTGCCTGCGCCACAGCGGAAGGACCGATTTACTATCAAGTAAGAACTAAGGTTCCTAAGCCTGTCGAAGGGCCGACCCCAAAAGTTGAATCCGTAGATTATGAACCTCCTTTCGCCAATCACCTCTTCTTCATCTATCTTGGCCAGAAGCAAAGCTCTTCAAAGGAAATTAAGGCATTTTTGGAGAAAGCCAATCCTGTCGATTTGGAGAAAGACATCGAAGCCGTTTCAGAAATCAGTAGGGCTGTACCCCAATGCCAAAGTCTTGATGAGTTCGGTTTGTTGATGCAATGCCACGAGCGCATCGTTGCCCGCTGCATCGGACAAGAGCCTGTGCAGAAACGCTTCCCCGACTTTGAAGGCGTTCTGAAATCCTTAGGTGCCTGGGGCGGCGACTTCATCCTCGCAGCCACCGAATGGAATGAATCCCAAGTGAGAGAATACTTTATAGGGAAAGGTTTAGAGGTAATTTTTGGTTATAAGGACATTGTATTGTAACAGTTTTCAGGTTTTTTGCTATTTTTGCAGAATGGAACAGATTTGGTTAAACGAAGCATATAAAGGCGAAGTGCCCAACGAGTTTCAAGGCAAGGTGGGTTGGCAAAGCCCTTCGAACATCGCTTTGGTGAAATATTGGGGCAAAAGAGGCAAACAACTGCCTCAGAATCCGTCCATCAGCTTCACATTGTCGGAATGTCGCTCCGAGACATTCGTTACTTTTGAAAAAGCAAAGCAATTCAACTTCCAGTTCTTCTTCGAAGGCCAAGAGAACCCCGCTTTCGGCGCAAAGATTGAGAAGTTTCTGCTTGACAACCAAGCGTTTTTCCCCTTCCTCCATCAACTGCATCTGAAGGTGGAAAGCCGCAACACTTTCCCTCATTCTTCGGGTATCGCTTCTTCGGCTTCGTCAATGAGTGCGTTCGTGATGTGTTTGATAGAGATAGAATCCTTATTGGTCGGCCCTTCGACAGGCTCAGGGGCCTTAGATTTATGCAAAGCCTCCTATTTCTCGCGTTTGGCTTCAGGTAGTGCAGCAAGGTCTGTGTTTCCCAAAATGGCACTTTGGGGAGCAACCGAAGCATACGCAGGCAGTTCAGACGAATATGCTGTTCCATTGGAAAATGACATCCATTCTGTCTTCAGGACCTATCTCGACAGCATCCTAATTGTCAGCGGCGAGACCAAGTCTGTTTCCAGTCGGGCAGGTCACGCCTTGATGGTGGACAATCCATACGCCCCAGCACGTTATGCACAAGCCAACGAGAACATCAAGAACCTGCTTGCCGCCTTGAAGTCTGGAGATTTGGACACCTTTATTAATATCACCGAGTCGGAAGCCCTACAGCTTCATGCTTTGATGATGTGCTCCAACCCTTCCTATATCCTGATGAAACCCAACACCTTGCGCATCATCGACGAAGTGCGTCAATTCAGGAACGAAACCCATATTCCGTTATGCTTCACCTTGGATGCCGGTCCCAATGTACATCTGCTTTATCCAGAGAGTGAGGCTAAAAAAGTGGAAAAATTCATCAAGAGTGAATTGGTAACATATTGTAACCAAGGCCGTTGGATTGCTGACCATGTGGGCGACTGGCCAAAATCATTGATGTGATGAGAGAACGTTACTATAGCAAGGTGATTCTTTTTGGCGAATACTCGATGATTTTCGACAGTACCGCTTTGATGGTGCCTCTGAAGCAATTCTCAGCCCAATGGCGTATCGCTCCCTCTCTTTCAGTTCAAGGTGTGGCAGCCTCCAATGCCAGCCTGCAACGTTTTGCAGAGTATCTTTCCTCTTTGGAAATCAGACACTTGTTTGATTTACAAAAGTTTAACCACGATTTGCAGTATAACCTCATTTTAGATTCCAATGTGCCTTCGGGCTACGGATTGGGCAGTTCAGGTACTTTAGTCGCTGCAGTCTACGATGCCTACGCGAAGCAGAAAACCGAGGATGGGCTGAAGCTCAAGGAGATTTTCGGCAAGATGGAGAGCTATTTTCACGGGAGCAGCTCAGGCATAGACCCTTTACAATGCTATCTTGGTAAACCGTTCAAGATTACCCCTATGGGTGTAGAGCTACTTTCTGGCGACTTTTTGAAAAAAGACATCCACATCTGTCTCATTGACACAAAGATAAAAAGTAATACCAAGCCGCTGGTCGATTATTTCAAACAACAGCGCGAGGATACTGAGTTCCTGCGCCGGTTTCAATCAGAGTATGTGCCTTGCGTGTCAGCTTGCATTAATACGATGATAAATGACCATACAGAATTGTTCTTCAACTCCCTGAAACAACTAACCATAGGACAGTTGGAGTTTCTCCGCCCAATGATTACCGACAACACGATGGACTTGTTTACAAGAGACTTTGATTTCCATTTTGGCGTGAAGATTTCGGGGTCAGGTGGCGGCGGTTATGTGTTAGGCTTCACCGATGATGTAACGAAAGCCTCTGGTATACTCAAGAATTTCGAAGTGATTTGGTTGTAATCAGCCCCATTGAATCAAAGATTTCCTATTTTTGCCGCCCGATGTCAGCCCTTCGCAACATAGAATCCTGGATAGAACGCACCTTGACCACCATCATCGACTTTTTCTATCCGCCTTTCCGCAAGGTGATGAGCCTTGAGTTGTTCCGTTATGGAGCCTGTGGCGGAATGAACCTGGTTCTGGAATGGGTACTATACTATGTATTCTACCATTATGTATTTCATGCCCAGGTATTTGACCTCGGTTTCATTGCTTTCACACCCCATATTGCCGCTTTCGTGTTCAAATTCCCTATCACTTTCTTGACGGGTTTCTGGATGGCACGACACATCAGTTTCTCGGGTTCCTCTTTACGGGGCAGGACACAGATGATCAGGTACTTCCTTGTGACCATCGGCAATATCCTTATCAACTATTTCGGCTTGAAGCTCTTCGTCGAAGTTTTCCAATGGTGGCCCACCGTCTCCTATGTTATCATCTCCATCATCTGCGTGACGTTCAGCTATTTGACGAATAAGTTCTATTCGTTTAGAAAAGAGAAGAAAGCGGAGGATTGATTCTATCCCAAAACATCCAATATGGAACAATATGGGCTTTGTTAATAAACCGGCCCGCTTTCTGCCTTAGAGCCAAGTCAATGTTATGTCATTGTTATGTTGGCGTATCATAGAATTTGATTAGAATTTGAGTAAAGTTTCAGTAGTGTTTGAGTAAAGGGGGAGTAAAACCTAAAGGCTTCCTGAATGTCACTATTGTTATTCGATTTTTAACGTAGAACAATCGAATAACAATTGAGTAACAGATGTAAAAGACAGGAGTGAATTAAGGTGCTACTACGATGTTGTTACGAAACTAATACAAAGTTGACACGGAGAAAGATATCCGTCCATTGAGCGATGTTTGACACGTGGCATCGTCATGCAATGAAATTGAAATCTTTCAGTTTATCGTTTACGTAATGAAAAAAGTGTCTATCTTTGCCGATGAATTCAAAGAAAGATATGGTTATGGAAACAAGTGTTATGCCTCAAGAAATGTCGATAGTGGATGCGTTGTTGGCGATTTATCACCAACAAAATGAAAGGGTTCGGAAGTCTTTCCTAACGAGAGTTCGTCAGGAAGACAGTTTGTTAGACATGCCGGGGCTGCGGACTCGTGAGGAGATGATAGAGGTTTCGCAAGAACGAATGAGAGATATTATCGCTGGACGCGAGCAAACGCTCTCCCATGAAGAGGCAATGAAGTTGGTTGACATGGCAATAGCAGAGGGCTTATGAACGTAAGGTGGTCCAATAGAGCTGCAACTGAATTTGCAACCACAGCAGCGTATGTGGCTTCTGAGTTTGGCCAACGTGCTGCCCTGAAAATGCGCAACAGTATTGACAAGGCCGTTGAAGATATATCCCAATTCCCAAACATTGGCGTTGCAAGTTTCACAGATGAAGAAACGAGTATTGAATTTCGTGAGTTGCAATGCCGCCTCAACAGTGTAGTATACGCCATCTTTAACAATGAAGTATATATCGTCAGCATTTGGAGCAACCGACAAAACCGCGACACTTTGTATGCTTTACTGCAAGAAGATGCCAAAAATATGATTAACTGAAAACGAACAAAGTATGTAGTAAAAACAACACATTGACGTAGAATAAATAGCGATTTGAGGCTGATTCTTGATACTCAATTTACCACATCGTCTCTTATGGGACACACCTTCAAGAATAAGTTCGAAAAATGCCGTTGTGACGGCGTGGAATGACTTGTTAGAAGGTGCGGGCGTGGTAACCCGGAGTATCAAGCAAGGCATAAATTCCACGCTTTTTTGTCCATTAGCCCCTATTTTATACCCGATAGAATATAAAAACATAAAAATAACTATAAATTACACCCATTCGGATATAATTTACCCTATCTGGCTCCAATCAAATGTCTGTGCGAATAACTCCTTATAATGCTCGCGCAGCATTCGGTTTTCGGGTTTGGCGAGTTTGGGGTCATCGGCCAAGAGCTTGATGGCGGCATCGCGGACTTGGGGTATGAGCGGACCGTCTTTCTGGAGGTCGCCAATCAGCATTTCAATTTGTCCGGATTGACGGGTGCCTCCCGTTTCGCCTGGACCGCGTAACTCCAAATCAACTTCAGCAATCTCAAAACCGTCGTTGGTGCTGCACATCGTCTTCATGCGGGTCTTTCCATCATTGGTCAGCTTGTGGTCTGTGACGAGAATGCAATAGGATTGGTCTGCGCCGCGTCCTACCCTACCCCTCAACTGGTGCAACTGCGACAACCCAAAACGATTGGCGTTCTCAATAATCATCACCGTAGCGTTGGGAATGTTGACCCCTACCTCTATCACCGTAGTCGCCACCATGATTTGCGCGTTCCTATTAATAAACCGCTGCATCTCGAAGTCCTTATCTTCGGCACTGAGCCGTCCGTGACAGACACAGATCTTGTACTGCGGCTCGGGGAAGTCGTGCAACAAGGCCTCATAACCCTCCTGAAGCGCAATCATATCTGTGTTTTCCGATTCTTTGATGCAAGGATAGACCACGTAAATCTGTCGTCCAAGGGCGATTTGCTTTTTTATGAACATCATGATGCGGTAACGGTCGTCGCTGTAGACGTGATAGGTCTGAACGGGTTTCCTACCCGGAGGCAGTTCGTCAATCTTGGAAACATCCAAGTCGCCGTATTGTGTCATCGCGAGGGTGCGAGGGATGGGGGTCGCCGTCATCACGAGGGTATGTGGAGGAATCTCCGTCTTTTCATAAAACTTGGCCCTTTGTTCCACTCCGAAACGGTGCTGCTCGTCGATAATAGCCAGACCTAAATTCTTGAACACCACTTTGCTTTCTATTAGGGCATGTGTGCCCACCACCATCTGAATTGTGCCGTCGGCCAGTCCTGCATAAATCTTTCTGCGCTCTCCTATTTTGGTGGAACCTGTCAGCAGGGCATAATTGACATCCATGTTCTCCAGCTGTTCCTGCAAAGTGGCAAAATGCTGCGTGGCCAAAATTTCCGTAGGGGCCATCAGGCAGGCTTGAAAGCCGTTGTCCAAAGCCAGAAGCATTACCATCAGAGCAACGATGGTCTTTCCGCTACCCACGTCGCCTTGCAGCAGACGGTTCATCTGGCGACCCGAACCCAAGTCTTTTCGAATCTCCTTGATGACGCGCTTTTGGGCATTGGTGAGTGGAAACGGCAGATGCTCCTTATAGAAACTGTTGAAATAGTCACCCACTACATTGAAAACGTGTCCTTTGACAGTCTGTTCGCGGTGCATCTTGTTGCGCAGCAGCTTCAACTGGAAGAAGAAATGCTCCTCGTATTTCAGTCGCCGCGTGGCCTGCTGGATTTCGATATTGTTGGTGGGCAGATGTATCTCGTAATAGGCGTAACGGCGCGGTATCAACTGGTTTTCTTCAATGAGAGACTTGGGCAAGGTTTCGGGGATGTACTCATACACCTGTTGCAGGATTTGCTTTTGCAGTTTGGCAATGGTGCGTGTTCCCAAGCCGCAGTCTTTCATGCGCTCTGTGGTGTTGTATATGCCTTGTAGCCCTTCTCCGATAAGCGGGTCGTTGGGGTCATACTCTTCTATTTCAGGGTGGACGAAGTTGAAGTTGTGGTTAAACTCGCTCGCTTTGCCGAACAGCACATATTTCACACCGGGCTTGAAGCGGTTCTTAATCCACTTCAGTCCGCTGAACCAAACCACCTCGATGCTGCCAGTCTCGTCGCTGAAGAGTCCTGTCGCCCTTGTAGCTCTCGGAGCTCCAATCATCTTGATATTAGAGATGGTGCCAACGAGTTGATAATAAACGCTGTCATCATTGATATAAGCCACCTTTTGGATTTGGCTTCGGTCAATGTAACGGAATGGAAACTGGTTGAGCATATCCTGATAAGTAAATACACCCAATTCCTTCTTCAGGACTTCAGCCTTCTTCGGCCCGACGCCCTTTAGATACGCGATGTTCGTTTGCAGCAGGTTCAGTTCCATGCGGCAAAGATAATCATTATTTTGGATTCTGTTGTACCGCTGCCCTACTTTGGTTGACAATCCAGACACCGGTGAAGACCAACACCATAGCCAACCCTTTTTTCCAAGTGAAGTGGTCCAGACCGATGACGATGCTGATGATGGTGGCGATGATGGGTTGCGTGTAGTTGTACATACTGACCAAAGTGGGACGCAGGCGTTTCTGTCCGATGGGAATGAGGAAATAGGCGACGAAAGTAGCGAAAAACACCACATACCCCACCTGCCAAGCTACGCTGCTCTCCATCTTACCGAATGGGATGTGGATCAGGCTCTTGATGTTGAGCGGCAGTGCCACCAACATGGTAAACAGAAACATCCATTTCATGAAGGTGACCACATTGTATTTTGAAATCAGCGGACGAAAGATGCCGAGATAAAGAGCAAAGGTGAGTGCATTGACGATAGTCAGCACGATACCTAAGGGCTTGGTCTCGGAAGCGCCACCACCCAGTCCAACTGAGTTGAAAATCAATAGCAGGACACCTGCCAGACTCACCCCGACACCTCCGATTTTCTTCCCTGTGATGGGCTCCTTAAGGAAAATAGCTGCCACAAGCATGGTCAGAACGGGCGTGCAGGTATTGGCAATACTCACATCGATTGAAGTCGCTAACGTGATGGCTTTCAAGAAACTGTATTGGGTGAGGAAAAGCCCCAACATGGAAGCCACAAAGATTTGCAAGAGGTCCTTCGCCGGCACCTTCTCTTTAGGCATAAAGAGCGACAGGAGCCAAAACAGCAACGCAGCACCCACAGCACGTAAGCAGAGCAAATCCATAGGTGTCAACACGTTGGCATTGGAGATATTCTTACAGCAAACGATGTTGAACCCAAAGATGCAGTAAGCACCGAAGCACGCTAAATGACCCGTTATCGTAGACTTATTCAATCCCATAGACCTGTTTTCAAACCGCCGCAAAAATAATAAATCTTTCCGCTTCCCGTTTACAATTCGAGAAAAGTACTTGTACCATGTCAAAAAAAGCAGTAGTGTTGTTCGTGTGCCTGTCGGTGACTTGTTGTTTGTTTGCCCAGAACGCGGTGAAAATCAACTTCAACACCTCCACACTTCGGGAAAGTGTGATTATTGGTTATTCGAGGACATTCCATCAAAACCATGAAATTGAGGTCGGGTTGCGTCTCCATATCAATAGGCTGGTTATGCCAGACGACCAAGAGAGTATTTACTATAGGCGAATGTATGCCTCAAATTTCGTCCAGCATTTAGGACTGCAATTGGGCTACAACTGGTATTTCCTTCCTCGTCTTGACCATTTAAAACCCTTTGTGTTTTATGAGCTTCAAGCCGCTTACTCAACCACAAGAAACCATGGATATGGACCTACCTATAACCTCAATGACGGGAGTTATTCTATTGAAGAATATACTGAATCTTTTGGGCCTTTTCTTTGGTTACAAAACACCATAGGAGTAGGCTTCAAAGTCGATATTTGGAAATCGTTCTATCTTTTCGAGAAGATGGGGTTCAATGCGACCCAAATCATTGGCAACGATGAAAAACTCATGCCAGATCTTTTTCAGAAGTTTCCTTGGCTAGTCAACGAATTTGGTTATCTGATTAGCGTTGGCGTTGGATACAGGTTTTGAGAAAACAGACCGCAATGGAGACAAAATACATTGATATTCATACCCATAAGACAAAGAGGACTGACATCATCCCAATCGTCAATCTAAACTTGGAAACACCTTGTCCTGAGCAAGGCTATTTCAGTTACGGTATTCATCCATGGGCGTTAGATAAGACTGATTTTCAGACAGAAGAAGCTTTTGCATTATTGGAAGAACGGCTGCAATCGTCAAATGTCGTAGCCCTTGGTGAAGCAGGCTTGGATAAGATGCACAAAGACAGTTTTGAGCAGCAAATCACCATTTTTGAACAGCAAATCGAACTTTCGGAAGCTTTGCAAAAGCCCATGATTCTGCATGATGTGAAAAGCCATAATGAAATCTTCGCTTTACGCAAAAAACACAAAGCCAAGCAACCTTGGATTCTGCACGGTTTCAACGGATCGGAACAGGATATTCAACAGTTGACCCATCAAGGGCTGTATCTTTCCGTAGGGGAGAATTTGCTATATCCAGAGAGGAAGATTTACAATTCATTCAAATTCATCGATTTGAATTTTCTTTTCCTTGAAACGGATATGTCAAAAGTGGGAATTGAAACGATTTACGAAAAGGCAGCAAAGTTATTAGACATTGACGTTGTCGTTTTGCAAAGGCGATTATTTGCTAATTTTGCACGATTATTTGAAAATCTATGGAACACTGGCAAGATAGAACCCGCTTGTTAATCGGCGACGAAGGTATTGAGATTTTGAAATCCAAGCACGTGCTTGTGGTCGGACTGGGAGGCGTAGGAGCCTACGCCGCTGAGCAACTGGCTCGAGCAGGTATCGGCAGAATGACTATCGTGGACGGCGATGTGGTGAATGTCACCAACCGCAACCGACAGTTATTAGCCCTCAATAGTACCCTTGGTCGCCCCAAAGCTGAAGTAATGGCGGAGCGACTGCGCGACATCAATCCAGAGATTGAGCTGACAGTCCTTCACCAATATCTGAAAGATCAAGCCATCATCGATCTGATGGCGCAACCCTTTGACTATGTGGTAGACGCTATCGACACCGTAGCCCCAAAGGTGTTTCTGCTCTATTACGCCAAGATGAACAACCAGCGCATCGTCAGCAGCATGGGTGCCGGAGGTAAGTTCCACCCTGAGAAGATTGAGATTTGCGACATCGCCCAATCCAACCATTGCCGCTTAGCTTTCTATATCCGCAAGCGGCTGCATCGCTTGGGTGTCTTCGACGGCATCAAAACCGTCTTCTCCCCTGAGCCTGTCGATGCTTCCGCAATCATTACTGAAGGCGTTGATGAGCAGAACAAAGTCTCCAACGTGGGCACCATCAGTTACCTCCCAGCCGCCTTTGGTATCTTCTGCGCCTCGGTGGTGATTAATGACTTGTTAGGGAAATAACTATTGCCTTACTGCATCGGGCATTCTTAATGCGCCTCTAACCAATTCGCGCCCGTATTCATCTCCACAATGACCGGCACCGAGAGCGGCATAGCATTCACCATCTTATCCCTCACCAAGACTTTCAACTCCGAAAGTTCGTCCAAATGGGCATCAAAGACCAATTCATCATGCACTTGCAACATCATCTTCGACTGCATCCCAAGTCGTTGCATCTCCTCATGAATGCCAATCATAGCAATCTTAATCATATCGGCTGAGCTACCCTGAATAGGTGCATTAATCGCATTGCGTTCAGCGAAGCCCCTCACCACACTGTTCGAGCTGTTGATGTCGCGCAGATAGCGTCGGCGGCCCAAGATGGTCTCTGCATAGCCCCGTTCCTTCGCAAGGGCGATGCTGCGGTTCATGTATTCCTTGATGCCGGCATATTCCTCAAAATACTTCTTGATAATGTCGGCAGCCTCGCTGCGTGAGAGCTCCATACGTTCTGCCAGACCGAAGGCTGACATTCCGTAGATGATACCGAAATTAACTGCTTTTGCCCTGCTGCGCTGCTCTTTGGTGACGGCCTCCATCGGCACGTGGAATACTTTGGCCGCAGTAGCTGCGTGAATATCGTGGCCCAAATTGAAATCATTCACCATAGCGGGGTCGCCGCTGAGGTGGGCAATGATGCGCAACTCGATTTGGCTGTAGTCGGCTGCCAAAAGGGTGTAAGCCTCACTACGCGGCACAAAGGCCCGACGAATCTCGCGTCCCTGCTCGGTACGCACAGGGATGTTTTGTAAATTAGGGTTGTTGGAACTCAAACGCCCAGTAGCCGTAACTGCCTGGTTGTAGGAGGTATGAATCAGTCCGTCTTTCGGGTTCACTAACGCCGGTAGAGCATCTAAATAGGTGGACTTCAGTTTGGTGAATGAGCGATAATCCAGAATTTTTTGGACGATAGGGTGCTTGTGCAACAATTTCTGTAGCACCTCCTCGCCTGTGGCATATTGTCCCGTCTTGGTTTTCTTGGCTTTCTCATCGATACGGAGTTTTTCGAAAAGGACTTCACCCAACTGCTTCGGTGAGGCTATATTAAAAGGTGTACCCGCCAATGAGTAAATCTCTTCCTCAATCTTATGGATTTCATCTCCGAATTCCTCGCTGATTTGCTGGAGGTTTTGTGTATCAATCTTCACACCGTTGGCTTCCATACGACTGAGTACGGGCACTAACGGCATCTCAATCTCATAGAACAGCTTCTCCACGCCGTTTTCCTTCAGCAGGGGCAGCAGCTTCTCGTAGAGTTGCAGCGTAATGTCGGCATCCTCAGCGGCATATTCCTTCACCTGCCCCACAGGCACTTCTCGCATCGTTTTCTGCTGGCGACCTTTGCCAATCAAGTCCTCGATGGGAATGGTGATATAGTTGAGATACACCTCAGCGAGATAGTCCATATTGTGGCGTTGCTCAGGTTCCAAGAGGTAGTGGGCCAGCATCGTGTCGAACAGCTTGCCTTTCACGCTGATACCGTATTGTGCCAGCATGGAGATATCATATTTCAGGTTTTGCCCAATCTTGAGGATGCTTTCGGCTTCAAACAGCGGACGCAACAGTTCCAGTTTCTTCTGACAGTCCTCACGGTTGGCAGGCATAGGCAGATACCAGGCCTCATGCGCCCTGATGGCAAAGGAAAGACCCACCAACTCAGCAGCATACACATCGATGTTAGTCGTCTCGGTATCAAAGACGAACTGCTTTTCTTTGGAAAGAAGCGCCACCAATGCCTTGATGTCGGCTTCGGTCTCCACAAGTCGGTAGTCGTGTTCCACCGTCTTTGCCGACTCCTTATCAGAGAAAGCCAGCAGGTCGCCTGGAGCACCGTCTTGATTGAAAAGGTCAAAGTTGCTATCTGATGGCATCGTGCCTCGCAATGACGGGGTGGAAGGAGTCCCCTCTGCTCCCTTCTGAGAGGGGGAAAGGCCGTCGTGGGTTTTCTTATAGTCGTCCAAGAAACGCTTGGCGAAGGCCTTGAACTCCAGCTCCTCGAAGAGGGCCATCAAGGCAGGCACATCAGGTTCCTTCAGGCGAAGGTCTTCTTCATTGAACTTAACAGGCACTTCCAAATTGATGGTGGCCAATGCCTTCGACATCAGTCCCTGCTCGGCGAAATTGATAACGTTCTCTTTCTGTTTGCCCTTCAGCTCGTCCGCGTGGGCGATGAGGTTTTCCACCGTACCGTATTGAGCCACCAACTGGGCGGCAGTCTTCTCGCCAATGCCCGGAATGCCTGGAATGTTGTCGGAAGCATCACCCCAAAGACCCAAGATGTCGATGAGCTGTATGGGCTCTTTTATCCCATAACGTTCACAGACCTCTTTCGGTCCCCAAACCTGCGCCGGTTCGCCGAACTTGGCAGGCTTGTAAAGCAGAATCTTATCCGTAACGAGTTGTCCAAAGTCCTTGTCGGGGGTCATCATATAGGTGACAAATCCTTGCTGCTCAGCCTTTTTCGACAGCGTACCTATGACATCATCGGCTTCATAACCTTCCTCGCCATAGATGGCGATGTTGAAAGCCTCGATAAGCCTGATAATATAAGGTATAGACTCGCGCAGGTCGTCGGGCATCTTCTCGCGGTTGGCCTTGTATTCGGTATATTCCGCCTGCCTCTGGGCGGCACCCGCCACATCAAAAGCCACACCGATATGGGTAGGCTTCTCGTTCTTCAGAATCTCGTAGAGCGAGTTCAAGAATCCCATCACCGCTGAGGTATTCAAGCCTTTCGAGTTGACGCGCGGATTTTTGTTCATTGCAAAAAAAGCCCTGTAAATCAAGGCGTAGGCATCCAAAAGGAAGAGTTTTTTTTCGTTGTTTTCCATGACGACAAAAGTAGGAAAATTTGAACAATGTTGATTTTTGAGAGTCAAATTTTTCTAACGAGAGACACTATCCAAAGCATTGCGATGTGTGACTATGATTTACGAGTGAAACATAAATTCTGTCAGAAACCGTCAAAATCTCGATAATTTTTGGAGATTTTGACGGTTTCTGACATAAAATTACTATTTTTGCACCCAATAAAAACAACGTGTATTATGCTGATAGGTAGGACAGAAGAACAAAAGAAACTGCAAAAAGTCTACGATTCTGACCAATCGGAGTTTGTGGCTGTTTATGGTCGCCGCAGAGTGGGAAAGACGTATCTGATACGAGAAACGTTTAGGAACGCTTTCATTTTCACACACACGGGGTTAGCGAAGAAAAGCACACGGGAACAGTTGCAAAACTTTCAGTTGTCGCTACGTAATCAAGGCATGAAGAAAGCCCCTTTGCCTACCAATTGGTTGGAGGCCTTTGACATGTTGGCTCATCTCGTCGAACGGTCGAAGAAAAAGCGGAAAATTGTCTTCATTGACGAAATGCCCTGGATGGATGCACCCCGTTCAAGCTTCCTTTCTGCTGTAGAACATTTTTGGAACGGGTTTGCCGCTGCCCGTAAAGATGTCGTATTCATCGTATGCGGATCGGCCACCTCGTGGATTATCAACAAGATTGTCAGAAACCGAGGAGGGCTTCACAATAGGCTCACTTGCAGGATACACTTGCAACAATTCACCTTGAACGAATGTGAACAATATGCAAAGCATTTGCGTTTGGGGATGAGCCGTCGCCAAATCATCGAAAGCTATATGCTGCTTGGGGGCGTACCCTATTATTGGTCGTTGCTCGACAAAGAGAAAAGTTTGGCCCAAAATATCGACAATCTGTTTTTCTCAAGGAATGGCGACCTGAAAGATGAGTTCAAGGAGCTTTATGCCTCACTGTTCAAACGTCCGGAGAAATACCTCGCCATTATCGAAACCCTTGGAAAGAAAAAGACAGGAATGACCCGTGAGGAAATTGTGAAAGAGAGCAAGTTGCCGTATAATGGCACCGTCAGCACCATGCTCGAAGACCTTGAGAATTGCGGATTCATACGGAAATATGCGGGCATAGGCAAGAAGACAAAGGATGCCATTTTTCAGTTGATAGATCAATATACTTTATTTTATTTCAAATTCGTCCAGAACAATCCTGTCAATGATGAGCATTTTTGGAGCAAAAGCATCGACAAGCCCATTTACAATAATTGGTGTGGATTGGCTTTCGAGTGTCTCTGCCTTGTACATAGTCGGCAAATCAAGGAAACACTGGGCATTTCAGGAGTTATCAGCAGTGAGTATTCATGGAAGGTGGAAGGCTCTGGAGAAAAAAGCGGAGCGCAGATTGACTTGCTGATAGACCGCGTTGATGGCGTCATCAACCTGTGTGAGATGAAGTTTTCAAAAAAACCTTTCAAGATTGACGCCAAATACAGCAAAGTATTACAAAACAAGCGCAATAGGCTAATCGAAACCACTCACACTTCAAAAGCGGTTCATATCACGATGGTAACGAGTGAGGGCCTTGTCCGCAATGCATATTCAGACGACATCCAGAATCAAGCAACGGCAGATGACCTTTTCAGGCCATAAATACAGATTTGTTTTCTGTCAGAAACCGTCAAAATCTCGATAATTTTTGGAGATTTTGACGGTTTCCAGCATAAAAACTTGTTTTACTTTTTTGCAAGAAACACTTCTTCTTCAGCTTACTCATCCAAGTAGAACAATAAAGCAGCGACGCCGATAACCAATATCCAAAACAGGGCGATGCGCCAGAACGACAAGGGGTATTTGCCGCCCACCTTGCCGGTCTGTCCATTGACCACGAACTGGTAGGTCTTGTCCTTGTATTTGAACGAGGAAATCCATGTGGGCACCAGCAGGTATTTATAGGTGATGTTGCTATAGGACGTCATGAACTTGAGCCGGTCGGTACGGTCTGCGTTCCAGTGTCTCTTAATGTATTTGGCAATGTTGATTTTCAGGCGAGAGTTAATGGTCTGCTGAGCCATTTCCCATCCTTCTTTCAGGCCGATGGAGTAACGCTCAGCAATGAAACCGGCCAATGCCTGTGGCGTATAAGGCACCAGCTTCGAGAAATCGAAAGGCTCGCAATCCTTCACGCCTGAGTCTTCGTGACGCTTCGAGGCCACCACGGTGATGTCGTCGAAAAACTCCTCGTAGGTGCCGCTGACGCGCTTCCAGTCGGTAGTGGTAGTCGTCCGTCCGTTGTCGTCTTTTTCGGTGCTGTCGTATCCCGCACGGGCATTGAATTGGGAAACGGTTTGAGCGTCGTAAGTCCAGTAAGGCAGATACACGCCGCTGAAAGCATCGGGCAAAGCGCATTTCTTGGCTTTTCGTGGGGCAAACCATTTCTTACTCAGCCATTTGGTGAAGTTAGCACCAGCCTGTTCCTTGGTGACAGCGAAGAGGCATACGGCTCCGGGGGCTAAGGTGTTGTTGGTGGCGGCAGGCATCACGCTGGTGGAGCCGCAGAAGGGACAAACGGCGGCGGTCTCAAGGGCGTCATAGATGGTGACTGCTCCACATTGTTTGCATTGCACCTCTTTCTTCTGCTCGCCCCAGTTGAAGCTCTCAGTATGTATGGCCGACTCGAAGTCCAGCTCCTCAATCACAGTGTTTTCGTCACCTTTTGGCACCTCGCAGGTGTAGCCGCAGTACTCGCAATGCAACATACCCGATGCCGGGTCAAAAGTAACGGTGGCACCACATTGGGGGCATTTCTTGTCGGTTTCCTTTTCGGTCCTTTCTGAAAAGATTTGTTCTTCCGGGTTATCGTAGTTGTCTGTCATCTGTTTTTATTTCTTTTTCACGCACAGTATTATTGTACACAAGAATCAGATTCCTCTAAAGCAACCAGTTCTTTCACATATTGTTCAATCTGTTGTTTTAACGGTTCAAGGTCGTCTTGAATCACAGACCACACCTCGCCCTTATCCACCACATTATATCCGTGAACAATGAAGTTTCTCATACCAACAATTTCGCGCCATGGGGTCTGCGGACGTGCCTCACGGAACTCCTTCGTGAGTAAATTGGCCGCCTCGCCGATGATAACCAACTGATAAACAATTGCAAAATAGCGCATTTTATCCCCTACAATTTGCTCAAAAGGCAATCCCTCAACAAATTCGTTGATGTTGGAAATACATTCAAGAATATGCTCTAGTCTCCCTTTATCTCTAACTGGCTCTCTCATAAATCAAAACTTTATCTTTTTCTGCGGTTTTCTGAGCATATGGCAACAATGTGCCTTCTGTGATCATATCTACTTTTTTGCCAAGCAAATCTTCCAAACCTAAAGCAATGCCAATATGTTTCAGAAGACTAACCTTCTTACCGTCTTCTTGGTCGAAAACAACCAAAATATCAATATCGCTTTCAGATGTTTGTTCTCCCCTGGCATACGATCCGAACAACCACGCTTTTAATATTGGTTGTGTGGAAAAATAACTTTGTATTGTATGTATCAGTTGAACATCCATCTCACTATTTTTTTGCAAAAATACAACAATGTTGATTAATAACAACAATTTCAATTTTTTTTATTTTGCAACCTGAAAACCCCACAAGAAGGTTTCCTTCCTATTGAGAGAAAACATATTCTCAAGAAATCTTCATTGAAATAGTCTCATAAAGTGAATTTGTTTATTTTTGCAGGCGAACAACATTCGGTAAACTTAATCAAATTGGAAATAATAAAACCCTAAAAGTTAGAAGAACAAATATCATAAAACTATTGACATATTAGAAAGATAGCGTTTGTAGCTGTCCTTGAGTCCAAAATTTCCACACGCCTTTCTTTTTGGGAGGGCAAACACACCAAGGATAAGTTATTAAACGCCGTAATTGTACGGCGTGGAATACTTGTTAGGTGTGTAGGGCGTGGAAACCCATGGACTCAAGCAAGAGACAATTCCACGCTTTTTCTATGCTTGAAATCAGAACTATGGCCACGAAAGAATCACCACATATTGGACACCTTATTAAAGATGAACTCGCTCGGCAGGGACGCAGTGTTCGGTGGCTGGCGGAGCAAATCGGCTGCACAAGACAGAATATGCATTACCTGCTTGGCCGTAGTTTTATCTACACCGATTTGTTGCTGAAAATCAGCGAAGTCCTCGACTATGATTTCTTTAGACATTATTCCGATTGCTGGAAAGCGAGGAAATTGTCAAATGATGTTTGACAATTTGTAAAAAGATTTGAAACGATTTGTCAAAGAATCTATGACATCATAACCAATTGATTTTCAGTATAAATATTTAACTTTGCCCTGTTTAATTCATCAACTAAAACCGACGAGCCTGATGGGATATAACTGGGCAAAAGAAAAAATGAAAAAGTCATTATTACCAATTGTTACAACTATCATGGTTGTACTTTGTAGTTCGTTTGTATTAAGCAGACAAAGCAATAACGAAGTCAAAACAAGCAAATCACAGTGCAGTTACAATGTTTACGAGAACGGAGAGACTGATGATGGATGGTACATTAAAATTTCGTATGATTGTGATTGTCCGGATCCCGTGGCTGTTAAGATATCTTACTATTATAAAAATGGCGTAAACGGATCCGTAAGAGAAAGTGAAACAACATGCACGCTTTGGAACCGTAGGAATTGTATGATTGTCGGTAGCGCAAGTCCATTTTATGATGACAATACTACTAGATATAAACTAAAGAATGTGCAACTTCAATAATTGGTTTATTCGACAATGACGGCAGTCTATTGTGGTAAGGCTGCCGTCATGGATTTTTACAACAACCTGAATCAATATCAAAACCGATGGGCCAGATGGGATATAACTGGGCAAAAGAAAAAATGAAAAAAACTATTGTAGTATTAGGATTGAGTGCATTTCTCGCATGTGGCACCTTGCTCGCTATGGATTATTCCAGTAAATGGAGCGACCAAAAAATTGAATTGAACGAGAACACAGAGGAAGAAATTTGTGATGTATGTTGGGAAAAAAAGGATGGAAAAGATGTTTTGGGAAAGACTCAAATTCAAGTAACCAATAATTGTCCGTATGCCGTCACTGTTGAATTCGAATACTGGTCTGGTTCAAAATGGTTAACACCACAGTATAGAGTTGAAGCAAATTCAACTTCTGTTTGGTTCCCTGCTGATAGTTATAGAAACTTTAAATGCTATAAAAGCAAATATTAAAAACAGGGTTCGAAAGCACAACACAGATTGTAGTGATGGTCTTATCATTGAGTCCATCACTACAATATAAATTCAAAACACCATGAAAAGAATATTTCTCTTGATAGCATTTTGTCTATCATTATCAGCGATTTATGCGCAAACCATAGATGTCATTCATCTGAAAAACGGTTTTGATGCCCGAGGAACAATAACCAACCGCACGGAAAGCCAAATTACCTTGCAATCTGAAAACGGTCGCATACTGACCATCGACTTGAGTGAAATCGAATCGATGGAACAGGAACAAAAGGCTTTTGATCCAAGAGTATTAATTGGGCGATGGGCATGCTATAAAGCAAATGGAGAAAAGGATAAAACGTATGATATGGTAATCAGTGAAAATGAGGGGTTTTATACTGTGAGCCATGTGTTTTACATAAACTATTATAGTGATGACAATACTGGAAAAAGATATCCAGACAACACGCCTGATGATTATTCTGAAAATACTGAAGATATTGATGTTGATAACGGCCAAGTTTCTTATCATTTTTGGCAAATAGAACATCTAATCTTTAACTACTCAAATAGTGAGAGGAGAAGAAGTGTATCCATAAGAAGTGAGCATTGCGACATAGACCTAAAATACAATGACGGTAAATTGAAAGGTAGTATTGATTGTACTCAATATTATTATGCCTTGGGTTGTGAGGGGTATTCAAGCCCGATGGAATCGTTAGAAGATGGATGTGGAACGGTTTTTAGCGATGGTCCTGGTGGCAAATGGAATGTCTATTTTGTAAAGTACTAAAAAGCATTACACCATGAAAAGATTAATCCTATTAATCACATTTTGCCTATCATTATCAGCGATTTACGCGCAAAACTATGAAACATGCAAATCATGTAAGGGAAGCGGTAAGGTGCATTACATTGAAGTCAAGCCTTGTCATTTTTGCGATGGGAACGGGTATGAACTCAAAAAATGTCCGCAATGCAATGGTCGCGGGGAAATAAGAATACAAAAAGGTGATGGTAGCTATAAAACAGTCCCTTGTGATTATTCTCGCTGTGACGATGGCTTCATTAAAAAACAATGCGGTGCTTGTGGCGGCCGAGGAGAGGAAAGATGGGAAATAAATAGAGATTGCCGTACTTGTAATGGTACAGGAATAGTAGAACGAGAAAAAAACCAACTATAATCAAAATGAAAAGACTATTGACAATCCTATTATTAGCCATTTCCATATCAACCTACGCAGTAGATATTGATTTGCTGAAGCAATCGCTTGTGGGAACATGGCATCCTTCTGGTAAATGGATTGAGGATAATTCCAATGATGAAGACCAACTGGATTTCTATTTGGATGGCGACAAATTAATGGTGAAGTTTGTGTCTGATTATTCTGCCATTTACGATAAGGACAGGGCTGAATATTATAATGTATTCAATGAATTCGGGACTTGCATAGTGGATGTTCATTACGACGGAACCATAGATTTCCATCTGTATAGAAAGATGATGAGATACGACAAAAAAGGCCGGGAGGAGAGAATCGGAGGAGGCGAATACTCTTATCACCTGTTCTTCGTAGATGGCCTTTTGGCAGGTACAGAAACCTGGGAAGATCGCTATGAAATAATGCAGTCAACAAACGACAGAGGAATATGCAAGTACAAAACATTAGCACAAGCCGAAAGGAGAGGAGAAACACATGCGTTCCCTTTTGGCAATGAACCTTATACAACAAATATAAACTATCATGCTATTGATTACACCAACGTCAAGAAGTTTTACGGATATGGATATTGTGATGAAATCTCACTTTGTAACCCCGATGATTATGAATACGGTGCTTTAATTGGCCGCTGGAAGGGTTCCGCTAACTTACCGAGGGCTGGATGGTGTGGTGAGTCTCCGTTAATGGATATTGAAATATTTATTCGAGATAATCAATACTATTTGGTTTATTATGATTCAATGAGTGACACAAAAAGAGTTGTAGAGCGTATTTATCCTGAACGGAATGGCGGGGAAATTTCTTTTTCCTATACAGCCAAACAGAAGTATTGGGGAAAGTGCGAAGGATATGATTGGCCTTGGAAATACGAGTTTGTGTTTAAACTTAAAAGGATATTCGACGCAAGGAACAGAGAGTGGCTTTTTGGCACACGCGAAAGAATAAGTGTTTCAGGTCCGCTTGATGCATGCGGCATTCCCGAACCCGAAGAACTACAATTTAGGTACTTTAAATCAAAATACAATTAAAATGAAAACTATCAAAAAACTTGCAATAGTTATAGTGTTTACTTTTGCTACATTGCCTGTAATGTCGCAACATTACGGCCGCCCCACTCATCACGATTCCTACGCTGATTATTTCTTCTCGCTTGGCTATCAGCATCTGAACCATCCTACTGGTGTTTACAATGTGGGATCGTTTCAAATGGAAATACTGTATAGCTTTGCAGGCGGAAAGGCTGGTGTCTCCTACGGAAAGGATTATATTTCTTTTAGTCCGTTCGGCTTGCTGTGGTTCATGCCAGGGTTGCTTCTGGACGGAATAAACAACTTGTCGCCAAAAGAAGGTGCGCTGTTCCTAATCCCTGCGTTGGCTACGATGCAAATCCATATCCCAATAACAGACCATGTGGAAATCAGCGCGGGCTGGGATGCGCTGAAGATTACAAAGTTGAAGAATTTCAGGAACACCTATTATGTCTCAGGAAGTGTAAACGCTGGATTGAATGTTTTTATCGGTGATGTGTTTTTCATCAACGCTTACTACGAATATAACCACGCACACAATCCGATTCTCAAACTGATGAATCAATTGGGACCAATAGACTTGCAGCCCACAGAGCTCAATGGCCATTCGTTTGGTTTTCGGTTTGGGGTGATGATTTAGTGGTCCTATAACCTATCGGATTAGAATACCGTAACTACTTGTTGAATCTGCGTTTTTCAATTGCAGTTGACAAGTTGACGGTTGACACCCTTGAATTTGGAGATTGACGTTATTCCGTAATAACAAAAGGGAACTTCTAAGAAGCTGTTTAAAAATGAATAAAAAAGAATTGTACGGGCGACAGAAAAAGTTATATAAATAATTGATAATCATTATGTTAATTGGATATTATTTCGTATCTTTGTGGTTTCCAATCATTTAGATATGAAAAAGGAATACCCAACTAA
>CAMYYB010000014.1 GCA_947303335.1 uncultured Bacteroidales bacterium | reverse complement strand
AAATTCTCCCTCAATACTTCTCCCTCAAATAATCCCTAATAACTCCATTCACTTCATCCCGCTTCACCCCCAGCAGCGTCTCAATCATCTCATACTCATCTTCATTCCTTTTCGTTTCAAACAACATCCTTTTTACCAAATCCATCCCGCCTTTCTTGTAAAGCATCTCGCAAATCACCATCTGGATGTCATAGCCATAATTCGAATATACATCACTATAAGGCTTCTTGTACTTTATGACACTTTGGGTTGAATCATGCGTGTATCGCCCATCAGCATCCACATAAGCCTCTATCAAATCCACGGAAAGGTCGATTTGAGGATTGTCATTCAAAAACATCTTCAACTTGTCAAAATGCCACTCTTTGGTCTGTAAGACATGTTCACCAAAATAGCAGCATACCCCTTCCTCAAACCGAGAAAACCGTTGGCCATTCGTCACGCTCTTAAGCATCAAATGAATAAATTCATGAATCTTGCTTTCTCCACCTTTCGTGTAGCAAATCTTGTTTTTGCCTATCTTGCTGTTTCCGTATGGAACAATCGTTTCTGCCGAATAGAAGTCATAGCAACTGCCATCTATCCCAAAGTAATGGAACATCTCCGTCTTGTTCTCAAACAAATAATACTCCACAGGTTCCATCCCATCGACACCAAATTCTTCAGCGAATGCCGAAAGTCTCGAAACGGCAGTGTTGGCCGCCTTTTCATCAAAAGCATAAGTCGATGGATAATAATAGGTAATCCATGTGATTTGTTTCTTGCAGAAATCGTTTTTATTGATGGTCAGTTTATTGACCAACTTGAATCCGTCGGCTGTCCTTATCAGCGGAATGGTAAAGATGCCCAACAACTGATTTGGGCTTGGGAAGTCGTCAAAAAACGCAGTTTGGAGTTCATACAAGGTGTCGTTGCGTTTCGCTACCCCCATAAAATACTCTTCGTATGCGTAAAACGGCAACAAATTACTCTGGATGATGGAATTGGGATTTCCGTAGTTTTCTATTTCAAAATCAGCCCAAAAGTCGTAACTCGTTGGCTTGTATTGAGGGTCACTCATTCTCCCATAGTCAAGAAACTGTGCATATTCATATTGTTGCCAGAAATCATAAATCTCATGGAAGACCCCAGAGGTGGTATCCAAAAACAGAGGATCCCGCATCGAGGCTCTCCGCTGAAACTCTTGTGCCTGCATAGTCACTCCTCCCGCCATCAGCAAGAACGCAAGCAGGGTGAAAAATCTTGTTGCTTTCATTTCAATGTGTTTTTCTGCGTTATGCACGCAAAATTATTCAAAAAAACACCAAAAAAGCCATCTGTCAAGCCCTAAAATGGTTTTGTCCCTATCTATTTCGATTTTGAAATTTTCAATATATTGACATTCAAATGTTTATGAAAAATCGGTTTTTTGATTTGTCCATGTTTTTTTGGATTAAGAGAGCATCAAAATGCGATATTCTTGCCTTATTTCGCACGGTGAAATCAGCATTTCGGCTTTTATTCCTTCACCCACTTTCATTTCACGCGGCAAAACTACTCAAACTTTACCCAATCAATTTCCCTGACTTTTTGCGAAATGAACTCTTTGATGTCGTTCCAATCTACCTTAATGAACATGGGAGGGCATTCCTTGTTTTCCGCATCTTCAAAATAGGTCAAGGCCATCCGCGTCCTGAACATGGAATAGTTGGGATACTTTTGAGCATAAAAACCAAGTATTTCCTCAAGAGTGAAGTGCTGCAAAAGGAAATACATGTCAATGAAATCCTTTCGCGAACCTCGGTTTTGTATGGCGTAGGTTTTCATGGCGGCAATGTCCTTTGGCGAAGCCAATCTCAAACCGTCCTCAACAACCGCCTCATCAAGCCAAGGATAACGTGAATAATTGACAAAATCCGCCTTGATTCCATCAACAATGAATGATTTGATGTATTTGGAGGTCATTTGGCCTTGAATCTTTCCGAAGCCTTCCAAAATGTCCTGCAATGCAGCATCATTGTCGGGAATCACACCAAAAATGTCCAAATCCACCGACGAGCGATGTCCGTATTGCAAAGCCAAAGCTGTCCCACCCACGAGACGGCAATCCTTCAGATAAGGCTCTGCCATCAAGTATTTCAGGAGTTCCAAAGTGTGGGGCTCGATTGTGCGATACGATAGCATCTGAAATCCTCCTTTTTAACACCTGAAATAAAACTTATGAAAGAACGGGCGACTGGATTTAGCGTTCTGAAATTCAAGGCATAAGATACAATTGTATCAACACCAAAATGCTTTTCGATGATGTTCCAATCACGCATCTGCCCGTACTCCAGCACCCTCTGGATAAGCCACGCGGCATTCTTGTCGATGTCGAACTGGGTCGTATCGAAGTCCCAAAACAAATATGGGCTGAGTCCGTGTAGCTTATCCTTGTCTTCCATGATTATTCGACTACAACGAGGTAATAGTTCTTCTTGCCCTTCTGCATAAGGATGTACTTGCCGTCGATGAGGTCGGCAGGGGTCATCACCTTGTCCAAAGTGACCTTTTCCTTGTTGACGCTCACGCCGTTGGCTTGGGTCATCTTGCGGGCCTCGCCCTTCGAGGGGAAGATCTGCGTGTTGACGGCCATGAAGTCGACAATCGGGATGCCGGCTTCGAGGTCGGTGCGGGCGATGTGCTCCTGCGGCACGCCGTCGAAGATGTCCAAGAAGGTGGCTTCGTCGAGCTTCTCCAAGCCTTCCTTGGTCGACTTGCCGAAGAGGATGTTGGAGGCCTCGATGGCGGCATCCAAGGCTTCCTGCGAGTGCACCAACACGGTGACTTCCTGAGCCAAACGCTTTTGCAACACACGCATGCCCGGGTCTTTCTTGTGCTCTTCAATCAGGGCGTCGATGGTCTCTTTGTCTAGCGAGGTGAAGATCTTGATGTATTTCTCGGCGTCCTCGTCGCTGACGTTGAGCCAGAACTGGTAGAACTTGTAAGGCGTGGTGCGTTTGGGGTCGAGCCAAATGTTACCGCTCTCAGTCTTTCCGAATTTCTTGCCATCAGCTTTGGTGATGAGCGGACATGTGAGGGCGAAGGCTTCGTTCTCAAAGCCCAAGGTGCGGCGAATCAGCTCTGTGCCCGTGGTGATGTTGCCCCATTGGTCGTTGCCGCCCAACTGCAGCTTGCAGTTCTTATGCTGGTAGAGCCAGAGGAAGTCGTAGCCTTGCAGCAGCTGATAGGTGAACTCGGTGAAGCTGAGGCCGTCGCGGGCGGTGCCGTTGAGGCGTTGCTGCACGCTGTCCTTAGCCATCATGTAGTTCACGGTGATGTGTTTGCCCACCTCGCGGGCGAAGTCCAGGAAGGTGAAGTCCTTCATCCAGTCGTAGTTGTTCACCATCTCGGCGGCGTTGGGTTCCTTCGACTCAAAGTCGAGGAACTTCGACACTTGCTTCTTGATGCACTCCTGGTTGTGTCTTAGGGTCTCTTCGTTCAGCAGGTTGCGTTCCTGGCTCTTGCCCGAAGGGTCGCCAATCATTCCCGTAGCGCCACCCACGAGGATGATGGGCTTGTGGCCACAGCGTTGCAGATGACGGAGCATCATGATGCCGCAGAGATGTCCGATATGCAGCGAGTCAGCGGTGGGGTCAGTGCCCAAATAAGCCGTTACCATTTCCTTTTGGAGGAGTTCTTCCGTTCCTGGCATCATTTGTGCCAGCATTCCGCGCCAGCGGAGTTCTTCAACAAAATTCTTCATCGAATGCAATGATTATAATTTGGGCGCAAAAATAAGAAGAATTTTTTGTATTGTGCCTGCTTTGAAAAATAGTTGTACTTTTGCGCTGTCAATTCCACCATTTATGCGACACGCTCTCCTGCTGCTGTTTTTGTTTCCTTTTGCACTTTTTGCCCAACTCACCGACGACTTTGCTGACGGCGACTTCACGCACGACCCCTCGTGGACGGGTTCAGTGGACAAGTTTATGGTGAACGGCAACAGGCAGTTGCAACTCAACGCCGATGGGGCAGGGACGGCTTGGCTGGCTACCCGGGTGATGGAATACGAGTCGATGGAATGGCGCTTTTGGCTGAAGGAGGCTTTCGCTCCTTCGGGAAACAACTTCACCAACGTATGGCTCTGCGCCGACGATGCGGAGCTGAGTGCTGCCACTCAGGGCTATTTTCTCCGCTTTGGTGAAGCAGGCGGCAACGATGCCATCGAATTGTTTCGTAAGGACATCGATGGAGTGCAAAGCATCTTTCGCGGCAGGGAAGGGGCTATTGCTTCATCGTTTGCCGTGTTTGTCAGGGTGACCTGCGACCATGAAGGTCATTGGGTGATGGAGACCTGCTACGACGGCTCGGGCATCACCCTTATCGAGGCTGTAGGCGTGGATGATGTCTTGGGTAAGTCAGGCTGGTTTGGACTCTGCGCTACTTATACGGCGAGTTACGCCAAGAGGGTGTATTTTGACGATGTGTATGTCGGGCCTTATCTTGCCGACCACACCCCGCCTTCTCTGATTTCGTACAAAACTGTCAACTCCTCGTGCCTCAGGCTGGTTTTCAACGAGGCTTTGCAGGAGATTACAGCCCTTTCGCCTGTGCATTATACTGTTGATCATGGTATGGGTTTCCCTTTGTCGGTCAGCTTTGGCGAGAATCAGGCCATCGTCCTCCTTGAATATGAACGCGACTTCGTCATCGGCACGGAATATCAACTGACGGTGAGTAGCCTCAAAGACCAGTGGGGCAACACAATGTCATTCAACATGACCGTCACTTTCCAGCTTCCCGAAGAGGTCGCCGAGGGCGACATCCTCATCAACGAGATTCTTTTCGACCCCATTGCTCCCGGTGTGGACTATGTGGAGCTTTACAACAACAGTGACAAGACCTTTGACCTCAGCACACTGCTGCTCGGCGTGATTAAGGAAAGCTTCCCCAATCCGCCCGACACTACCTTGAAAGAAATAAGCACCGAAAGCAGGATGCTCATGCCCCGGACTTACGTGCTGCTTTCCACCAATAGTGAAATTGTGGGGCAACAATACGATTGTCCCACAGACAATTTCGTGCAGATGGCTTCTTTCCCAAGCTATATCAACGCCGGAGGCAAGGCTTTGCTGATGGGCAAGGACGGCACCGTCGTCGACCAGATGGCTTACTGCGAGGAGATGCACTATCCTTTGCTCAAAGAGACCAAGGGCGTGTCGCTGGAACGTGTCAGTTTCGACCTGCCCTCAATGGATGCCGACAACTGGCACTCAGCTGCTGAGCGGGTACATTTCGGCACGCCGGGTTACGAGAACTCGATGAACCAGATGGACAAGCCTTCCGACGAGGTGGTTTCAATTAGCCCTGAGGTGTTCTCGCCCGACGGCGACGGCTTCGACGATGCTTGCTTTATCCATTATCGTTTCGATGAGGCAGGCTACACCATTAATATATATGTCTTCAACGTGGCGGGTCAGTTGGTATGCCATTTGGCGAAAGGCGAACTGGTAGGGCAGGAGGGTAGTGTGCTTTGGAATGGATTGGACAACAACGGCAACCGTGTCCCTGTTGGGGTGTATGTTGTTGTTACTGAGGTTTTCAGTTTGGAAGGCAAGGTGAAACAGTTCAAGAATGCCGCTGTGGTGGCTACGCGGTGAGGGACTCCGTTTCTTCCACAATCACACCGCTACCGATAACGTAAGGTTCCGTCTCATGGTAGACGACTCCGAACTGTCCTGGGGCAACGCCTGAGATGGCTACGTCGGAGAGGATGTTGGCACCTCGTTCGGTAAGGTGGATAGTGCCTTGCGTGAATTCGGGCTGGTGGCGTATCTTGTAGCGCACGCGCTGCCCTTCGGTGAAATGGAGGCCAGGGTTAATCATCTGCAAGTCGCCCAAAGGAACCACTCGGGTATATTGCGCTACGGGGTCGTAGCCTTGCGACACATAGATAATGTTGTTCGGGATGTCTTTCTTCACCACAAACCAGGGACCGCCGCCGAGTCCCAGACCCTTGCGCTGACCTATGGTGTGGAACCAGAAGCCTTTGTGACGACCCAGTTTTTTGCCGGTTTCGAGTTCAACGATGTCGCCGGGCATTTCGCCTACATACTCGCGGATGTAGTCGTTGTAGTTGATTTTGCCTAAGAAGCAAATCCCTTGGCTGTCGTGACGTTCAGCGCTGGGGAGCTTGTATTGTGCTGCCAAACGGCGTACTTCGGGCTTGGGGATGTCGCCGATGGGGAAAATGACCTTGCTGAGCTGGGAGTAGGTGATGCGGCCCAGGAAATAGGTTTGGTCTTTGAAGGTGTCGGCTGCGGTGCCGAGCCAAAACAGACCCTCGGTATCTTGCCACGAGCGGGCATAGTGCCCAGTGGCAATCTTGTCGAAGTTATGCCCCTCTTTCTCTTCAAAGGCACCCAGTTTAATCCAACGGTTGCACATCACGTCAGGGTTGGGAGTGAGACCTTTGCGCACCATCTCCATCGTGTATTTGCCTACCGTTTCGAAATACTCGTGCTGCAAGTCTACGATGTCGAACTTGCAGCCGTATTTCCTGGCGATATAAGTGGTGATTTCGATATCCTCTTCCGATGGGCAACTCGACAGGTCTTCTTTACCTTCCATGCCGATTTTGATATAGAAGATATGCGGGTCGTAGCCCTGTTCCTTGAGCAAAGGCACAATCACCGAACTGTCGACGCCACCCGATACCAGTGCTGCTATGTTCATCGTTCAACTCCTTTCTTGTTGGACTTGAAAATAAAGAGCAATATCATAATGAGGAAAACGGAGATGGGGACGCTGAGCACGATGCGCAACATGATTTGGCCAAAGAGATGGAAACTGAACGATTCGAGGAAGAACAGAGAGAAATGATGCACGAAGACGCAGGCGATGGTATAGCGCAGAAACCATACGCCATCCAATTGGTTGAGGTTAGGCTCGTGGATGCTTTCAAACTTCTGTGTGCCTGAGATGAGCCTGATGATAGCAGGACGACAGAGAGCCAGGAAGGTAGTGGCTCCCGCATGAAGTCCAGGCGTACCAGTGAACAAATCGATAGTGAGTCCTGTGCTGAAGCCCAGCATGAGCAGTTGCCAGCCCGGCATGTAGATGGGCAGCATCATGACGAAAAGAAGGTAGATGTAGGGGTGGACATAACCGCCTAAACGGACATGGTTGATGACCAGTACCTGCAAGAGTACCAAACCTATGAAACGGAAGATATGTAGTGCGGTCCTGTTCATCGGAAATTGGCTTTGAGTGAGTCAAGTTCGGATTTGTGCATATTGCGGATGACGTAGACGTAGCGCAGGGTGGCGAAGTCGGTGGCGAAGCGTATCTTGGCAGTGTTGAGTGCTCCGCTGTTGACGGGACGGGTGTCCACCACGGTACCTACCATTAGGTCTTCAGGATAGATGAAAGAATAGGCGCTGGTGAGCACGGTGTCGCCTTCGTGCATGATGACGTGGGTGGGGATGTCCTCGACGAGGCCGTAGCGGTAGTTGCTGGTGCCCCACTTCAGGCTGCCAAGTTCCTGACTGTTTTTGAAACGGACACCCACGACGGAGTTACTGTGGAGCAGGCTGAGGATGGAGGCATAGTGACGGCTCACGTCGGCAACCACGCCCACGATACCGTCGGACGAGATGACACCCATGTCGGGCTCGATGCCGTCAACCTTGCCCTTGTCGATGATGATGTAGTTATTGACCTGTCCGATGCTGTTGTTGACGACACGGGCAGGGATGTATTCATAGATAGTGTCGCGTTCCAGGATGTCGTAAGTAATCTGTGTCGTGTCGTTGGTGATGGACAGTTGCTGTCGCAGCCAGGCATTCTCCTCGGCCAGTTGTCGGTTGGTCTTGTTCAAGCGGAAATAATCGCTCAACTCACTGCTCCACGCATACATCTGCCCCACTGCATCGCTGGTGGTGTTCACCATGCGGTTGCGGTGGTAGTTTTGGCTGCGGGCGAGCAAGAGAATGGAGACCACTTCGAGCAAGACAAAAAGGATGACGAAGTGATGCTTCAGTATGAAACGCCACAGGCTGTACATGCTTTACTTGATAAGGAAGGTGAACCTGTCAAAGTTCTTCAGGGCGATGCCGGTTCCACGGGCTACAGCACGCAACGGGTCGTCGGCCACGTGGATGGGCAATTTGGTCTTTGCGTTGAGACGTCTGTCCAAGCCACGCAGCAAGGCACCACCACCAGTGAGATAGATACCGGTGCGGTAGATATCGGCTGACAGTTCGGGCGGGGTCTGCTCCAAGGCGTTGAGCACTGCCGTCTCAATCTTCATTACACTCTTGTCCAAACAGTGGGCAATTTCAGCATAGTTGACCTTGATTTCCTTCGGGATACCCGTCAGCATATCGCGGCCTTGCACGGCGTAGTCATCAGGCGGGTTGTCCAATTGCGGGATGGCTGATCCCACTTCAATCTTGATGCGCTCGGCGGTACGCTCGCCCACGATGATGTTGTGCTGTTTGCGCATATATTCTTCGATGTCGGCGGTGAAGTCGTCGCCAGCGATGCGGATGGACTTGTTGTTGACGATACCGCCCAAGGCGATAACGGCGATTTCGGAAGTACCGCCACCGATGTCAATAATCATGTTGCCTGTAGGTTCGAGGACATCGATGCCGATACCGATGGCGGCTGCCATAGGCTCGTGGATGAGTCGCACCTCCTTGGCACCAGCCTGCTCAGCTGAGTCCTTTACGGCACGTTCCTCCACCTCGGTGATGCCCGAAGGGATGCAGATGACCATTTTGAGGCTGGGCGGGAAGATGGTGTTCTTGAAGTTAATCATCTTGATCATCTCACGCATCATGTACTCGGCAGCTTGGAAGTCGGCGATAACACCATCGCGCAGCGGACGGATGGTCTTGATGTTGTCGTGTGTCTTTCCGTGCATCATCATGGCGCGTTTACCGACGGCGATGATTTTCTTGGTGTCGCGTTGCATAGCCACGATGGAGGGCTCATCGACGACGACTTTGTCGTTGTATATGATAATGGTATTGGCGGTGCCAAGGTCAATGGCGATTTCTTTGTTGAGGAATTTGAATGCTCCCATTTCGTGTCAGTTTATAGTGTCCAGTTGTTCAATTATCTGTTTTTAATGTCTAAAGTGTCGGAATCCTGTGAATACCATGCTGATTCCGTGCTGGTTGCAGCTGTCGATGGAATCTTGGTCACGCACCGAGCCTCCGGGCTGCACGATGGCTGTGATACCCGCTTCGTGGGCCAGCTCGACGCAGTCGTTGAAGGGGAAGAAAGCATCGGAGGCCAGCACGGCTCCATTCAAGTCAAAGTTGAAGGTCTTGGCTTTTTCTATGGCTTGACGCAGGGCATCAACGCGAGAGGTTTGTCCGATACCAGAGGCAAAGAGTTGTTTGCCCTTGGCGAGGACGATAGCGTTGGAACGGCTGTGTTTCACAATCTTGTTGGCGAAGACCATATCGTCAATCTCTGCAGCTGTGGGTGCTTTCTCGGTGATAACTTTGAAGTCGTCAGGGGTCTCTGAATGCAGGTCGCGGTCTTGCACGAGATAGCCGTTCAGGGCAGTCTTTACCGTTACAGGCTTGTATTGGTCGGCTTTTAGGCGAAGCACCACACGGTTCTTTTTGGTGAAGAGCAAATCGAGCACACCATCTTCATAATCAGGCGCAACGATGACCTCGATAAAGAGCTTGTTGATCTCTTCAGCAGCCTCAAGGTCGATGGGGCGGTTGCACACCAGCACGCCTCCAAAGGCCGAAACAGGGTCGCCGGCCAAAGCGGCTGTGTAGGCTTCCTTGACGGTGGCTCTGCAGGCCAGTCCGCAGGGGTTGTTGTGCTTGAGGATGGCGAAAGTGGGTTCGTTGAACTCGCGGATGAGGTTGAGACCCGCATCGAGGTCGAGCAGGTTGTTGTACGATAGTTCCTTGCCGTGCAGTTTCTCGAACATGGCATCCAAGTCGCCGTAGAAAGTACCCTTTTGGTGGGGATTTTCTCCGTATCGCAGTGTTGAGGCTTGTTCCTCTCCAATACGGAGGGCGCGGTTAGCCTCATCTTTAGCGAACCAGTTGTAGATGGCACTGTCGTAGTGCGAACTGACACCGAAGGCGTACATGGCAAAACGACGACGGTCGTCCAACGAGGTCTCGCAGTTTTGGCTCTCAAGCAGTTGAATTAGTTCTCCGTAGTATTTCTGTGAAGGAACGATAAGTACATCGTTGAAGTTTTTGGCACCGGCGCGGATGAGCGAAATACCTCCGATGTCAATCTTCTCGATGATAGCTGAAGCATCATCGGTGTGTGCTACGGTTTCCTCGAAGGGATAGAGGTCCACAATCACCAAATCGAAAGGCGGGATGTCGTATTCCTGCATCTCTTTTTGGTCTGAGTCGAGTTGGGTGCGGCCCAGGATGCCTCCGAATACTTTGGGATGCAAGGTCTTCACGCGGCCTCCCAAGATGGAGGGGTAGCCAGTCAGCGACTCTACAGTTTTCACTGTCGGGTCGAGCGGCTTGATGAAGTCGTAGGTGCCTCCAGTCGAGTATATTTGAACACCATTCTGCTTCAATAAGCCGACGATGTTATCTATTCCAGTTTTGTAAAATACTGATATTAAAGCTGTTTTAATCTTCTTCAATGGCATAGAATTTGGAAAAAATTGAGTGTGCAAGATTACTAAAAAAATAGAGACGGCGCAAGATTTGGGAACAATTTTTTTGAACCAAGATTTCAACCCGTGTTTTTTGTTATTTTTGCATCGAAAAAAGTTGGGATTTATGGTTTTTGGTATGACAATTGAAAGAGAAAAAAACATCATGCGTGATGGAATGATAATAGCATTTTTCGTCTTGGTGTTTGCGGCAACCTCCTGCGCCTCGCGCAAAAAGACGGTTGCCCCTGCACCTACGCAGTCCTTTGAATGGATGACGGCGAACCTGAGCATTCAGGCGGAAGGCAGAGGACAGAATTTCGATAACCTTTCGGGACAACTCAGGATAAGGCGTGACAGTATAATCTGGCTTAGCGTGACCGCGACGATGGGTGTGGAGGCACTGCGGGTCAAGATGAATGCCGACTCGGTTTGGCTCATTAACCGAATGGACAAAGTCTATCTGGCCGAGCCATTGGGTACTATATCTGCTCAAATCAATCAGCCTGTCAGCTTGTCTTGGGTTCAATCTTTGCTTTTCGACAATAATGAGGGGCTTCCTCCCGTTGAGAATCAAACGGTGTTGCTGCAAGGTCCGATGCTTCGAGGCTATTCTGCGAAGCTCAGATACAGCAACATCCGATTGGAAAAAGAAACGACGTTCCCGCTGAAAATCACTGATAAAATGGACAGGATAGTCATCAAACGGAAGTAAGGATGAAGAGGGTTTTATTGATATTGTGGATGTTGCTTCTCGTCTGCTCTACTTCTGCCTACTGCCAGAAGAAGGGAAAGACGAAACAAGAGTTGCAGAGCGAAATCACTTCGTTGCAAAAGGAGATTTCGACAGCCAACCAGTTGCTGAAGAAGACCACCAAGGACAAGGAGATGACCCTCAACGAGGCCTCCATCTTGGACAAGCAAATCAAGCAACGCGAGAAGCTTATCAAGGCATACAACCAACAGATTGCCAATCTCGATTCCGAAATACAAACAGGTCAACGGAATATCAAAATGTTGAATTCCGATTTGACGAAACTCCGTAAGGAATATGCGAAGATGCTGACCTTCGCCTATCGCAACCGCAGCCATTACAACAACTTGGCTTTTATTTTTGCTGCTGAGGACTTTAATCAGGCTTTCCGACGCCTGCGTTACATCAGGCAGTTCAGCGAGGCCCGAAAGATGAAGATAGACCAAATCGTCAGTACCGAGCGACGCATCAGCGGCGAGATGGAAGCCAGCCAACAGGCACGTGAGGCACAGGCAGCTATGCTGGCGGATGAGAAGACCCAGCAGACAGCACTGCAAAACGAGAAGAAGGAACTGAACCGACAAGTGGCCAAACTGAAGAAAAAAGAGGGCAGCATCAAGCAGGATATCAAGAACAAACAGCAGCAGGCCAAAAAGTTGCAGAAGGCTATTGACGATATCATTGCTGAGGAAGTACGACTTGCGAATGCACGGAACAAAGAGACGGTGAAAACCTTGTCGACGGATTTCGCCAACAACAAGGGTCGACTCCCTTGGCCCGTGGAACAAGGAGTTATCTCATCGTCCTTTGGCAAACACGCATCAGTGGTGTCGGACAAGGTGACGGTGACCAACAACGGTATTGATATTGCTACCGTAGAAGGCACACAGGCTCGTGCTGTCTTTGACGGTGAGGTGGCCAGTGTCAGCAAGCTGACGGGAGCCAATACGGTAGTCATCATCCGCCACGGGGAGTATTTCACTGTCTATTCCAATCTGGAGAATGTCACCGTGAAACGTGGTGACAAAGTGAGTACCCGACAGAACTTGGGAACGGTGCATACCAGCAAGGCGGAAAACAAGACGGAGTTGCATTTTGAGCTGCTGAAGGAAACCAACCGGCAAGATCCGGCTAAATGGCTGTCAAAATAGAAAGTATATGAAAATGAAGATTTGGATAGTAATTCTGTTGTCATTGGCGGTTTTCGCCACTTCCTGCAAGACGAAAGAGGTTCCGGGCCGCGTAAGGGCTCCGCGTCATTGCAATTCCTGCACCAAGTGGAGCTATGCTCCTCAGGAACCCATGGAACACCAAGTATTATACGCCGATGAAAGCCGAGGAGTTTGAATTGTTGAAGCGTTATTTCCCTGAATCGGCGGTGGCTCAGGTCGGCCAGCTGTATCAGGAGAGGCGTTTCTGCTTGCATTTCAAGCAACCCCGCAGTTCCAAATTGGGTGACTTCCGTCCACCGAGGACACCGAAAAGTCTATGCACTATTACACTCAATCAAGACCTGAATCCCTATCAGATGCTTGTCACCTACGTCCACGAAGTGGCGCATTACGATGTATATCAGCAATATGGCTTGCGCGATGTGTTGCCTCACGGGAATGAATGGCAGGCCTGTTTTGCAGCTTTGTTGCAACCCTTTATGACGCAGTCCATCTTTCCGCAAGATGTGTTGGAAGCTTTGCATCATCATTTGCAGCACATCAAGGCAAGCAGTACAGCTGATGTCAGGTTACATAGGGTATTGAAGCAATATGACAAGAAATCTCCAGGTCTATGTACAGTGGAGGGTCTACCCGAAGGTGCAAGGTTTGCCCTAAGGAACGGATTGGTTTTCAAAAAAGGCCCGAAGCAACGCACACGCTACAAATGCAAATGCGAAAGCAACGGGAAAACCTATCTCGTAGCGGCATTGGCCGAAGCACAAGCACTTTAATTGACTGACAGTTATTTCTTCGACACCTTTTTCTTGGGCGCATTCTTTGGGTCTGCAATGATATTGAGGCAGTCACGATAACTTAAGGCGTGGGCATCAGTACCTTTAGGAATCTTATAATTGGACTTTTTGTAGGAGATGTAAGGTCCAAAGCGTCCGTCAAGTACTTTCAGTTCGGGGTCTTCGTCGAAAGCGAGGATGATGTTGCTTTGGTCTTTCTCGCGTTTCTCATTGATGATTTCAACGGCACGGTCATATTCCAAATAGTTGGGGTTGTCCGTCTTGGGAAGACTGTAGTATTTGTTGTCGTGCTTGATGTAGGGACCGAACTTTCCGACGGATACAATCAACTCTTTGTCTTCGTATACGCCCAAGGAACGCGGGAACTCAAATAGTTTCAGTACGTCTTCGAGGGTGACGGATTCAATGCTCATGTCTTTCTTCAGTCCAGCGAAACGAGGCTTTTCATCAGACTCGGTGTCACCGATTTGGGCCACCGGACCGTATCGCCCCACCTTCACATAGACGTTCTTGCCTGTGGCGGGGTCGACACCCAACAGTTTTTCGCCGCTGAATCGTTTTGAGTTCTCGGTGGTGGAGACAATTTGTTTGTGGAAGAAGTTGTAGAAGTCACGAATCATAGCGTTCCACTCACGCTGACCTCCTTCAATCTGGTCGAACTCCTTCTCCACGTTGGCGGTGAAGTTGTAATCGATAATGCTTTCGAAATACTGCATCAGGAACTTGTTGACCAATACACCGATGTCGGTGGGGATAAGCTTGCCTTTTTCGGCTCCCATGTTTTCCTTTCCAGTACTTTCGATTATCTTGTTGTTTTTCAATTCGATGATTTGGAATTCCTGTTGGACACCCTTTACATCAGTTTTGGTGACGTACTCGCGTTTCTGTATAGTGGAAATGGTGGGCGCATAGGTGGAAGGACGACCAATGCCGAGTTCTTCCATCTTCTTTACCAGACTGGCCTCGTTATAGCGGAACGGGGGACGGGTATAGCGTTGTTGGGCTTCTATCTTTTCCAGATTGAGGTTCATACCCTCGGAGACTGGAGGCAGGATGGCCGTATCGTTTTCAGCAGGAGCATCGTCATAGCTTTCCATATAGACCTTCAGGAATCCGTCGAACAGGATAGCCTCGCCTGTGGCCACAAATTGTTTGTCGCTGGTCGAGATACCGATATTGACATTGGTGCGTTCCATCTGTGCATCAGCCATTTGTGAGGCAATGGTGCGTTTCCATATCAGTTCGTAGAGTTTCTTCTCGTCGGCTGTACCTTTGATGGTATGTTGTTCGAGGTAGGTGGGACGGATAGCTTCGTGAGCTTCTTGGGCACCTTTCGACTTGGTATGATATTGTCTGGTTTTCACGTATTCGGCACCATAGTTTTTAGCGATTTCCTTTTTCGCCATTTCGAGTGCCATCGAGGAAAGGTTCACCGAGTCGGTACGCATATAGGTGATTTTACCGGATTCGTAGAGCTGCTGTGCGATGCGCATCGTGTTGGCCACAGAGAAGCCGAGCTTTCTGGCGGCTTCTTGTTGCAGGGTAGAGGTGGTGAAAGGCGGTGCGGGATAACGCACGCCGGGCTTTTTCTCGATGCTTTCCACTTTATAGGCGGCTCCGATGCACGACTCCAAGAATTTTCTAGTTTCTTCCTTGGTTTCAAAGCGATGCGGCAACTCGGCGAGAAGATTGCGTTCCTGTCCATTCTCAACGAAGGTGAATTGAGCCGTCACGCGATAGGCACTGCTTTGCACGAAATTCTTGATTTCCTCTTCGCGTTCGACGATGAGGCGTACGGCCACGCTCTGCACGCGACCGGCCGAAAGGGAAGGCTTCACCTTTTTCCACAGCAACGGGGAGAGTTCGTAACCCACCAGGCGGTCGAGTACGCGACGGGCTTGCTGTGCATTGACGAGACCCATATTGATATCGCGCGGATGCTCGATGGCGTTTTGGATGGCTGTCTTGGTGATTTCGTGGAAGACAATACGTTTGGTGTTCTTTTTCTTTTTCAGGTCGAGCACTTCATAAAGATGCCACGAGATGGATTCTCCCTCGCGGTCCTCATCGGATGCCAGCCACACGGTGTCGGCGGCTTTGGCGAGTTTGCGCAACTCGGCAACTATATTCTGTTTGTCGTCAGAAATCTCGTATTCTGGCTCAAAGTCTTTTTCGATGTTGACACTTAAAGTGTTCTTGCTCAGGTCGCGGACGTGACCTTGACTTGCTTTCACCGTAAAATCTTTGCCCAAGAAACCTTCAATGGTTTTGGCTTTTGCGGGTGACTCCACTATCACTAAGTTGTTTGCCATAGTCTCAAAATTTCTATAATTGGAGGGCTGATGCAGCCCGATTTTTCGGCTGCAAAATTAGCAGAATAAAAGCGGACAAAAGAAATAATTTTGCAAGTTTTTCTTATATAGTTGGTTTTCAGAACCATAAAAACGCCTATTTTTGCCGCATGGAAAATTTGTTAGAGCTTGCTAAAAAAGCTGCATTTTTGGCTGGAAAAGTCATCATGGAAGTCTATGCCACTCCCTTTGAAATCTATACCAAAGACGATGATTCACCTGTTACGCAGGCTGACCTGAAAGCCAGCCAAATCATCAAGGAAACTCTGGCTCCTTCGGGTTTGCCCTTCGTTAGTGAGGAGGACCTTCCTGCCGACCGCTCCCAATACCATCGCTATTGGCTCGTCGACCCTTTGGATGGAACGGTTGAGTTTGTGAACCGCAATGGAGAGTTTACGGTTAATATTGCGCTGATTGACGACAAGCAACCTATATTGGGCGTGATTTATGCGCCGGTGATGGATCAATTATGGTACGCTGTTGGGACACATTGCGTATGTCCGTCTGTAACCCTTCGGACGCACGCGGTGCGACCCTACACGGTTTTGGTCAGCCGCTCGCATCGCACACAAGAGGTGGACGACTATATTAATAAGGTATTGCTTCCCATCCATCCTGACCTTATTATTGACACACAGGGAAGCAGCCTGAAATTTGCCCGTTTGGCCGAAGGCAGTGCCGATGTCTACGTCTGTTACAGCAAGACCAAGGAATGGGACACCGCTGCCGCCGATGCCATCCTCCGCGCCGCTGGCGGCAAGGTGCTACGCATCAGCGACGGGATGCCTTTGGAATACAGCAAAGCGGATTATCCCAACCCTCCGTTTGTGGCTTGGTCGGCCAACAGATAATACTACAGAATGAGTTGCTTCGGTATCCGATTTTCCAAAAACATCACGTAATAAATGGGTAGATAAGTAATGATACCTTTGGAATAAACCACTCTCTCATTTGACAGGACAATACCTCTCTTTATTTTGTAATCTTCATTAGCCGCAAACGCATTGAGCGCACGATGAATTTGATAGTCCTTGCCAGATTTTACCTCAATGGGCAGTACTGAAAGGTTTTCGTAGTCGTCAACGATATAATCCACCTCGCCTTTGGCTTTGTTGTCGTAATAAAACAGCTCATGCCCGTGCGCCCTGAGTTCTGATGCGACCACGCTTTCATACACGCTTCCCAAATTCACGCTCAGTTCGTCATCCAGTATGGCCGCCACATTATATTGATACAAAATGCTAGTGAGTAATCCAACATCGTTCAGATACAGTTTGATAAGGTTTTTGCTTGCCGATTCAACCAAAGGGAATGCTGGTGAAGAAATGGCCTTCACATCCAAAGTGATGCCTGAACAGACCAAATATTCAATCTCATCGGCATAGTCTTTCCAACGTTTGTCGTTGCCTTCTATAGCCTTGTAAACCAGACGCTTCTTCTTGCTTTCCATGTTGGACGGAATCATATTGTAAACGCTCATGATTTTCAGCTTGTGCTCCTCGCTGTATTGCGAAGCATCGAGTGCGTAAAGATGTCGGATGTCATCGTGTATCTTCCTGACAGCCACGATATTCCTTGAATCGAGATACGCATTGACCACATCAGGCATTCCACCTATTAATAAATAGCGCTTGAACAGGTCGATCATCCTTGCATGAAGGTTTTCTTCCAACGATTCTTTGGCCTCAAACCTTCTCCGCAATTCATCAATGGCTGTTTCACCAAAACCATTTGCCCATAAAAACTCTTCAAAATCAAGTTGGTACATATGCTTGATTTCTAAACTTCCGACGGGAATGGAAACCGTTTGCCGCAAGGTGACTCCCAATTGCGAGCCGCTGGCAATGTAAGTGAAGCGGTCGTCTTCCTTGAGGAATTTCACCATGGTGAGCATGTGTGGATAAGCTTGGATTTCGTCCAAAAAGACCAAAGTGTTGGCTTTTTCGCGCATTTTTTCACCCGCAATGGTGCTCAGTTGGAAATAGAATTTCTCGATGGTGTTGGCTTCCGCGAAAACCTTCGGGCCGTTCTTGTCTTTGGCAAAGTTCACTTCGATGAAGTTGGGAAACAGACGGCTGCCCACTTCGCGGATGATGAACGACTTGCCAATCTGCCTTGCCCCGTCGATGACAAGCATCTTATTGGAGTTGCTGTTCAGGTATTGTTCGATGTAGGATTGTATCTTCCTTTTCAGCATGTTACGATGTTTTTACACCGCAAAGATACGCTTTTCCAATAAATCTGAAGCAAAAAATTTACGCTTTTCCAAGAAATTTTACCCTAAAATCATACGCTTTTCCAAGGTTTTTGGAGTGAAAAAACTACGCTTTTCCAAAGTGTAACCCTTCCGTTTACACTTCCGACAACCAAAAAGGACAAACTTTCGCGTCAAATGGATGACACTGAAAAAGAGCGTCATATAAGGCTTGTTTCTATCTTTGCGAGGTAAAATACTAACCCTAAAACCGATGTGCCCGATGGGATAGAACTGGGCAAAAGAATAATGAAGAAAAAGATTTGGATAGGACTAAGTTCCGTAGTGGCAATCTTATTATTGGCTGTTGTGGCCTGTACAAAAGAACCAACTCCAGACCCGGTTTACCCAGGAGGTGGTGGCAGTGGAGGTGGTGGTGGTAATAGCAGCGGTTCTGCGCCCTCAACCCCAACAGGTGTGTCAGCTACGGTCAGTGGTTCTTCAATTAAAGTGTCATGGAACTCTGTTTCCAATGCAACTAGCTATACAGTCTATTATTCTGAAGATGGTTATAGCTATAATTACACAATAGGGACAACAAGTAGCACCTATATTTATGACAATGTTCCTTATGAGAACAATTATTACAAGGTAAAAGCCATTAATAGTTATGGTGAAAGTTCTTTGAGTTCCTCTGCCTATTGCCATTATTCGACTGGTGGCGGTGGTGGAGGCGGAGGAGGCTCCGATGTGACTCCAGCTGCGCCGACAGGTGTCACGGCTGAAGATTGTGGACCTCGAATGTATCCTTTTGCACTGGTTAGTTGGAATTATGATTCTAGTGTAGATCATTGGGATGTATATAGAAGCACTTCATATAATGGAAGTTACAGCAAAAAAGGCTCAAATGTTTCAATGAGTTGGGCTGACGAGAGCGTTTCTTGTGGAAATACTTACTATTATAAAGTAAAAGCAGTAAGTGCAAGTGGTAAACAAAGTGATTTCAGTGCTGTTGCCTCTGTTTATATCCGTCGGGAAGGAGAATGATTAGAATTACACATGAATTAATTACTTGAATATGAAAAAAGTACTAATCCTTGCAACGACATTGTTCTGCCTAATGCTGTTCTCTCAATGCAATAAAAGTTCTTCCTGCAAGTGCGAAGAATACGATGCAACCGATAATTACTATTACGGTAGTACAACTATGGACCCCGAATCATGGGGAGCAAAAAACTGCAATGATTTGGAAATCAAATTGCGAATGCAAGCATTGCAGTCGGGCTATGACGAATACTTCAAATGCTATAAGCAATAAGCTTGTAACAATTGAGTCTAAGTTGGAAGGAAGTGCCGCAAAGACACTTCCTTTCTTTTTGAAGCAAAATATACATCAAAAAAATGAAAACCAATCCAAATTATCCCTACCTTTGTCCCCAAACTATTATAGAATGGAATATAGGTAGAGATAAGAAATAGAAATTAGAATGTCAACATAACCACACCGAGCTTTACGCTCTTATTCTTTGTCTTGAAAAATCGGCAAAATTTTGATGATAAGAATAAGCAGACGGAAGGCTCACGTCGTTTGGGCGTGAGTTGTTTTGCTTATCATCATCAGGGCGTTTGCCGATGCCTTCAAGACGGGTAAGCAATAACGGTTCCGCCCATTTTGTTTGCCTACAGAGCGAAGCTCCCCGAAAGGCAAACGCAATGAAAGAAGAACCACACATAGGGAACCTTATCAAAGCAGAATTGGCTCGTCAAGGACGAAGCATTACTTGGTTAGCCAATCAGTTGAATTGCTCGCGACAGAATGCCTATAAAATCTTTCGTCGCAAATGGATTTACACCGATTTGTTGCTAAGAATCAGTGTTATATTAGACTATGACTTTTTCAAGCACTTTTCGGATTGGTTCGAAAAAAGAAATCAAATTGACACCCGATAATCATTGAAGACACTATGATTACTTTGCTGTTTCTCATAGTGTTTCTTGATGCCTTTTTTCAACAAAGCACCGAACTCTGAAACTTTCATACTGCCCTCTGGTATGGTCTCGTCAAACATCGCCATCCTGAGTTATCAATAGCTTACTTCTCCAATTGTCTTCCAACTTCCTCCATCAAAGCATCTCCTTCCAAATTGCGGGCGACAATCATGCCGTCCTTGATGAGGGCGTTCTGCGGGATGAAGGAGATGGCATAGAGGGCACCGGCGGCGTTGTTCCAGCCTTGCAGGTCGGAGACTTGCGTCCAGGTCAGGTTGTCCTTCTCGATGGCGGCGAGCCAGGCCTCCTTGTTGGTGTCGAACGAGACACCGAGGACATCAAAACCTTGCTCATGGTACTTCTGCCAAGTGGCCACCACATCCGGATTGGCCTTGCGGCAGTCGGGACACCATGAAGCCCAGAAGTCGACCAGCAGGAGCTTGCCCTCAGCGAGTTGGCTGAGCGTTACGGGGTTGCCGTCGGGGCCGTTTTGGGTGAAGTCGATGATGGGCTGACCGGCTTGCACGCGCTCTTGTTTCTCCACATATTCCTCAGCCTGTCTCAGGTTGGAAGTGCTGAGGGTGCTGTCGGTGTGATGGATATTGTCAATCATCGTGCGCAGCTCGCAGGGACCAAAGGCCCACTTGTAGCGATACAGGACATAATGCGCTACAGGGTCGGTGGGATGCTCCCAGACGTAATCGAAGCAGTACATCTTCTCAATCTCCTGCGCATCGTCATATTGCTGTTGCAGCTGCTCGACAAGTTGTTGGTCGCCGGCCTTTTTGGCTTCTTCAAGTTGGCTCCCAATGCGCTCCATCTTTTCGTCCAAAGCCATATAGCCTTCCGTAAAGGCATTCAGGCGGTCTTGCGACTCGGAGCCTTTCACCACAATGGCGTTGGGGTTTTGTGCGTCGCCTTCAAGGGTCACGTCGGTGTTGTCGGTGAAGAAATAGAACGGGCGACGCCAGCCTTTCAGCATTAGGCTGTACATCTCATTGTCGTTGCAGACGGGTGTCGCAAAGGAGGCCTTCCAGTTGACCAGTTCAGCCGAATCCAAAGTCAGGCCGTCTTTGAGCAGATAAGCGATTTTGCCTTCTGTATTGGCCAGGTCGATGTTGATGTTGAAGGTCTCAGTCTTGGGCTGTTGGTTGCAAGCAAAAAGGCTTACACAAGCCAAAAGTAGCAGTATGTTTTTTGTTTTCATCATGGTATGTTATTTTAGCAATTCTCCCAACTTTGCGCTCAAATCTTCGCCGCGCAGTCCTTTCGCCACCATTGTACCGTTCTGATCGAAGAGGAAGTTGGCCGGTATGTAATAAATCATGTAGGCTTCGCTGGCGGTACCTTCTCTGTCAAGCACTTGAGCATAGGGCAGCTGGTCATCAGCAACAGCTTTCAGCCAAGCGGCTTCGTCTTGGTCGACGCTGACGCCAACGACCTCGAAACCGAGTTCATGATACTGCTCGTAGGCCGCCTTTACGACGGGGTTCTCGTGGCGGCAAGGACCGCACCACGAGGCCCAGAAGTCGACCAATGTGAGCTTGTTCTTGGCAATCACCTCGGAGAGTGTAACACTCTTTCCGTCATTGGTTTGCAGCGTGAAGTCGATGAAGGGTTGACCCACTTCGAGGCGTTCCTGCTTAGTGATGTAGTCGTTGATGTTGTCCTTATAGATGGACTCGGTGTTGAAGGTGGCCACTTTTTCTTTCAGTTGGTCAAGAGGGTAGTCGTGTTTTTCCAGATCGAGGATATAGTGCGCGATGAAGTTGTCGGCGTGTTCCTTGAGATAGGTCTCAGTATAGTTGTCCAACTCTTCTTCGATGCCTTTTGTGATGTTGTCGAGAGAGTCAACTGCCGCATAGTCTTCGTTTTGGAACGCCGCATTTTTTGTTTCCTCGTTCGACCTCATGCGGTTGTAATACTCCTGTATCTGATTGTAATAGGCGTCCAGTTCGGCCTGTGTCTCAGAGGCCATGATGCCCACGTCACGAGGGTTGTTGATATCGCCCACGATGGAGACGGGTTTGTTGTCGGCAAAGAATCGCATCGAGCCGCGTTTGCCCTTCACTTTCAGGGCGTATTGGATTTGCGGGTCGTCGACAGGGGCGGTGAGGACGGCCATTTCGTTGGTAATCACAGCCGAGTCGATGATAACGGGGTCGTTATCCACGAACTTTTGCAGATACACGGTCTCGTCGTTGCCGTTTTTCAGGCTCACGTTAACCTTGAAGGTCTCTTTTTTGTCGCAGGCAGTGAGTCCGATTGCCAATGCTAATAATAGAATAAGGTGTTTTTTCATTGTAAATCAGTTATTCTTGTTTGTTTAGTTCATGGCTGCAAAATTACACAAAGTTTCTGAATTTGTGGACAAAACTTCTTATGGTATAGTTTTTTTGTTAACTTTGCGGCGCAAGTAATTAATGGGAAAAGCCTATGAAACACCGTCCTATTCTTATTGTGATGGCCTTCGCTTTGACGTTGGCGGCATGTTCCGACAATAAAATCGTTTATCGCGGTGATGGCGACAGACCGCAGACAAGCTATGAGGCGTCACTAATCAGGTACAAAAACAGGAGCGCAGAGCAACACTTCTATCGCAATTGGCCAGTAAAGGAGTTTGTCCACCGCTCAAACACGCGAACCATGTTGGCGCAAGAAATGCTTATCGGTGCTATGTATACTGACGGTATCGCTTGTGGTGACACCGCTTACGACTTCACACCAGGTAAAGATATTTACACCTACTCAGTCAAGTATGATCAGGTGGTGTTTCCCGATTACCGTGTGTTGTTCCGCGATATGGTACGTTATGGCGGCTTGCAGTGCGACACTGCTGTAAAGCCTGCTTATAGGTTGGTGGTGGAAGACAAGGAATTATACCAAAAGGCATCTATTGATGCTTCCCTTATTAAGAATCGAGTCGGTAATAGTAATATTTGGCGAACCGATGACAGTTGGTTATATGTGGATCATGTGGATGAAGTTGACGGTATGCGTCCACAATGTTTGGCGTCCGTGATGAGCGCTTTGCGCTATTACTGGCATCTTCCGGTACTTTTGGACCCTTGGTTGCATTCTGGAGATTGGCTGAATGTCAGTGAGGACTTTGCTACTGCCCAACTTAGCTTTGAAGAGATACAGCAGGAATTGCTGACACGTTTCGGGATGACTCTTGTGCCTGCTAATCGCGATATGGTAGTGCTGACGATTAGCGAGAAACAATAATTTGGTATTCAACTAACAATACACTGGATTAATATGAATAAAAACGCACATCCTTTCAAGCAACTTTTGGTACTGATAGGTTCTCACATAGGTATGCTATTCCCATTGGTATTGCTTGTTGTTATCCTCACTGTGGTGTTAAATAAGGGTGATGTTAACCCTGTACAAACCACCCTTTTAGGTGACAACCCGGGATTATTAATGGCAAGCACTGTTTCGCAAAGTTTTTTGTTGTTTTTAGTGCCCGTTATAATTGTAGCAAACGTTTTCTACCGCGACAACAAACGTGATTTTTACCGTTTCGACTTTGGTAGTCACAAGTGGTTGCTGGCTTTGGCGAGTGTAGTAATCTACGCTTTGTTGTCTCCCTTGATTGACTGGATCGGCTTTTGGAACAACCACTGGAATGTCGGTAAAATGTTCTCCATGATGTCAGATGAGTATTATCACACGGTTATGGGAATTGTTAGGAAAGCGGCCAGTGCCGGTTCTGTTGGACTACTGATCATGGTATTGGTAATGGCTGTGATTCCTGCTATCTGCGAGGAGCTCTTTTTCCGCGTAGGTTTGCAGCAGCTACTTGGCAAATGGTTCAAAAACGACCATGTTGCGGTGGTGGTTACGGCATTCGTTTTCAGTTTAATGCATATGGATATGAGTGGTTTCCTCGTCCGTTTCGTGATGGGTCTTGTGTTGGGTTATGTGTTCTTGTACTCACGTTCGCTGGTACCCAACGTGATGCTCCATTTCCTGAACAACGCTGTGGCTACAATTAGTACTTATGTGGCGATACGCAACCGTACTCCATTGGCTAAGTTGGAAGAGCCTTGGATGGTGCATTGGTTGCCAACCGTATTATGTACGATAGCCGCGTTGGTGCTGTTTTGGTACTGCTTTGTGCGCAAACAGAAAGCAACAGGCTATTCCATTGACAGTTGACGATACCCCCCAAGTCCCTAATGAAGACAAGCTTTCCAATAATACTGCTAATGCTTCTATCCATCGCCGCTTGTCGCGAAACACCGCAGGACGAGGATTGGAACCTGATGATGGATTGTCCCGCCCTAATCTGGGAGGAGTGCTTCCCTTTGGGTAACGGACATCTGGGGATAATGCCTGACGGGGGAGTGGAGGAGGAGACGATTGTGCTGAACGACATTACCCTATGGTCTGGTGGACCTTCAGACGACAGCAACCCATTGGCTTTACAGTCGCTGCCTGAGATACAGAGACTGCTGAAGGAGGGTAAGAATGATGAAGCGCAGAACCTGATGTATGAGACTTTCGTCTGTGGAGGAGCGGGCTCAGGTCACGGGCAAGGGGCTAAGGTGCCTTTCGGCTGCTACCAGACTTTGGGAAACATGACTATCGACTTCCAATATCCTGATAACGACTCCGTAACAAACTATCAACGGATGCTTTGTCTTAACGATGCTATCCACAAAGTTTCCTTCGAAAAAGGTGGTCAACGTTATGAGCGCGAGGCTTTTGTTTCCCGATGCGATGATGTAGTGGCGTTACGTCTGAAAGGCCCCGCCTCTTATGCACTTGGATTATCGAGACAAGAAAAAGCCGAAGTTTTCGAGGATACTGACGGTCTTGTTTTATGTGGTCAGTTGGATAGTCATGTAGAGGGTGTTGAAGGGATGCGATATTATGCTAAAGCACAATCGGTTACCGGAAAAAATGAATCAGTCGTTTACTTCTGTGCCGCCACCGATTTTCTGTGCGACAATCCAGAGGCGTATGTTAATGAGCACCTGCAAAAGGCCATCGAAAAAGGTTTTGAGAAGCTAAAAAGCGACCATCTGAAATCCTATCACGAACTATTTGACCGCGTGGAATTACAAATCGGCGAACCCAAAGTGCATCAAGACCTTACCCTGAACGAACATTGGCGCGACTTCTTGGAGAACGACGACCCTTGGCTGCCGACCTGTTATTTCCACTACGGACGTTACTTGTTGATTAGCTCGACTCGCGAGGATTTGCTGCCTCCCAACCTGCAAGGGCTGTGGGCCAATACGATACAAACCCCTTGGAACGGCGACTATCACCTTAATATTAATGTGGAGATGAACCACTGGCCCTGCGAGGTGTGCAACCTCAGCGAGCTGCATCTGCCGCTGATTCACTATGCCGAAAGGCTGATGCCCTCGGGACGGAAGACGGCCCGAGACTTTTATGGTGCACGAGGCTGGACGGCACATGTGGTCAGCAATCCTTGGGGCTTCACGGCACCGGGCGAGCATCCCTCATGGGGTGCTACCAATACAGGCGGAGCTTGGTTAGCCCTTCATGCTTGGCAGCATTACCAGTTTACCCAAGACAAGGGGTTCCTGAAAGAGGCTTATCCCTTGATGAGGGGAGCGGCGCAGTTTTTCCTCGACGCGATGATTGAGGAACCAGAACACGGATGGTTGGTAACGGCTCCCACCACTTCACCTGAGAACGCTTTCTGGCTCAACGACAGTACCGCTGTCAGCGTCTGTATGGGCAGCACGATGGATGTACAGATTGTCAGCGAGTTGTATGATGCAGTTTGTCAGTCTGCCACTTTGCTTAATATAGATAATACCTTTGCCGATAGTCTCCGTGAAGCAAAATCCCAATTCCCGCCCATGCAGGTGAGTAAAGAGGGCTATCTGCAAGAGTGGCTGAAAGATTATAAAGAGGTGGAGCCGCATCATCGTCATGTGTCGCATCTCTTTGGGCTTTATCCCGGCACGATGTTGTTCCGTCATTGCGAGGAACCGTCATTGCGAGGCACGAAGCAAAGCAATCCAGACATAACCTCCTTGGATTCTTCTCTATTAGACGCATGCCGAGAGACCTTGCGACGGAGAGGTGATGAGGGTACGGGCTGGTCGCGGGCTTGGAAGATTTGCTTTTGGGCGCGTCTCGGTGACGGCGACCACGCTTATTTGCTGTTGAAGAACCTGTTACAGCCCGCTATCGACAGCGCAGGTCGTCATCATGCAGGCACTTATCCCAACCTCTTCTGCGCCCATCCGCCTTTCCAGATTGACGGTAACTTTGGCGGCACGGCTGGCATCGCTGAAATGCTGCTGCAAAGCCATGATGGAGAAATCGAATTGCTTCCTGCTTTGCCAACCGCATGGAAAAGCGGTCGTTTCAAAGGGCTCTGTGCCCGAGGTAATAAGGTGGTGGAATGCACTTGGAAAGAAGGTATAGTCACGCGGTATAAGGTGACTTCGCGCTGAGGTCTGTCGCCCTCATGCCCCTTTCTCTCTGTGATTTTAACTGTAGCAACTGTAGCAACTGTAGCAACTGCAAAAAAAACAGGAAAAAACTTGCCAAATCCAGCTATTTTGTTTATCTTTACAACCGCAAGCCTAAAGCCCGAATGAGGCAGGAGAATCTTTGTAACTATCTGTTTCTCTGAGTGATACAATATGCAGATAGACTTGCTTGCTGATTTTCCTCCATAACACGCTCATTCACAATCCGTTAAAGTATAAAAAACGATAGCAACGCTATACCAACGCTATAGTAAGGCTATAGCAAGCCTATAGCCTCTATCTGGTAACTTTGTGGTACCTTCGTGATACCTTTCTGATTCCTCTCTGTGGGCAGGGAGAAAGCAGGGAGAAAACAGAAGGAGAACAGAGGGGGAACAGAGGGTATCATCAGTACAGGCTCGGTCATTTTAGTCATTTTAGTCATTAGTCAAAATGATTTGGCGATATCGGCAGAACGGCCTGAAAGGCCATAAACTACTATCTCAGGGCAACGCCCTGGGTAACAGTCGTGGTTTTGTTTTTCGCCCTGAAAGGGCAAAAGAAAGGAAGCTAACAATATGTGTTACAAATAATTACATTCAATATAATATCAATCCAAATGGCGACTGCTACAGTTGCTACAGTTGCTACAGTAAAAAATACAGAGAGAAATATATGATTTTTCTCCCCAAAACGGCCTTGCAATAGCAATTTTCCCTATTTTTGCCCCTGCCATTCTGGGAGAAATCAGAGTGGCCAGAGAAAGCGCATTCTTCGCTTTGTTCCTTGATGATGAATCTGGACAATTCGCCAAAGAAGGAGGTAAAGAGAAGAGGTTGCTTTCGCTGTTATGTTGCGTCTATCAAACACAGCATAAACAGCGGAGCAATTCCTTAGTTCTTATTTTCCTTCTTATGGGAGTCCAGACCCAATCATCAGAAATAAGGATATGTTTGGGAGGCTCCGCTCTGTAGTCTTTTTCATAACTGCCCAATTGAGCCAATGGGTAAAAACGGTTTCAAATCATGCGAAACAATAAGACAAAGAAGAAACTGAAAATGTTGGCAATGGTAATGGCATTGTCTATTCCGATGGCAGCAACGGCCCAAGGTGGTTTGTTCCAACGCGGTCCCACAAGGGAATCAGACCAAGTAGTTACCCTGACCAATCAACATTTCGGTCATTATGTTGATGGCGATAATGTTACTAACCAGCCTTTTGGTCATTATGTGGAAGGTGACAATATTACTAATCAAACTTTTGGAGTACCGCTTGGTAGTGGACTGCTGATTTTGCTTACGGCAAGTGTAGGATATGCAATAACAAAGATAAAGAATAATAAATCAAAAAATACGGTTTAAAAATGAAGAAAACTAGTACAATTGTTATGGCATTGGCTTTGATAATGGCCATGACGCAATGCAAAAAGAACGAAAGCATGGTCGATTCTGATAATACGGGAGAAACCGTTACCATCATGCTTAAAGTGGGCAATGATGATGGCTCAAGGGTCATAGTGAATCCAGCATTAGGTACGGTGAATTTTGAAGAAGGCGACAAAATCTATGTTGGCAGCGGAGGCAAGTATGTCGGTGTGCTAACGCATGACGGTGACCACCATTTTGTGGGCAACATCACAAATCCAACAGAAGGACAACCCTTACATTTCTATTTCCTCGGAAATGTAACCCCAAACGAAACACTTGACACTGGCACAACCGAAACTTGTTCTGTGGTTATCAGTAATCAAACAGAGCATTTGCCTGTGATTTCGTATGCACCATCTAATGAAAACTACAGTTCGAGTGCGTACACTTACACTGCACATTTATTGAATAAATGCGCTTTGGTGAAGTTCAATGTGACTACACCTTCAAACTCACCAATTTGCATTACAGGAATGAAAAACAAAGTGACGGTGGATTTCACTCAAAATACAGTAACGCCCAGTATGGATGGTGACGGGGATATTGTGCTGTGTGCTGGAAATGAGGAGAGTTTTGAGAGATGGGTAATTCTGTTGCCGCAGGCGGCTTTGGAAGAAGGTGAGGAAGGAACTGTTCATTCAAAATATGGTGATTATTTGGGAATACGCCCAGCGATTCCTGCTATCACAAACAATGGGTATCATGTAGAAGGGATTGACTTGACTGTCAACACCAAGAATTATCCTGAAGGTGCTACAAACGGTTTATTCACAATCAATGCCAATGGTGACCAAGTGTATTTTTCTAAAGGTAATTTGCAGTATAATGGCAATGAGAATCCTCAATGTTGGAAATTTGCAGATAATCAATGGGATGTCTATGGCAGTTCCCAACAATATTATTATGGTGATCTTTTCTGTTGGGGAACGAGTGGATATAATCATGGTGCTATTAGTTACCACCCTATGAGTCGAGAACATATTAATGAAAACTTTTATGCTTATGGCGATAGGCAAAATAACCTCTTTGACCAAACAGGTCAGGCTGATTGGGGATATAATGCCATTAGCAATGGCGGTAATCAAGAAAACTCTGGTTGGCGTACACCAACTATAGAGGAATGGGGCTATTTGCTTAACACAAGAAGTACTGTATCAGGCATTCGTTGGGTACAAGGCAGAGTGGATGGAAGGGCAGGAACGATACTATTGCCAGATAATTGGGATCCTACCATTTATGAATTAAACGATGCCAATGGAGGAGATTTCGAAAGCAATAGTATATTATTTGATGATTGGAGAGATGTTTTTGAGCCCAATGGTGTTATCTTTTTGCCACCAGCAGGAAGATGGTATTGGGAACAGTATTTTCAACAAGATGGTGCTCATTGGAGATTGTTATTCCAAACCGGCGGTTATTATTGGTCAAGTTCCGTTTTTGACTCCGATATGGATAAAGTATACATTTTATCATTTAGTTCAGGGTCGTTGCATCCTGAAGGTAGTTATCGATATAATAATAGTTCTGTGCGTTTGGTGAAAGATCATAATCCGTAAAAAGACATTTAGAAATGGAACCAACAATTGAGGAGATTAAAAACATAATCAGTAATAATCAAAGAGATATCGCCTTTTTGATTGGAAATGGCATAAATAATTACGCGGGCATTAATCGTTTGAATGGTGAAAAACCATTGTCTTGGAAGGAGTTATTAAAAAGGATTGGTGGGATAGATTTCAAGGACTATCAAAAAGGTGAAAATGTAAAAGAAGGGATTTCCTATACTGAGATTTTTGATGCTTTGGAAAGCCATAATCTGAAAGAAAGGATAAAACAAGAGAATCCAGGCAATAATACAGAGAGGTCAATAGATGGTTTTTCCGTTTTGTTTGCGAATGAATTGAAACAAAAAGTTTGCAATGAAGTAAAATACTGGGAACTTGAAGATAAGGTTTCAAATATGTTGCAGTCAATTCGAAGAAGAAATGCCCCTATTCTAACCACTAACTTTGATTTGTCCATAAGCAAAAAAATGGATGATCTTTTCCCATATGAAATGAAATACCAAGTCTTTGGAAGAGGAAAAGGTTCTGAGGTGTATCCCTGGTCATATTACTATGGCGACGATTATTTGTACAATCCTTGTAATGATTTTGGAATTTGGCATTTGCAAGGAATAGCCACAAAACCCCAAAGTCTTTGTTTGGGTTTAAGTGATTACATAAGAATTGCAAAAAAGGCTTGGGGATTAATCCATAATGAAAAGATGTTTGAAACAGATACCTTTGAAGGAAAGAACACTAATAATTGGAAAGGATATAGGACCTGGCTTCATATTCTGTTTAATAAATCTCTGTTTGTGTTTGGTTTACAACTTGAAGAAAATGAAACCTTCTTAAGATGGCTGTTGATTCAAAGGGCAAAATACTATGCGTTGTTCAATGAACGCAGTCATAAAGGCTGGTATGTTTATCCGAAGAAAGAAGAAGGAAATGCAGGCTTTTATGGTAAGAAAGTGTTTCTTGAGAAAGTCGGTTTCGAGATGTTGCCTGTTGATAGTTATAAAGTGATTTATGAAGATTTATGGAATTAATACAATTGCATGAATATCACCATTTCCAATGCGCGAATGAATAATTCGGCTGCCGTGGTACGACAGCCCCACAGCTCAGGTGGGGTGGTGTAGGGCTGTCACAAGGTTGCTGAGCCTGCCGAAGCACCGTGGCAGCCGCTTTGTTTATGGTTGCCATAGATGATTTATTTCGACAATAACACTCAAAAGTGTCCATAACTCAACAAAATTTCGAGTTGTGGACACTTTTGGCAAATTTCCCCTATCTTCGCAGCGAATTTGAATGACAGAAAACCTATGAAAATCGCTAGGAACAAGGTAATCCTTTAATCCCTTTGTCGAAAAAATCTTTAGAAGAAATCCCAAGGTTTGGAATGTTATTTGTAATTTTGCATTCGAATAGAAGAGTAAATATAAATGGCAGAACATAACAACATAGAATCCAATGAGAACGAGGCTATCCTCAGCAGCAGCGATGGGTTTACGGCCTTTAACTTCGGGGACTATCATATCCGTTTTAGGGCTCCCTATAGCTTAGAGCGCTATGTGGATGTTGTGAAGTGGGACGACGGTTATTTGGTGGTTCTGGCCAAGTACAGCCATAATGCCGAGCCAGAAGAGGAATACATAGACCTCAAACCCATCCTTGCCGGATTGTATATCGACTCCGATACTTTTTTAAAACCAATTAAAACAGTGCGTGTAGCTTATGCCTGATATCAAGACTATTGCTGATATGGCCGACATCATCGTCAACGGATACGCTTTTACCCGCAAGGAAGATGGCATCCATGTGTTGAATCTGAACCGTCCCGACAAGGCTGTTGTGTTTAGCGCTGATGGCGAGGTGCTAGAGACCTCGATGGACGATATTGAGCTCTCCATTGCGAGCAGTTACCTGAAGCAGAACTTGAAATATATGGAGGACTGAGTGATGCCAAAGTATTACGACTTTAAGGTAGCGGGGTACTATTTGTATTTTACGTCGTTTTGCGTAGTGGAATGTATGCACGTACATGCCAGTGACAAAAAGCTTACTGAGGGCGGTTCTGCCAAGTTTTTCGTGAAGAGCAACGGCGATTCAGTCCTGCAAAACCGTGGTATCCTTAATGACCGGGAAATTGCTAAGATTTCCGAGTTTATCAAGGATCATTATCAGGAGATGTACATTCGCTGGACTCAGTATAGCAAAAAAGGCTATTATGAGAAATAAGAGACAGTAAGCCCTGTCTTCCGTCCATATCTCAATAAAATTTCGAGTTGTGGACACTTTTGGCAAATTTTCCCTATCTTCGCAGCGAATTTGAATGACAGAAAACCTATGAAAATCGTCAGCTACAACGTCAACGGCATACGGGCCGCCATCAACAAGGGCCTGTTGCAATGGATCAACGAATACCAGCCTGATGTGCTCTGCTTCCAGGAGCTGAAAGCCACCCCTGACCAAATCCCCTTGATGGACTTTGAGATGATGGGCTACCATCACTATTGGTTCCCTGCCCAAAAGAAAGGCTATAGCGGCGTGGGCCTCATCACGAAACAGGAACCCGACAACGTGGTCTATGGTATGAACGAACCCTTATACGACAACGAGGGCCGTTTCCTCCGTGCCGACTTCGGCGACCTCTCGGTGGTGAGTGTCTATCACCCTTCAGGCACCACTGGCGACGAGCGCCAAGCCTTCAAGATGGAGTGGCTCGACTTCTTCCGCCGCTACGTCAACCAGCTGAGGAAAGAACGTCCCAATCTGGTACTCTCAGGCGACTACAACATCTGCCACGAGGCCATCGACATCCACAATCCCAAGTCGAATGCCAACTCGTCGGGCTTCCTCCCCGAAGAGCGGCAATGGGTGACCGACTTCCTCAGCGACGGCTATATCGACACCTTCCGTCACTTGGTGAAAGAGCCTGGTCACTACAGCTGGTGGAGCTTCCGGGCCGGAGCACGGGCGAAGAACCTCGGCTGGCGCATCGACTATCATATCGTGACGGACAACATGGAAAGCCGCATTGCTGGTGTCGACATTCTGCCACAGGTGATGCACTCCGACCACTGCCCCATTGTGCTTGAATTGAGCTAATTTTCAACATAAGTCTTGTAATTTGGAAAAAATCCGTACTTTTGCAGCGACAATCTGCAAGACGGAATCCGTCGAAGGGCCTTATAGTTCAAGGGATAGAACGGAAGTTTCCTAAACTTTAGATCTAGGTTCGAGTCCTAGTAGGGCTACACGACAAACACAAATCCATAGGTGAGCCACATCGCGTATGGATTTTTTTGTCTATCTTTGCACTATGAAAAAGAATAAGTTTTACGTCGTTTGGAAAGGCAGTAATCCAGGGGTTTATGACAGTTGGGAAGCTTGTGAGAAAGAGATTGCAGGCTTCAAGGGAGCCCGATACAAGAGCTTTCCCGATAGGCTGTCTGCCGAAACGGCTTTCAAGGATGGCCCCGATGCCTATTGGGGTAAGGATACGGTTCCCGTGGTTGACCTTTCGACAGCAAAGGAACAACCCGTTAGTCCGGCTATTGCCGTCGATGCGGCTTGTTCGGGGAATCCGGGCAAGATGGAATATCAAGGGGTGTTTGTCGACTTCGGCACCCAACCGCCCACCCGTGTTAGCCTTTTCAAGAGTCCACAGTTTGAGAACGGCACGAACAACATCGGCGAGTTTCTGGCCATTGTTCATGCCCTCGCCTGGCAGAAACAGAAACACTTTAGCTATCCCATCTATAGCGACTCGGTGAATGCCCAGTTGTGGATTAAACAGAAGCAATGCAAGACCAAACTGCCTCCCAACGATAAAAACGCCTATCTTTTTGAGCTGATTCAACGCGCTGAGAACTGGCTGAAAAACAATACAATCGAAGTCCCGATTCTGAAGTGGAAGACTGAGATATGGGGAGAAATCCCCGCCGACTTCGGGAGGAAATGAGAAAGGGGCTTCCTTAAAACAATGATTTATGCCTAAGAAAAAGAAAATAGAGAATAAACTAAGTACGTTCACCAGCGTCATCCTCGGCATCTTTGCCGATGCGCCGTTTCGTCCGAAAAACTACAAGCAGGTCTGCAAGTTGATGGGCATCAAAGACCAAGCGGGGAAAGACGTGGTGTATAATCTGCTTATCGACTTAAAAGACAAAGGACTGCTTCAGGAGACTCGTCCTTATAGTTATGTGATGAGTGCCGCAGGAATGGCTCAGTTCGGTCCTAAGACGAAATATGTGGAAGGTACCGTTGAGATGAAGTCGACGGGCAAAGCCTACGTCGTACTCGACGATGGTGGGGGCGAGGACATTTTTATCGCTGCTAACAATACCTATAAGGCACTTCACGGCGACCGAGTGCGTGTGGCGATGTTTCCCAAGCGCAACAACAGCAAGCCCGAGGGCGAGATTGTGGAGGTGCTGCAACGCAGGCACACTGAGTTTGTCGGACTGCTCAACATCTCTCACGGTTACGTCTACGTCCGTCCCGATGTGGAATGGATGCCTGTCGATATTTTTATCCCACGTGGCGAGTTGCACGGAGCCAAAGATGGACAGAAGGTCATTGCCCATCTGCTTGATTGGCCCGATGGGTCGGGTAATCCCTTTGGCGAGATTGTCCGCGTATTAGGCAAACCAGGCGAGAACGATGTAGAGATGGAGAGTATTCTCGCTGCCCATGAATATCCCATCGACTTTCCTGAGGAAGTGGAGCGTGAGGCTGACAGGATTCCGGTTGTCATTAAGGGCGATGAGATAAAAAAGCGTCGCGATTTTCGTTCCGTGTTCACCGTCACCATTGACCCCGCTGATGCCAAAGATTTTGACGATGCCATCTCGTTGCGTAAGATGGACAACGGTCATTGGGAAGTGGGAGTCCACATTGCCGATGTGTCGCATTATGTCCGCATAGGCTCCGCTATCGACCAAGAGGCTTTGGCGCGTGGCACTTCGGTGTATCTCGTTGACCGTACCATCCCCATGCTTCCTGAAAAGCTCTGCAACAATGTATGCTCGCTGCGCCCCGATGAAGAAAAACTGACCTTCTCCGTCGTCTTCGAGATGGACGACGAAGCCAAGATTTATGACCGCTGGATTGGGAAGACCATCATCAAGTCGTGTCGTCGTTATGCCTACGAGGAAGTGCAAGCTATGATTGAGGGCGGTGAGGGAGACTACAAGGAGGAGATTCTGACATTCCACCGTTTGGCCACCAAGCTCCGCGAGCAACGTATGGCTGCTGGTAGCATCAACTTCCATTCAGAAGAGGTCCGTTTTATTCTGGACGAAAACAAGAAACCCATTGACACGTATATCCGCGTGCAAAACGAGAGCCACGAACTTATCGAGGACTTTATGTTGCTGGCTAATCGTACGGTAGCAGAAACATTTGGAAAACCTGAGAGCCAATGGCACAACCATACCTTTGTGTATCGTGTGCATGATGAGCCTAATCCCGAGAAACTCAACAAGTTCATGTTGCTGCTTTCGCGACTCGGTTACTCGCTGGACATTAGCAACCGTGATAAACTTGTGCGTTCCTACAATAAGCTGTTCGAAGATGTGGAGGGCAAGGGAGAGAAAAACTTGATTGAGTCGGTGGCGGTTCGCACTATGGCTAAAGCGGTGTATTCGACAGACAACATCGGGCACTATGGCCTTTCGTTTGACTATTATACCCATTTTACATCTCCCATTCGCCGCTATCCCGACCTGATGGTGCATCGCCTCATCGAGCGGTATCTTTTGGAGCATCAGGGCTCGGTCAACAAGAAGGACTATGAGGAAATGTGTAAGCATGCCAGTGAGATGGAGAAGCAGGCTGAAGATATGGAACGCCAGTCGGTGAAATACAAGCAGGCAGAATACTTGCAGGATAAAATCGGGCAAGTGTTCGAAGGCTTGGTTTCAGGTGTCAGCAAGTGGGGCCTCTTTGTGGAACTGAAGGACAACAAATGTGAGGGATTGGTGCGCTACGAGAACCTTCCGGGTGACATCTATTATCTTGACGACGACAACTTCCGCGTCATCGGACAAGATACGGGGCATGTTATCCAATTGGGTGACGAGGTACGTATCCGCGTGAAAGCTGTAGATTTGTTCAAGCACAAGATGGACTTCGAGATGCTGGCCGACTGGCCAATGCCCAAGAAAAAGAAAAAACGCTATTGAATCCTAAAAAGTCATACTTTTGCAAACACAAACAACAATAATCGATATGAAAACCAGATTATTCAAGATAGTTGTGCTGCTGCTTGTGGCCGTTTCTGTACTCACGGGTTGCCGCAAGAAAGACAGCCTTTGGGTTTCGACACAAAACCTCTATTTTGGCTTGAACGCCACTTCACAAATCTTGGTCGTCAGAGCCAACAGCAATTGGACCATTACCAAAAACGGGCAGGCCGATTGGTACACTATCTCGCCAATGTCGGGTGGCGTCAAGGATAGTATTGTTGTGGTGACGGTCGAAGCTTACACCGATGGGGATTATCGCGATGCTTCATTTTCCGTCAATTCGGTTCGAAACAACGAGAGTATTTCGGTTGTTGTCTCCCAAAACAAGTTGACTTCTTATAGTATGGAGAATAAAGTGTATGGGGTGATAGAGCGTGAGCGTTGGGTAACTGACTTTAACAACCAGATTGTCGAGGACGAGTACAAAAAATATCAGTACGATCCTTACGATACCACATCAGGTTACCTTTTGTTTTTTCAAGCGGATAGTGTGGGCATCCAGCGCGACCATCACTCCGATACGGTGGCCTGGTGGCCTTTCAAGTATTGGCTCGTTCCCGACAGCCTTATTCTGCATATTATCTACCAGACCGACTTGGGACCGGAGATTTATGCCGCTAACGTATTGGTGGCCAGTGATACGTTGTTCAGGTTTTTCCACGAGTACAAGCCGCATTACTTCGAACATGTCGATATGTGTAGAGTAGGTACTATCCATCCTGACGATAAGTATAGGCTGCAACAAAAGATGTCGCGTCGTAAAGGTCGCGGACCTATATTTTTGGATTGATGAGTAAGAAATTAATTCAACATATCTGCCTTTGTGGTATTGGGGTTTATCTGCTGGCTCTTCTCACCGTTAGTTTGCTGTTTCGTGAGTATGCCCTTCAACTGAAATGGATACTATGGGGTATAGGCGAGGTGTTGTTTTTCTTTGTGATGACGGCTGTCTTCTATCCCCGATGGAAAGACAACAGCACGAAGAGTTTTTTGCTTAAGGTGTTTTTTGTGGCGTTGGTTATCCGTGTGGCGTATGCAGTAGGCGTTGGGTATTACTATTATTATGAAACGGGAATGTCCTACGAATACGACGCTGCCGACAGTAGATGGTATCACGGTTCCGCCTTGCTTTGCGCCCAATGGCTGAAGCAAGGTGACCTCATGAGCGTCGTCAGGTATATGCGATGCACCACGATGGGATTTTCCGATCAGGGCTATCCTTTGTGGCTGACTTTGGTCTATTTCGTTTTTGGTCATAGTCTGTTGGTGCCGCGTATCTTCAAAGGAGTGATGAGTGCCTATCTTTGTGTGTTGGTGTACAAATTGGGAAAGCGTACCTTTGGCGAGTCAACGGGCCGATTGGCGGCTGTGCTGTGTGTGTTTATGCCTATATTGGTACAGATTTGCGGCATTCACAGCAAGGAAACGGAACTGATGTTTCTTTCCGTCTTTGCCCTCGAGCGCATCGATTGGCTCATTCGCAGCAAACGTTATACCTTTTGGAATATTCTGGTTCCTGTTTTGCTGACGGGGCTGACTTTCGGATTCCGAACTATTGTCGGGATGTGCCTCATTTTCGCCTGCTTGGTCTTTATCTTGTTTTCTGACGGCTTGGTTACAAAACGGGGCAAGATGGTTGGTGTCGCTGGTGTGATACTGGTGTTTCTCGTGTTTCTTTTCACTTCAATCGGAAGTGAGATGAAAACCATTTACAAAGTGAGATTCGCAGAGATGAGCTATCGGTCTGAGTTATATGAATCGATGGGATTGAAGTATAGCGAGTTAGCCAAGAGCTGGTATATGGCTCCCGGTGCTTTTGTGTTGCCTTTGTCCCCAATGGTGGAAGAGTCTCCCGACAATAACAAGATGATTCATGGCAGCACATACGTGAAGAACTTTATGGCTTTCTTTGCGATGCTGTCCATAGTGATGGCTATCCGTCAGAAGAAATGGCGCAATTTCATTCTGGTGGGTGCCTTCGAGTTGTCTTATTTGGCTTTGATTATGTTTTCTTTTGCCGCCAATTCCGAACGGTATCACGAAGCGGCAATACCTATGTTACTCCTGATGTCGGCCTACGCAATGACGCATCTGAGACATAAGGATCTAAAGTTGCTGTATGTCTATTGCGGTCTGCTCTTTGTGGCCCTGCTTGCATGGAATTGGTTGAAGTTGTCGGCACGAGGACTGGTGTAGTGGGGTGATTTATTCTGCGAAATAGGAGTTTTTTGTATAAAAAATGAAAATAGAGGGCTTTATAAAGTAAAAAGAATTATTTTTGCAGCCGAGATTTGAACATTTTGTAACTGAGATTTGAACATTTTGTAATAGAGATTTGAACATTTTGTAATAGAGATTTGAACATTTTGTAATGGAGATTTGAACATTTTGTAATTTAAAATTGAGCATTATGGAGTATAAAAGGCAGCTGTTTTCAGACATCCTCGATCGCATGAATGAACCCCGTCGGTTCATTCAAGTGTTGGCAGGTCCGCGACAGGTAGGGAAGTCGACATTGATGGACCAAGTGTTGGCCGATTGCCCGTTGCCTCACTACCTTTATAATGCGGACGGTATTGACGAGGAAGATACAGACTGGATTCGACGGATATGGGAGAGCGTCAGAAGCCAAATGGACACCCAACAGCAGGCGGAGGCGGTACTTGTCATTGACGAAGTCCAGAAAATAAAGAATTGGAGCGAAATTGTCAAGCGCGAATGGGATGCCGACACCCGTAGCCGTCGGCAGTTGAAGCTGTTCCTGCTTGGGTCGTCGCGACTGATGCTGCGCCGAGGATTGACAGAGTCGCTTGCCGGCCGTTTCGAGTTGATACGGTTAGGGCACTGGACTTACAAGGAGATGAGCGATGCTTTCGGATGGACCCTTGACGAGTGGATTTATTATGGCGGTTATCCCGGTACGGCGACTTTTATCAAGGATATGCGGCGCTGGAGAAAATATGTGAAGGACTCGCTCGTGGCTCCCGCCATCGAAAAGGATGTCGTCTTGACTTCCAATATCTACAAGCCTGCCTTGATGAAGCAGTTGTTTGAGATAGGTTGCTCCTATTCCGCTGAATTGTTGTCGCTTACCAAGACGTTGGGTCAACTGCAGGATGCGGGCAATGTTACCACCTTGTCCTCGTATTTGAATATCCTCGACGATTGCAACCTGCTGACAGGCTTGCAGAAGTATGCCAATGATGAGGCTCGCCGTTACCAGTCGGTTCCCAAATATCAGGTCTACAACAACGCCCTTCTGACAGCCTATCGCGGGACGACCTACGAGAAGGACAGGACGGACCCTACTGTTTGGGGGCGGTGGGTGGAATCGGCCGTAGGTGCCTATCTGCTTGGAAGCGCCGACGAGGAAGGTTACAAGGTGTATTATTGGCACGAGCGTTCCGATGAAGTCGATTTTATCCTTGTGAAGCAAGGTGCGGTTGTCGCCTTGGAGGTGAAGAGTGGCCGACGAGGAATGAACAGCGGCTTGCCCAAATTCCGCGAGCGGTTCAATCCCAAACGGGATTTGGTCATTGGTACCGACGGCATCCCATTTAAGGTTTTCTTCCAGATGAAGATTGAAGACCTGTTCGGGTAACAGCAACGCAAGCCGCACTTGTCAGCCTATTGCCACAAAGCCTCTTGTTCCCAACCCACAGGGACTCCCATAGCATTAATGTCGACGGTTGGATAATCCTTAAACAAGGATTGGAGTTTCTCTGTCATATCGTTGCTTGGAGAAATAATATCAAGGAAGTATTTAATGACACAAAGGCTGAAATATACTTTTTGTTGGCTTACAGCGGCTGAAATCCAAGGTCGTGTCATTCTACGCATAGTCAACGCTCTTAGGGCGAATGTGCGATTCCAAATGCGAGCATGGTGGCAGCAATTGTTGCGTGTTACAGTGATGATGGTCATCCACGACATGAACACGGGAACTGTCAACGAAAATTCCTGAGCAATCATCTTTCTGATTTGGTTGCTTCTGATGTTTTCGTATATCTTGGTCATAACGCCTAAAGGTAGTATCTCTGCCAACATCCATGCCGGAGGATAAGGCTCGGAATAGGTTCTGCGGAAATGTTCGATAAATTCTTCCCTTGATTTGGCAAGTTCAGCCTCAATCAGTTGCTTGGTCTTTGTGAACTGCAAGGCATCGTAAAAACAAGCTGGGTCTGTCATCCAAAAGGGATTACCTGTCTCTCGGCTTGTGATATTCACGATGGCACTTCTCACCGCAATCTCAATCTTCTCAATCTGATTAAACATCAACCAGCGAAGATGCCTGTCAAAGCGATACATGTCTAATGCATTGTCAAAGGTAGCACCGCTTTTGAACACATGGTTCTCTTTCGGTATTGTCAGAAGCGAGTACAAATAAGCACTAAACCTATAATACCCAATGTGTTTGAGATAACCCTTTACCCTTTTTTCATCCCCAAGGATAAGGCCACGAGAACGGAGTAAAGATGCCAATTGTGCAGGTGATGCGTACGTCTTTGTATATTGTTCCATAAAATAAAACGACCCGCCGATTTAAGCATTGCAAAGAGGCTTGGCGGGTTCTCGTGCTGCAAAAATATAAACAATTTTCCTTTCCGCAAGCGCTTTGATGAAAAAATGCAGGTTTTCCTGAAAAATCAATGATTATGCGTGTCCTTGAAAGGATAATTCCCTATTTTTGCCCCCGCAATAATCCGAAGTCTAACCAAACAACATCAATATGATTATAGCGCATTAAGCGCACCAACATAAAGCGAAATAATACAGATAGCAATTGTTGCTGTTCTTGACTCTCATTTACCACCTCGTCCCTTGGGGACACCTCAAGAACAAGTTACAAATGCCGTAGTTGCTACGGCGTGGGATAACTTGTTTGAGGTGTGGGTGTGGTAACCCGAGAGTCAGGCAAGTAATTGATTCCACGCTTTTTTTGTCGGATTCTCCTTTCTCGCCGTAAAAATAACAAAAAATTCCTTAAAAAGTTGATGATGTCTTAATAAACATTATTTTTGTCCACGATAAATAAATGAAAAGTCCAAACTAAACAACAAATGAACAAATAATATCAATACTAAGAAATATGCAAGTAAAAGATTTACAATTGAAAAGGGCGTTGCGCAGCGTCCTGCTCTTCCTGCTGCTGAGTGCGGCGGGGATGGGGAAAATGTATGCACAAACCAACTTGATTGTCAACCCCGATTTTGAGAACACTTCTGGTTTCGACTATAGTACGATATCTGAATACACTCGTGTCTGGAGCGGTGGTGTTCAAGAAGGTCAGTTTATTCATGACGTTACTTCCAATGGTCACGGAGTGGGTGCGGTAGGTTGGCCGAACAATCTTACTGGTTACGGCGGGTCAGGATATTATTTGCTGTTCAATGGTTTCGGTGGTAGCCAAAACCCAACAAAAGCAGCTTGGAAGCAGACAATCCCTGTGACACCCAACACCAACTATACTTTTTCGGCACAGGTGAGGAACTTGGCGCAGGGATATATGGGCCTTAATCCCAATCCCGCCATTCTGCGCTTGATTATCAACGACCAGCAGGTGGGTTCGGATATAACACTCCCGCAACACAACAACTGGTTTGAATGGGGTGAAGGGGGTACGTTAACCTGGAACAGCGGTTCGGCGACCCAGGCTAACATCAGAATCGTTGACGCCTATATGGGACAAAGCAGCATGGGTGATGACTTCGGTATCGACCATCTTTCCTTCGTCGCCGAAACGGTCTACAGCGTGACGGCAAATCCCGACAATGTCTCCGTCTGCCTTAATGTTCCTGAAAATGTCTATGTGCTGAATAATGACATTATCCAACCGAATAATATTCAGGAAGTGACCTTGGGGATGGTTACTGACCCCCAATTTGGTGTGTGCTTTGTCAACAATACGAATCATTATATTCAATATATTTATATGGGAGGCGGTACGGGTACGGACCAGTTCAAGTATCGGGCGACTTATCACGGTGTCACAAGTGAGGCTTGGGTGTTCGTCACCACGGCCAACCCGCCTGTGGTGGGCAATATAACCGCTCAGGGCCCGATATGTGCCGGCGGCGTTTTGAATATCTCTGTGCCCACGGTCAATCCCAGTGCTACTGGGCATTGGGAGTACGGTGCTTCACAAACGGGTACATTCCAGAATCTTGACCCGAACAACATCCCCCTCTCGATGAATGGGAAGTGGGTGCGCTACTCGGCAACCAACGACTGCGGCACGGGAACCAGCAACGCGGTTCAAATCACCGTGACCAACGGTCCTTCATGGGCATCGGGTTCGGCGGGACAAACGCCTCAAATCCAACCGATTTGTGCCGGACAGAGCCTGAGTTTGACACCTCCTACCTACAATAACAATGGCTCCCAGATTCTTAGCTATGGCTGGGTGGCTTCGCCTACGGAAAACGGTGAGTATACGACATTCAGTCTGAACAACATTTCCGCGTCCTACAACGGCTGGTACATCCGCTACATGGTGGAAGGCAGCTGCGGCTATATCTTTAGTACGCCTGCCCGACAGCTGACTGTTTATCAAAATGATAATAATATCACTTTTGCAGATGCCAATGTGAAAGCAATCTGTGTGGCCAACTGGGATACGAATGGAGATGGAGAATTGAGCTATGATGAGGCAGCTGTAGTGACAGACCTTGGACAGGTGTTTAGAGGAAACACTGCAATCACTTCATTTGAAGAATTGCAGTATTTTACTGGATTGACTGTTATAAATAGTTACACATTTTACGGATGTAGTTGCTTGTCTTCGGTCGTTATTCCAAATTCCGTGACCACGATAGCACAATATGCTTTTGTTAGTTGCGGCGGATTAATTTCAATTGTTATTCCAAATTCTGTGACTTCTATTGGTACCTATGCGTTTGGATATTGCCCTAATCTTGCTTCGATAACAATCCCAAATTCTGTGGTTTATATTGGAGAAGGAGCGTTTTGTTATTGTAGTAGCTTGGTCTCAATTGCAATTCCGAATTCTGTAACATTCATGGGAACAAATCCTTTTGTTAGCTGTAGTGGTTTGGAACAAATTACTGTGGATTCAGGGAATACAGTTTATGATTCTCGCAACAATTGCAATGCTGTCATAAAAACCAGCACAAATGAACTTGTGAGTGGTTGTAAAAGTACGGAAATTCCTGATTCCGTGATTTCTATTGGAATTAATGCATTCTATTATTGCGCGAACTTGACTTCGATTTTCATTCCAAATTCCGTAGTTTCTATAGGAGGTTCAGCATTTAGTCACACTGGCCTAACTTCTATTGTAATACCCGCTTCGGTGTCATCTCTGGAGAATGCTTTTTTGGCATGTCATGATCTTGAACAGATAATGGTAGAATCTGGAAATTTGGTCTACGATTCTCGCGAGAACTGTAATGCGATTATTAATACCAACTCCAACGAATTGGTTTTGGGATGTAAAAATACGGTCATCCCTAATTCGGTAACCTCTATAAGAGGTTGGGCGTTTGAGGATTGTATTGGAATGTCTTCGATAAATATTCCCAATGCAGTGACTTTTATTGGCGATTATGCTTTCCATAATTGCATCGGGCTCTCATCAATAACCGTTCTTGCTGAAACGCCGCCAACTCTTGATTATGAAGTTTTTGAGGGTGTTGACACAACGATTCCCGTCTATGTACCATGTAGTTCTATTAATGCTTATCAGTCTGCTGGAGGTTGGAATGAGTTCACCAACTACTTGCCAGCGACAGAATGTGATTCAGGAGTAATTTCGGTTACAGTCAATCCCACTGAAGGTGGTATTGTTACTGGAACTGGTTACTATGAAGGCGGCACTATTTGTACATTAACAGCAGTTCCAAACGAAGGTTATGTATTCATGAACTGGATCAAAAACGGAGAACTGGTTGGCACAGGTTCTTCATATAGCTTTATAGTGAATGGGGATGAGGATTTTGTGGCCAACTTCGCCGAGGAAGGAGATGTGTGTGCAATCACTTTCAATTTATACGATTCCTATGGTGACGGATATACAGGCAACTACTTGGTGGTGACTGATGAAAATGGCATTTCGCAGCAATTAACTGTTGAAAGTGGTTCGTCGGCGGTCTACACGCTCCAGTTTTTGACCGGTAGCCATATTGCCTTGACTTGGATTGTTGGGTCGTGGCCAGAGGATTGTTCTTTCACGGTGACCTATTCAAATGGTAATGTGATTTATTATGGTGAAAATCTGAACAACAACTTTAATTATGAATTTGATGTGGATTGCGATGGGCTATTTGATGTTATGGCAGAAGCTAATCCAACAGATGGAGGTACTATTACTGGAACGGGGCAGTATGAATTTAATGAAACTTGCACTTTGATCGCTATAGCCAATGAGGGTTATACTTTTATAAATTGGACGGAGAATGGCGCAATCATCTCTAATAATGCTGAATTTAGCTTTACAGTTTCAGAAAATAGGAACTTAGTGGCGAATTTCATGGAAGGAGACTTGTGCGCCATCACTTTCAATTTATTCGATTCTTACGGCGATGGCTATACGGGCAATTGTTTGGTGATTAATTTCCCAGATGGCAGTTCCCAACAGTTGACAGTTGAAAGTGGGTCTTCTGCATCGCATACTCTTTGGATAGCTCATGGTAGCCATATCACCTTGACATGGATTGTTGGGTCGTGGCCAGAGGATTGTTCTTTCACGGTGAGCTATTCAAATGGTAATGTGATTTATTATGGTGAAAATCTAAGCAGCAGCTTTAGTTATGAATTTGATGTGGATTGTGTTGGAATGCCAGCAATTACATTTGATGTTATGGCAGAAGCTAATCCAACAGATGGAGGTACTATTACTGGAACGGGGCAGTATGAATTTAATGAAACTTGCACTTTGATCGCTATAGCCAATGAGGGTTATACTTTTATAAATTGGACGGAGAATGGCGCAAACATCTCTAATAATGCTGAATTCAGCTTTACAGTTTCAGAAAATAGGAACTTAGTGGCGAATTTCGTGGAAGGAGACCTATGTACTATTACTTTCAATTTGTTCGATTCTTATGGCGATGGCTATACAGGCAACTACTTGGTAGTGACGGATGAAAATGGCGTTTCGCAGCAACTTACTATCGGATATGGTTCGTCAGCTGTCTACACTCTTCCTTTTTTGACGAATAGCCACATTGCCTTGACTTGGATCGTTGGGTCGTATCCAGAAGACTGTTCTTTCATGGTGAGCTATTCAAATGGTAATGTGATTTATTATGGTAAAAATCTGAGCAGCAGCTTTAGTTATGAATTTGATGTGGATTGTGTTGGAATGCCAGCAATTACATTTGATGTTATGGCAGAAGCTAATCCAACAGATGGAGGTACTATTACTGGAACGGGGCAGTATGAATATAATGAAACTTGTGCTCTGTCCGCTACAGCCAATGAAGGCTACATTTTTGTTAATTGGACTCAAGACGGAGCAATCGTTTCCAACGATGCAGAATACTCTTTTTATGTAGTAGACAATGTGGTAATAGTGGCTCATTTTGTACCACTCGGCAATATTGCCTTTGCCGATGCTAGTGTAAAATCCATTTGTGTTGCCAATTGGGATACGAATGGAGACGGAGAATTGAGTTATTATGAGGCAGCCGTAGTAACTGACCTTGGACAAGTGTTTAGAGATAATACAGCAATCACATCGTTCGAGGAATTGCAGTATTTTACGGGATTGACGACTATTAGTAGTTATGCATTTTATAACTGTAGCAATTTGTCGGGCTCTTTGTATATTCCTAATTCCGTGATCACCATAGGCGGCAGTGCTTTTGATGGTTGCAGCGGTTTTACAGGTGGTCTGACTATCCCGAATTCCGTGACCACGATAGGCTTTAGAGCTTTCTATGATTGCAGCGGTTTCACGGGCAGTCTTACCATACCCAATTCCGTGACTACGATAGGCTCAGTTTCTTTCGGAGGATGCAGGGGCTTTTCAGGCAGCTTGTTCATTCCAAATTCTGTCATAGAAATTGAATATAATCCTTTTACAGGTTGCAGTGGTATAGAACAGATTATGGTAGAAATAAACAATCCAAATTATGATTCTAGAGATAATTGTAATGCAATTATAGAAACAAGCTCAAACACATTGGTCTCTGGGTGCAAGAATTCTATTATTCTTGATGGTTTGACCTCAATAGGCTCAAATGCTTTTTGTGGTTGCAGCGGCTTGACGGGCTCCTTGATCATCCCAAATTCCGTGACTACGATAGGTGATGGAGCTTTCCAAGATTGCAACGGACTTACGGGCGACCTGACTCTCCCAAATTTCCTGACCTCAATTGGCCATAACGCTTTCTATCGTTGTAGCGGTTTCACAGGCTCGTTGACCATCCCCAACTCTGTGACCACAATAGGTATTCAGGCTTTCCGTTTTTGCAATGGCTTTACGGGTTCGCTGACCATCGGCAATTCCGTGACCATGATAGGCAATTCTGCTTTCAATTATTGTTATGATTTTGAGTCCATTATAGTGGATTCAGGCAATACCTTCTATGATTCGAGAGAGAATTGTAACGCTCTTATTGAGACTGGAACGGATAATCTGATATTGGGCTGTAAAAACTCAATTGTTCCTAATTCCGTGATTACAATAGGCGATTATGCTTTCGAACGTTGTAGCGGCTTGACAGGCGAGTTGGTTATCCCAAATTCAGTGACCACAATAGGCGATGGGGCTTTCGAACGTTGTAGCGGTTTGACCGGTAGCCTGACTATTCCCAATTCCGTGACATCGATTGGCTCTCAAGCTTTCTATGGTTGCAGCGGTTTGACGGAAGCAATGGTACTTGGAACAACTCCTCCTTCTTTAGGATATTATACTTTTTACAACACGACTTTCCCCATTTATGTTCCCTACGAATCATTGAATACATACAAAACGGCAAACTTATGGAGTAACTACGCAAACAGAATATATCCAATGGCCTACAAGACTGTTCCAGGTTATGGCGAAGAAGAGGACAACTGGCGTTTCATCGCCTCGCCGCTGGTGGAAAATATCGTTCCAACAACAGTAAACAATATGATAACCGAAACACCATACGACCTCTACCAGTTCAATCAATCGGCTACTGATGAAGAATGGCAAAACTACAAGGCCAATAACTTCAACCTCACCAACGGACAAGGTTACCTCTATGCTAATGCCGAGGAAACCAATATCATCTTCAAGGGCAACTTCAACGAGGACGAAACGAAGGAAGTTGAACTTGCTTACAATGCCAATGCAAACCTCGCCGGTTGGAACCTTGTGGGCAATCCGTTTCCCGTAAGTGCCTACGCCAACAGAAGCTATTATGTGATGAATGAAGAAGGTACAGCCATCGAGCCTGTTGCGGTTTCAATGGAGACAGCCATTCCTGCTTGTACAGGTGTGATGGTGAAAGCGGAAAATGTGGGCGAAACGGTTACCTTCAGCAAGACCGCTCCGAGAGGACAAGAGAATCAAGGCGTGTTGCAGATTGCTGTCGCACAAGCCGACACTCGCTGTGCCGCCATGATGGACAAAGCCATTGTCAGTTTCAATGCGGGCGACAAGTTGGAGAAATTTGTTTTCAACAGGGACAATGCACAACTCTATATCCCTAGGGGAACAAACAACTATGCTATTATCAGTGCCGAGAAGACGTGCGAGATGCCGCTCAACTTTGAGGCTAAGAAGAACGGCTCTTATACCCTAACTATGGATGCGGAAATGGTTGATATGGATTACTTGCATCTGATTGATAACCTCACGGGCGACGATGTGGATTTGTTGGTCGAACCATCATATACTTTTGAAGCCAAGACGACAGACTATGCTTCGCGTTTCAGATTGGTGTTCAGTACCAGTGATGCAGGCGGGGACGCCTGCGTACCGGGGTTTGCTTTCATTAACGGCAACGGGAATATCAGCATCTTAGGAATTGAAGGCGAAGCCACACTGCAAGTGATGGATGTGTCGGGTCATGTGCTTAGCAGCGAGACGTTCAGCGGCAGCTATGAGAAGAAACTCAACGTGGTTCCAGGTGTCTATATGCTGCGCCTGATTAACGGAGATGACGTAAAAGTCCAGAAGATTGTCGTCAGATAATTGCATAAAACATTCAAAACACACAAAACAAGGCTGTGGGAAACTCGCCAACTGGCGGCTTCCCACAGCTTTCATCTTGCTGGCGGTTCAAACAAAAGAGAGGTCTTTTCAGAAAAACACTCAACCTATGGCGGGGATAAAGTAAAAACCATTCAACTTATTTCAGGGTAGTACATTGTCTCGTAAGGTGTCAAGGTGTCGAAGTGTCAAAGTGTCAAAGTGTCAAAGTGTCAAAGTGGTTTTCACAGCCGAAAAACGTCCACTATATATAAATAATTAAACCCGTTGGCGGAATTAGGGAAAAGGGGGGAATAAGCGAAATAAATGGATAAAA
>CAMYYB010000013.1 GCA_947303335.1 uncultured Bacteroidales bacterium | reverse complement strand
TGTATTTGATTTCAATGTCTTTGCCCACCTCATATCCGGCAAGCTGAATCATACGACGTGCCAAGGTGTCAATCTTCACGCTTTCGCCCATGTCGAACACGAAGATTTGGGTTCCTGTGCTCATGGTGGCCGCCTCCATCACCAAACGGCATGCTTCGGGAATGGTCATGAAGAACCTTGTGATGTCGGGATGGGTCACCGTGATGGGGCCACCGTTCTCTATTTGTTCTCTGAAACGCGGGATGACACTGCCATTGCTTCCCAACACATTGCCAAAACGGGTGGTGACGAACTTCGTCTTTCCTGGATGCTTGCCTTGCTCTATCGCCAGACCAAGTGACTGTACATAGATTTCGGCCAGTCGCTTTGAGCATCCCATGATATTGGTGGGGTTCACCGCCTTGTCGGTACTGATCATCACCATCTTCTCCACATCATACTCGATGCACTTGTCGGCCACATTACGCGAGCCGTACACATTCACCAACACAGCTTCGCAGGGATTCTCTTCCATCAATGGCACATGTTTGTAGGCAGCCGCATGGAACACGACTTGGGGATGATAGTGCCTGAAAGCGAAATCCAGACGGGCTTGTTGCCTTACGTCGCCAATAACGGGGACGAAATCCAGCTCGGGAAATCGTCCTTCAAGCTCAAGACGAATGTTGTGCATGGGCGTCTCTGCATTGTCGAATAGTATTAGCCGTTTTACCCCAAATGTGGCAAGCTGTCGGCAAAGCTCGCTGCCGATGCTGCCCGCCGCTCCCGTGACCAATACAATCTTGCCCTTGAAGTTGTCGATGATTGCATCCATCGACAATTCTATTTCGGGTCGTCCAAGCAGGTCTTCTATCTTGATGGCCCTTACCCGGCTATTTGATAAACGTCCTTCTTCCACTTCGTTGATGGTCGGAGCGATGAGAAGTTTGATATTGTTGTGGTTGCAATAGTCAATGAGTGTGTTTTCATGCTGGGCCTCTTTCTCGTTGGCGAAAAGGAGTGCCGAGATGGATAGACGATCGAAAATGTTTTGCAGTTCTTTATTGTTTTCGTAGTTGAAAATGGGATAATCCGACAGCTTGAGCTTTTTCGTGGTGCTTTCGGGGGAGACGAACCCGACGACCCGGTAATGGGGTGAGTTTTGCAATCGGGTGATGGCCGCCACCGACTTGTCGGAAGTGCCAAAGACAAGCACGCGTTGTCGGTTTTTAATGTCGTTCAGGTTGCTCTTGTAGCGATTGTAGACTCCCACCATCAACACACGAACCAACAAAACCAAAAACAAGGAAAGCAGGAAATCACAGCAGAGCGCAACTAAAACGCTGGAGTTGAACAGACAAGTTATTGCAACGATGATGCCTAACAATACTACTTTTGTTAGGAACGTCAAGGCATAGCGCATCAGGTCGTGGAAGGAGGAATAGCGAACTACGAGCTTGTATTCCTTGAAGGCAAGCATGGCCATGATGCTGGCGGCAACTGAGCCGCCTATCCACCACCCGACAAAGTTGCCTGCATAACAATCGGAACTGGTGAAGAAACTCAGTACAAGCAAAACAATAACCGATGCCCCGACAGAAAGGCATAAGTCCAATCCAAAGAAGGCCTTGGAACTAAAATATTTGTTTTGAAACTTTGTGAGGAGGTTCATTTATGGTGAGTTTTGTATATTTCGTATGATGGATTATTCTCTTGAGTCAGTCCTACCCAAGTCCTACCCAAGTCCTACCCAAGTCCTACCCAAGCTCTACCCAAGTCGTACCCAAGTCCGAAGTGGGGGTTGGGACTTGGGTGAAGCTTAGGTGTGGGGGTGCTGCGAGGGTGTTGCGAGGGCTTAGTAGCTTAATAGAGATTCCGCATTGAGTGCGGAATGAAGAACTTTATGGCTTTCTGCCTTAAACCATTGGCTTCAGTCATAATAAACGATTCTTTATGCAAAGCGAACCCATGTTAGTCATTTCAATACTTAAAAAAATGAATGCCTTGGTACTAGGATAATCCAAGAAAGAATGCGGTGTATAGGTAATAAACTACATCAAAGGTTTAATTCCCGAGTAAGTACAAGTCCGACTTGAACCAACTGCCTATACTGATGAGATGTCTTCAAAATGTTGAATTTGTTAGTGAACACCCAATGGGGTCTTGATGGATTTCTGTGCTTTTCTATGTTTCCCGGCGTTGTTCATTCGGCTAAATACCTTGAAATGACATCCGTGACCCGGCTGGAGAACCCCGATATGCCTCCCCATTCTGATATGGAAGGATCGGAAGCGGCGGCATCAAGCGAGGAGATATCCTGTGAAACCACTTTTCCGTCAGAATTGCGCTTGAAATAGAAAGAGTTGATGGTTTTCTGGATGAGTTCAACAATCTGCAGCAAAACACTGATAATGGCCTCGGGGTGAAGTCCCATTTCAGGCTCTTCGATGACAACATATATGTTTTTTTATCTCTTTTATGTTTTTATCTCTTTTCGTATAACAACTGGAGGATAGTCCAGCGTCGCCAATAATTCATGTCTTTTCACGAGTCATTTTTTCGCTTCACTCGAGTGAATTCACCGAATCACTCGAGTGAATCGATGATTTCACTCGAGTGCCCGTTTTTAGGCCTCCTCTTCAAACGCCTTCACAATGTCGTTGGCGATGCGGTCGAAACCGATGTCCGTTTCGTGATAGCGCTGGAGGCTGCGGATGACGCTGCTGACTGTCACGTTGGGGAACACATCGTGGATAAACTCGGCGAAGTGCTGCTTGGGTGTGTCCTTGTTGATGAGGCCGGCCTTGCCCCAGGCCACTCGGAGATGGCTCCATTTCCACTGCCTATATGGGTTGTCACTCTCCCTGCTGCTTATATAAGGTCCGATGTGGTGCAGCAGGTCGTAGAATGCTGACACGGCTACGGGATTTTCAGCAAAGTCTGTCTTGAAGAAATAAGGCAGCACGGGGCGTTGGGGCTGCTGACCGGACGTTGGCGGCTCAGGTTGCGAGTGGGTGGGTGCGGGGGCTACGTCAGGTTGGGTCGCATTTCGCGCCTCCTCCTGTTCCTTGTCCTCGCGAAAGAGCCGTATGCGGTAGAGCTGCTCTATCAGGTCGTTCAACTCGTCCACAGGGATGTCGGCCCTTACATGGTGGAGAAACTGCCCCACGCCGGCCGAGTTGTCCTTGATGTCAAGCTCCTCGCCTATATAGTCGGCGAGCTTGCTCCCGTGTTTCAAATCGTTGTTGATGATGTTGATGGAGGTCTCAATCTCTCCTTCGCGGCTCTTCTCTTTCAGGTGCTTGGGTGTCTTGTTCTTCCATGCGTTGACATCCTGCTTAGCCGACATCCGGGCTTTACGCCCGTCGTAGTCGCTCTCGGCAAACACCCGGTCGGCCAGACGGGCAAACTGGTCGCGCTGTATCTCAGGCTCACGCAGGTCATTCAGTGCCGACAACTCGTCCGACAATTCCGTCAGGATGTCGTGGCAAGCCTTTCGGATGGTTTCGTGACCTTTGCTCAGTGGCTGTAGGCTGATGCTGCGCGATGACTCGATTTCTGAAGCTACATGGTCGGAAAAGCGTTGTTTGTAGTATGAAGTCCAACGCTCGGTAATCTGTTTTCGGATCTGCTCCTGGTTGATGATGAAGCGGTTCATCACGGTCTCTTTATAATAAGGAGTGTATCCTTCTGCCGTCGTGACCTCGGGTAGCAGGCAATAGAGGTCAAGCAGGAAATGCTTCGATGGGCAGTATTCGCTGATGGGTTCCATATCCTCTTGTTCGGCATCGGCAAAGCTGGAGGCCATGTCCTTCGCCTTGCGGCTCCAGTCACCGAAGTTCACCTTGCAGGCTTCCTTGAAAGGCAGGTGGTAGTGCCAGCGTTCGCGCATCACTCTGAGTTTCAGCACCAGCATCTGCGACTCGATGGCCAGCGAGAGCATCAGTGACGTCTGGGTATAGGTGTTCAGCACATCCTGGCAGAGGTTGTACATCTGCTCAATGGCTTTCAGCAACGACAAGACATTGCTCTTGTCCAGATGCCTGTAGCTTGAGGCTCGTTTCTTTGTCATGGACGAGGTTCTGTTGTCTATCGGGAGTGTCCATCCCGTATGGGAATGTCAATAGGTTTGTCATGCTGTTGTCCAACAGTTGTCAATGGCCATTGGCCTGTTGTAGTATTGCACCGTCAGCCATGAGACACGCTGTTGTGTCCATCGGAAATATCGAGTCCCCTACTGACGAGGGGCAACAAAATGTTAACCGTACAATTTATCAAACAGTTGAACTCGATTCTCAACGAGGAAATCGTGCAGGCACGCGTCGTGAACATGCAGACGCTGGATTTCAACGAATGGTGCCAGCACCTGGCCGACGGAAGCACCGTGACGGCAGCCGACGTGGCCGCAGTGATGAAGCAGCTGGAGAACAAGCTGCCGCTCATCTTGGGTCTGAACACCAAGGTGGTGTGCTCGCCCGAAGGACTTACCTTCCGTCCCAAGGTCACGGGTAGCATCACCCAAAGTGAGCTGAAGAAGAAGCTCGAGGCAAGGAAGGAGGCTGAGACTGACCCGGAGAAGGCGGCACTCATCGACGTGAACCGGGCGTTGACCCTCAGCGACCTCACCATCAGCGACTGCACCGTGAGCATGGTGGTGGACCTGCCCAAGGCCTGGAGCATCAGCTTTATGCAGAGAGCCAAGCTGAAGCGCGTAAAGGCATCCGATGACCTTGAGGAGACGGGCGGAAACGGCCAACAAGGTGGCACTTCGGGTGGTTCAGATCCTTCTGGCTCAGGAACCGGAAGCGGTTCGGGCAGCGAGCCTGTGACCCCGACGGTGGCTGCCCCTGTCATCAGCGGCAACACTCCGTTTGAGGAATCGACCTCGGTGACGATGAGCGGCCCTGACGGAGCTTCCATCTACTACACCCTTGACGGCACCGTGCCCACCTCGGCAAGCACCGCCTACACTGAGGCTATCACCCTGACAGACACCACGACCGTGAAGGCTATCGCGGTGAAGGATGGAGTCGCTTCGAGCATCACCACCCGTACCTTCACCCAGGGCAGTGGCGGCGGAGATCCGTTCGCGGGTTAACGCTGCTTCGCTAGTTTAGAGTGAAGTGTTTAGAGTTTAGGGTCAGTGGTTAGTATAAAGTGGATAGTATGGTGGTTACTGTTTTGCTTCGGATGATTTGTATGAGTTCAGCAAGCCAGACAACAAGCGAGCATCTTCTTCAATGAGTTGATCCATGCTTAGACGCTCTTCTGAAGTAACATAACCAAGGTCCTCTGCTATCTCGAATTGAGAGGACACCTCCATCAACGAGCCATAGGCCACCTCAACGAAATGAGCTTTATCCTTAACCGAGAAACGGTTTACACCTTCTGCTATATTAGAAGTAATCGACACGGAAGCCCTTCTGAGCTGGTCGCACATGGCATAACGTTCCTCAGTTGGAAATTTCTTGAGGAGCTTATAAGTTCTCCTCACAATTTCCTTAGCTTTCTGATAAGCAACCAACTTTCTATAACCAAATACTTCCATACTATTTAACTTTAAACTCTTTCAACTGTCACTAAACTCTAAACTCTCAACTCTCAACTCTCAACTCTCAACTCTCAACTCTCAACCTTATTATCAACGTAAACCAAAAAAACTTAAACCAATGCGAGTCATCACACTAATCATCATCCACTGCTCAGCAGTGCGCCCCTGGCAGCAGAGCTCGGTCGGGGACATCGACCGCTCACACCGTGCCCGAGGCTGGAAGAACGGCTGCGGCTACCACTACGTGGTTCGCCGCGACGGCACCATTGAGACCGGTCGCCCCGTAGAGATGATCGGTGCCCATTGCCAGAACCGTAACCGCCACTCCATCGGCATCTGCTACGAGGGGGGCTTGGACATCGAAGGTCGCCCCGCCGACACCCGCACCGACGCCCAGAAGCATGCGCTGCGCTCATTGCTCGAAGAGCTTCATGCTCAGTTCCCCAAGGCTTTAATCATGGGACACAATGTGTTCAACCCCATGAAGGCCTGCCCCTGCTTCGACGCTGCAAACGAGTACCGCGATTTGCAGGGAAAGTAGCAGCTTAATAGAGCAGCCTTGGTTTCAGCCTGAGAACGCTTCATTGAATATGCTTTGCACCTCCCTGTGAAGCACGCAGATGAAGCAGCGAAGGATGTCGGCGCAGAACGCCCATTATGTTAAGCGGAGCGCCGACTCCTTTTTCTTTCCAACTCACATTTTTTTAGTGAAATTTGGACAAAATATCCACATCCGTCTTTTTACGGCTCCGCCCCGTCAGTCACCAATGGCAACGACAAGGGGCTGTTTATCAAATAGATACATCAAAACTATAACTAGTCTGACCTACCTATACTTGGTTGCAAAGATAGAAAAAAAATCAAATGTATTTATAAAATACCTTTTTTTTTCATTTTTATTGAAAAAAACTCCATAAACCTGAGAGACACACAGTGGCAATTTTGGCTGATTTAACATAATGGGCGATATTAACCACTGTATAATCATAGCGGAGATTTCATGAAGATTTTTTGAGAAATGACTGTGTCGGATGATTTTTGTCATTTTATGATTATCGTTTTATGACAAAATATGTATCTTTGCGGCAAAATAATTGGAAATGACTTTGATTAATCCATTTGTTACAAGCGGTTATGCGGGTGCAGAATATTTCTGCGACCGTGTTCAAGAGACGAAAGACATCACCGATTGGCTCCGCAACGGCAACAATCTCGCATTGATTTCACCGCGCCGCTATGGAAAAACCGACTTGGTCCGGCATTGTTTCTCCCAAGAGGAAATTAAGGAACGCTATTACACCTTCATCATTGACATTTATTCCACCAAATCAGTGTCAGAGATGGTCAACAAGATGGGCCGCACCATACTTGAAGCCTTAAAGCCCAAAGGGAAAAGACATTGGGAACTGTTTCTCGGCTTTGTCCGTTCACTCAAGGCAGGAATCACTTACGATGCCATGGGACAGCCCTCATGGAATGTATCGGTAGGTGACATCGCCAACCCCAACAACACTTTGGACGAGATTTTCAGCTATCTGCAACAAGCTGACAAGCCTTGTCTGGTGGCCATCGACGAGTTCCAGCAGATACTGAAATACCGCGACACCAACGTTGAGGCGGCATTGCGCACATACGTTCAGTATTGCAGCAACACCAATTTCGTTTTCATGGGCTCTCAGCGCCATTTGATGGGCAGCATGTTTGTCTCGCCCAACCGCCCCTTCTACCAAAGTGTCACCGTCATGAACCTGAATCTGATTGAAATGGAAAAGTATTGGGAGTTTTGCAGGACGCATTTTGAGAAAGCCGGGAAAACGATTGACAAGGAAGTGGTCGAAAAGTTGTATTCGCAATTTGAAGGTGTGACGTTTTATCTTCAGAAAGTGATGAATGTATTATTCATGCGCGCAGGCGAGGGCGAGCATTGTGGGGCCGAGGAATTGCAGCCCGCCATTGATTATATTGTCGACTTCACTCGTTCCACCTACGAGGATTTGATGTATCAATTGCCCGAGAAGCAAAGCCTTGTGTTGAAAGCCATTGCTGATGAAGGCAATGTGAGACAGATTACTTCTGGAAAGTTTGCCAAGCAAAACGGGCTGGTCTCGCCAAGCGCCGTGAAATCGGCGGTAAATGCTTTGCTGGACAAGGATTTAATTACCCAAGAAAAAGGTGTTTACCAAGTTTACGACAAGTTTTTGGAGATTTGGCTGAGGAAGGCCTAGGCAAGGCACTGTACGACTTGATGAAAAGATGTAAAATCAGTCAATCTGAGTCAAAAACCATGACGAGTGAAGAAAAAGACGTATTTTTGCAGAATCATATAAATAGAGTCGTATGAGAGTATTTACAGGATATAAGGAAGAGAAGGGCAAGCACCAGGTGAACCGAGGGCTGCTGTGGGAGTACTCTCTGGAGAACTTCGACTGGCAGCGATACCGTCGTGTGGTGGCCGAAAGGGTCATCACGATGGGACGGCTCTTCGACTGGTATGCGGCCTTCGACCTCTATGGCGGCATCCGTGGTTTCCGCAAGATTGCCCGCGACGAAGTGGTGGACCTCAGTCCGCGCGACCTTGAATTCATGTGCCGCGCCTTGAATATTGAAAAGACCGAGACGAAATGTTACAAACAAGCACAGTTAAGGAAAGCACACTTGGGGTCTCTGCCGTATGCCGGACTACCGTTTTGACTTCGCTGCTGTGGAGAAACGCATCATCAAAATGACTGACTCTTCCGACAAGGCATCCAAAATTTTCGATCCATCATGAGTCTTTTTTCTAAATTTCAAAACAAATATTTCAGTTCCAAAGCCTTCTTCGGCTTGGACTTGTGCCTTTCTGTTGGGGCATCGATAATTGTTTTACTTGTGCTGAGTTTCTTCACCAGTTCCGATTATTATGCAGGCAACTTTATCTGGTGGTGGATAGGCGGCTCAGTTGTCGCCAGCATCATGGCCATGCTTGCCTTCAAGGAATACAAGCTGGTGGTACGCTATTCTTCCTTCCACGACCTGCTGCGCTATGCCTTGACGTTCCTGACAAAAGTAGTGCTGTTAGGCATCATCGTTGCGATAACTTGTCTGTTCAACTCCAGTGTTTTCGTCGCGCTTTGCTGCGATTTCCTTCTTTCCTTGTTCTTGGTTTTGTTGGTTCGTGTGTTGATGGTAGGAGTCTACAATCGCTACAAGAGCAACCTGAACGACATTAAAAACCGACAACGCGTGCTTGTCTTTGGCACTTCCGACAAGTCGGTGGCGGCCATCACCCGATTGCAAAACTCACCCCATTACCGGGTCGTCGGGTTCGTCTCCCCCGAAAGCACCACGAAAAAGCTCAAGCTGTCGGATTATCCCATTTTCAACTACGAAAACAATAAAGAACTGCAAAACATTTTCGATCGTCTATCCATCTCGGCACTCCTTTTCGCCAACGAGAAAGAGGCCCAGCATGAAAACACACTCATTGACTATTGCAACCACAACAATATCAAACTTCTCATCGCTCCGACCATCAACGAAGTGGAAGAAGGACGTTTATCAAATAGCCGGGTAAGGGCCATCAAGATAGAAGACCTGCTTGGACGACCCGAAATAGAATTGTCGATGGATGCAATCATCGACAACTTCAAGGGCAAGATTGTATTGGTCACGGGAGCGGCGGGCAGTATCGGCAGCGAGCTTTGCCGACAGCTTGCCACATTTGGGGTGAAACGGCTGATATTGTTCGACAATGCAGAGACGCCCATGCACAACATTCGTCTTGAGCTTGAAGGCCGATTCCCCGAGTTGGATTTCGTCCCCGTGATTGGCGACGTAAGGCAGCAGGCGCGTCTCGACTTTGCCTTCAGGCATTATCATCCCCAGGTGGTGTTCCATGCGGCTGCCTACAAGCATGTGCCTTTGATGGAAGAGAATCCCTGCGAAGCCGTGTTGGTGAATGTGTATGGCTCGCGCAACGTGGCCGACAAGTGCATCGAGTATGATGTGGAGAAGATGGTGATGATCAGCACCGACAAGGCGGTGAACCCCACCAATATCATGGGTTGCTCAAAGCGACTGGCCGAAATCTATGTGCAGTCACTGGGTCTGGCTGTAGAGCAAGGCAAGCACCCAGGGAAGACGAAGTTCGTCACCACGCGTTTCGGTAATGTCTTAGGCAGTAATGGCAGTGTCATCCCGCGTTTCAGGGAACAGATAGAGAATGGTGGTCCTATTACGGTGACCCATCCTGACATTACACGTTTCTTCATGACCATCCCCGAAGCTTGCCGTTTAGTGATGGAGGCTGCCACGATGAGCACAGGAACTCAGATTTTTGTGTTCGATATGGGCGAAAGCGTGAAGATTGACACCTTGGCACGTCGCATGATTCAGCTTGCCGGATATGAGGTGGGCAAAGACATTGAAATCAAATACACGGGACTTCGCCCGGGTGAAAAGCTCTATGAGGAGGTCCTGTCGAATACTGAAAACACGCTTCCCACACCGCACGAGCGTATCCGTATCGCTAAGGTGAGGAAATATGAATACAATGAGGTGGCTTCCATCATCAACGAATTGGAAGACCTGTCTCGCAAAGTGGAAATCCCTGACATGGTGAAATTGATGAAGAAAACCGTGCCAGAGTTCATTAGCAAGAATAGCAGGTTTGAGGTTTACGACAAACAATGAGCCAAAACAATCTCTAACATTGTTTTTAATACGAAACAAAACATTATGAATTCTACAGAGATCCGTTTTAGAGTTCGTCATCTTTTTTATTATATTTTTCTGTTGTTTTGCATGTTTCCCTTCCTTTTTGGAAACCCATTTTTTGAAACAGACATGCAGCCCTATGCTCTCGTATTGGCTGTGATCATTTGTTTGTATAATATTCAAAAACCGCTTATTCGAGGAAGGTTTCAAACCTATTTTTATGTTTCTTTATTTACTATATTTATGGCAATACTATTATTGATATTTAGTGGTATTTCATTGAATTCTTTAAGAGGTTTTTATAATTATTGTGCAATCTTTTTTATCCCTTGGGCCATTTCTATTACTTTTTATACGGTTGGAGGGTTCCCTGAACGATTTATTAAGTTATGCATTATTATATGGTTTAGTGTAAGCTTGATCCAATTTTTTGTTGATAGAAGTTTTGCTGTTTCATTGGTCGGTATGGCTCGCTGGAAGGACATGAGTAGAGGGGTGGTCGGATTGGCTTCTGAACCTTCTTATTTAGGAATCACATGCTTTTATTTTTTATTGATGACTTCCCGTTTTGGAAAAAGAAAATGGTTATATGTAACTATGATTTTGATTATGGGTGTAATATTTGCCCAAAGTTCTCTCGGAATTATTTTTATAGTAGCATATTGGTTGTTTTTTTTAATAGATAACATTAGGTCAAAGAAAGGATTGTTGATTGTAATTGTTACAATTTTCATGGCTTTTGTCTTTCTTTTTTTGGTGAATACCGTACTAACTGGTACCAGGATGAATACTATAATAAGTGGTTTTATGAATGAAGGGGCAATGGGTATTGAGGATGATGCCAGTATAAATACAAGATACAATTCAATTTTTGCTGCAATCCAAGACGCATTCGGAAACTATTTGATGCCAAATGGATTTAGAGGTAGGATTGGAAGTGCGTATGGAGGTTTTTTGTGTGAATTAGGCTTGTTTGCCATCCCTCTTTTGTTTAGTATTTCGAAGTTGGTATCTTTTTCGTTCTCAAAAATGCTCACACGTGTTTTGTTTTTCATTGTTTTTACAATACTAATGTTTAACAATACTCAATTAGGAAATCCTTTATTGCTATTTGTGATTGTATCAAATTGTTGTTTTTCAATGCAAATGGATAGTTTAGAAACAGAAATGGAAATGGAAACAGAATAAAAAAATTTGTGAGTTTGGTAGATAGAGTAGAAGGTTTCATGTATTAACGATAAAATTAATAATTAAGTCAAATGAGTTTTTTCAAGAGATATCAAAAAATCATCAAAGATGTTTCGTACAGTTTAGTTGCGTATGCTTTACCAACTTTCGCATTATATTTTGTCGTTCAGCCTGTTATTGCAAGATATTTGTCAGGTGAAGAGAACGGATTGTTTTTAACGATCCTAAGTATTATTAGATATATCACAAATGTACTGATAACCCCTCTCGCGACTTTAAGGTTATTGGAAAAAAGTAGATGTATTACCGATGATCAATTGAATTTAAAGTTCAATCATATATTTGCATTTGTTACAATAATTGGTGTTATTATCACTGGTTTCATAATTTTTGCCTATTCAAACAGTACTGATATTATTAATATTCTGTTGTCACTTGTTGTTTTGTTGTTTTTGTTTTTTCATGATTACTACTACATAGTTTTTAGACTAAATATTGATTTTAAAAAAATCACCATTGATAATGCTTTGATCGTATTAGGTTTCTTTGTTGGTTTGGGTTTGTTTACCTTTTTCCACTATTGGCAACTTGTTTTTATTTCCGGGTATCTTGCAGGTAGTATTTATGTGTTTGTTCAAGCTCATAAATTATTACAAATAGGCAAAATGCGTAGTAGAAAAACACCTGAAATAAATAAAAAGTATCTTGAACTCAGTGCTACGAATGTTATTGGTAATGCTATTGTTTATTGTGATAAATTATTGATTTATCCAGTTTTAGGTGGAAACAATGTGTCTATATATAATGCAGCAGGTGTTGTTAGTAAAGTAATTTCGGTTATTAGTAGTCCCGTTCGTAATGTTTTGTTAAGCTATCTAGTTGATAAAGACAAAATTGTAATAAGTCGTAAATTATACAGAAGAATATTAGTTTTAATACCAATAATTATGGCCTTGCTTGTATTTGTTTTTTCATTGGCAGGTATTGTTTTATGCAAGTTTTTATACCCGATGTTTTATGATGAAGCTGTTAAGTTTATTCCTATGATTGTTGGTGCAATTGTCATTAAAACCACTTATGGAACAGCTAATCTTATACTATTGCAATTTGCCAAAACATCTTTTCAAACAATTTTTTCTGTAATTAGCCTAGTCTTATATTTGGCTTTTGTTTTAGTATTTACTTTTGTTTTACACATGGGTTTGTGGGGCTTTTGTTGGTCTACATTCTTGCAAGCAGTGGTTTGTTTTGTTATTATTATGGTTCTGACCAAACGACATGTAATAATTGATTAGCTAATAATGTAATTCAATAATAAATATGTACCATGTTTTTTTTAAGCGTCTTTTCGACATCATCGGTAGTCTGATACTGCTGCCGTTTGTTTTACTTGAGATTATCATTCTGGCTCCATTCATCTGGCTGACGGATAAAGGTCCGGTTTTTTATAATGCTACACGTGCGGGCAAGAACTATAAGCCTTATAAGATGTTCAAGCTTCGTTCGATGTACGTCAATTCACCAGACCTGAAGAACCCTGACGGCAGCACATATAATAGCGACGATGACCCTCGTGTTACGCCTATTGGAAAGATTATGCGTAAGACTTCGCTGGATGAGTTCCCTCAGTTCTTAAACATTCTGTTGGGTGACATGAGCTTTGTTGGGCCGAGACCGAAGCTTTGGAAAGAGGGAAAACAACTCAGCGAGATGGACGAAAACCATCAAAAGAGTTATAATGTGAAACCAGGCGTGACGGGTTATGCTCAAGCTTATTTCAGAAACAGCATCACTCAGGACGAGAAGTTTAAGTGGGATGCCTATTATGCTGACAATGTCACAATGTGGATGGATATCAAGATCCTTATCCAGACTGTTTGGTCGGTTATTGCCCGAAAAAACATTAATACAGAGCAAAGCTACAAGAAATGAAACGAATAATGATTGTAGGAGCCTCGGTGCTTCAACTCCCTGCTATCCTCAAAGCCAAAGAAATGGGTTTGCATGTGGCTGTCGTGGACTTCAATCCACAGGCCATCGGCATACCGTATGCTGACAAGTATTATAATGCCTCCACGATGGACGAGGATGCCGTGTTGGTTGCGGCTGAAGATTATCAGCCTGATGGCATTATGACCTTGGCTACTGATATGCCTATGCGTGGGGTGGCTAAGACTTCCGATAAACTTCACCTGCACAGTATCAACTATACCACTTCGGTAAAGGCTACCGACAAGAGCGTGATGATTAAGGCTTTCAAGGATTTTGGTGTACCTTCGCCTTGGTATTTTGATGTGGAATCGTTTGAAGATTTGAAGGCTTTGGAAGGTAAGGTTACTTTCCCTTGCATTATGAAGCCAACCGACAATGCGGGAAGCCATGGTGTGGCCAAAGTGAACAGTTTTGAGGAACTATTAGCCAATTATGAGTATAGCCATTCTTGCAGCCGTCATGGTGGGGTGATTGTGGAGGAGTATTTGGATGGTCCCGAAGTGAGTGTGGAAGTGATGGTGGTGGATGGGAAAGTGAACATACTGCAAATCACAGACAAAATTACCACTGGCGCTCCACATTTTGTGGAGATGGGTCATACTCAACCTTCACGTTTACCAGTCAATACGCAGCAACAAATAAGAGAGGTGGCAGAAATGGCTTGTAAGTCAATAGGGATAGACAAAGGCCCAGCCCATGTGGAGATGAAAGTAACCAAGCGTGGCCCTGTTATGATTGAGTTAGGTGCCCGCATGGGTGGCGACAACATCACCACGCATTTGGTACCGCTTAGCACGGGTATCAATATGGTAGGTAGCACTATCAAGGTGGCTATGGGAGAACAACCAGACATAGAGCCTACCCTCCATTGCGGTTCTGCCATCCGCTACTTTGAAGTGCCATTTGGTACTATTAAGGCTATTGAAGGTGTTGAAAAGGCAAAAAAGGTTCCAGGTGTAATGCAAATAACCTTCACCAAGGAAGTTGGCGAGGAGTCCACCCCAATCCATTGCAGCAACGACCGAATCGGCTTTGTGATTGCACAAGGCGCAACGGCTGAAGATGCTGTGAAAGCTTGTGAAGAAGCGATGAAAACGATAAAGATTAGAATTGAAAGTTGAATCTATAGGTTATCGTCAAGGTTAAATAATTTCCGCCTATGTCGAAAAAAGTGCTATCTTTGCGGTTCGAATAAGATTGGATTTAGATTTATAATTGTGGAAAAGACAAATATATACGCACCGAATCTGAACCGCGTGTTTGAGACTTTCGACAACAAAAATCTCCAGACAGTCGGTGCAGCCGACCCAGAGGACGATTATTTGTCGATGCTTTTGCATGTGGGGATTTTGGTGGAAAAGGATGGCAGATACGATATAGGCGACGGATGGCCGTTCATGCAGCTTTCCGGCTCACGCCGTGCGAAGTTATTCAAGCGGAAACTCTTGGAACGTGGCGAGGTTGCCTCGATTTTGGCCGCAGTGGGTGACAATGGATGCACTCCGGAGGACATTGAAAGCAAAGTGGCAGGACAATGTCAACCGGATATGGTGCGCACTTTCCTATCGTGGCTGGAAACCCTGAATTTGCTTCAGCTGAAAAGTGGCAGATATGTGGCTTCCAACGAGGAAGAAGAGGAAGACGATGTGGCCGATTATCCCTCTCTGGATGAAACGGTAAATATCAAGGAGGATAAATTCTCCATTTATGAATATCTGCGGAAACTGAACAAAGGAGACATCATCCTCTCTCCCGACTTTCAGCGACATGAGGTGTGGAAGGCTGAGCAGAAGAGCAAGTTCATAGAGTCCATTCTGATGGGTTTGCCGTTGCCTCCAATCTATCTCAAGAAAAATTCCGAAACGCAGTATATCGTAGTGGACGGCTTGCAAAGGACTTCTACCTTGCGTGATTTCATGGCAGGTAAGCTGCTGCTGACGGGCCTGGAACCCGAAGGCAAAAATGTGCTGAATAATGCTACTGTTGACACGTTAGACACGATAAGGGATGGCTTGAAGGCCCGTATCGAGGACAGGCAGCTGTTTATCTACGTGATGGAACCCTCGGTTTCAATGTCAATTGTGTATGATGTCTTCAACCGCATTAACACGGGAGGTACACAGTTGTCGCGCCAGGAAATCAGGAACTGCATTTTCCAGGGACGAAGCACGCGACTGCTCAAGACGATTGCCGAGAGCCATACTTTTGGCAAGTCCATCGGGTATGGCATACAGTCGTTGCGCATGAAAGACCGCGAGGCCGTATTGCGCTGCCTGGCTTTTGTGGTACTTAACTATGAGTTGGATTATGACGGTTCGATGGACAAATTCATGGAAAAAGCCATGACCAAGATTAACAAGATGAGCGATGACGAAACTCAAATACTGGAGAAGAAAGCATTGGAGGTGTTTTCCCTGACACTTACTGTGTTTGGCGACGGGAATTTCCGCATCCCCACCGATTATACACGAGGTCGCATCAACATAGCGGTTATGGAAACCGTCTTCCATTGTTTTTACCAGAATGCCGGTTTGTCATCAACTGTCAAGGCAAAAGCGAAGGGATTGCGGGCGGCGTTCGCCAAATTGATTGCTGATGACAACTATTTGGCCACGGTTCGATGGTCAACCGGATCCACGTCACAGGTGAAGACCCGTTTTAGGTTGGCCCATAATGCTTTCGACAAAATATTGGCAATATGATAACAGGATTAGCAATAGAGAATTTCAAACTATACCGTCAACGAGCTATGTTCGACGGCCTGAAACCCATTAATGTCTTGACCGGTATCAATGGCCGCGGCAAGTCCACCCTGCTGCATTCCTTGTTGCTGCCAAAGCAGTCGCTGATGGAGAGCCAATGGAACAACAAACTGGTGTTGAACGGCCAATATGTTGAGTTGGGAAACGCTGTTGATGTGCGCAACGACAAGAACAGCCGCGAGAAGCCAATTGCTTTTGGCTATACAACCGAAGAGGGTGGATTGGAACTCCTTTTCGATGCCAACAGCGACACGGCGCAGAAACTACCTTTGGTGGCGGTGAACGGAAAGGCTGTTGTAGACGGTACACGCCTGACGAATTTTGTCACCGAGGAGGCAGGGACTGCAAATCCCGGACTGCTCCGTTTGTTGAAGGGCATTTCGTATATTGCCGCTGAGCGGAAAGGCCCGCAGTTGAACTACGAGCCTGCCCCTGAACAGGGTCAGATGGATGCAAAAGGGGAATATGCTCCCAGCCTGTTGCATCTGCACAAAAACGACACCTTCGACGAGGAAATGCTGGCTGGAATAACCGATATTTTCCCAGAGGTGAAGGTTGACGACATACAAGACAGGTCACTGAATGGAATGGTGAATTTTTGGCTGACACGTATGTTCGACTTCACCGAGGTGGAGGCAAAATATGTGGAAGAGGCCAATGTGTATGTGCTGCTCATCTCCACATCGCTGAAGAGGAAGGCCTCCAAACCTACCAATGTCGGCTTTGGTTACTCGTATGTTCTGCCCATCCTTGTTGCCGGACTTACGGCCACAGAGGGTGACATCCTTATTGTGGAAAATCCCGAAGCACACCTTCATCCAAGGGCACAGTCGGTGTTGGGCAAGTTCATGTCTTGGATAGTCCGATACAAAGGTGTGCAACTGTTTGTAGAGACGCATAGCGAGCATATCGTCAACTCGTTCCGTGTACTGGTTGCGCAGGAGACCTTGATCCCGGATGATGTCAACATCCTGTTCTTCGATGAGCAGTATGAACATTTTGCCGAAAGAATTGAAGTCGACGAGAAAGGCCATATCCGCGATTGGCCTGAATATTTCTTTGACCAGGAGGAGAGAGATTTGGACATTATCGTTTGAGTATGGACTGTTGCAATGTTTACATCAACGAGAAGTCGTTTAATGGTCAAAACAGCGATATGGCATCTGTTGAAAAAGCAGTTGTTTCGTTGCTTGAGTGCTTGTCTGTGCTCGATGGTTGCGACCCCAATGCTGTGAGCATCCGCAAGTATTATAGTGGGCTGCTTTATACTGACCCATTGTCCCACGACCTCTGTATCCAAAACCTTGGCAACAAGGATTTGAAACACAAACTCAAACTTGCCTTGCGTGATGCTGTTAACTGGGATACTTCTCCTTTGTCGCAAGCGGAGGCTGTTTATCTCCATAAGGGTTTGGATGTAAGCTGGTCAAGCATGTCAGAATCCTACGAGAACACGTCCCCGCTGTTAGTGAACTTGAATCGAAGTAATGTTGACGAACCAGTAGCCTTGATTGAAAAGAAAGGGGATGGCAGCATGGAGGTGGCATCCTGTTCGGATGCATCTGTTGTCATCAGAGAGGTGATAAAAAATGGGTGGAGACAGCAAACATATAATTTGGGTTCAAGTGTGCCTCCGCGTGACGAGGAATCTATCTTGGCTGATGCAAGCAAGTTTGAGGTGACAGAGCATCGTTATAATGGCCGTTTGATGTACCAGCGAAAAGGCACAAACAACCTGTGCTACATCGACAGCAAGCACTTTGGAAGAGCGGCTCATATCGAGGAGTTTAACGAGACCACAAAGGAACCAGTCCAAACCCTAAAAATCAACGATGACAGCGTTCATCATAAATTGACCTACAACGAGAAGAGAAGAAGGTTGAAGTTCGATAACGAATAACCACTCTTGCCATTGGCTGTATAAGCCAATATTTTATCTGACATTTTAAGAATGTTAATCTGTATGTATGGTATCGTTATGCGACACCGTGTACTTTGCGTTTTCCGCTGCAGAGAGCGCAGGTGGTTTGTTGTTGATTACAATCAATAAAACTTTTAATATATGAATTATTACACAATGAAAGAAACCCGTGCTTTCTTGGAGAGCATCGGTATGCCTGGAGGCGACCTTTACGACCTCCCTACATCAGAAAAACGTTTCGAAGACGGTGGTCAGTACCGCTTTGAGGTGCCTGGCATTCAAGGCCCCGCCCCGATGAAGGCCTTGCTTGAGGCGTTGGACGAATTCGGTATCCAAATTCACCGTGTTACCCAAACCAAGGGCATCATGTTTTTGACCGACGATGAAATCGGCAAGATGGTGGAATATGCCAAGCAGTGGAAGGTGCAGCTTGTGTTGGCTTGTGGTCCTCGCGCCACTACCGACACTTCGGCTTCCGTGAAGACCGAGGAAGGCCAGCGTATGGGCTACCGCCTGCGCGGCGAAGAACAGATTGCCCGTGGTATCGAGGAAATCAGGCGCGGTGCACGATTAGGTGTTCGTGGCTTCTTGGTCTATGACGAAGGCTTACTTTGGGCATTGAACGAAGCTCGCAAGTGTGGATACATCCCTGCCGATTGCCACTTCAAGGTTTCTGCTCATAGTGGTCATGGCAACCCTTGCTCAGCGCATCTGTTGGAAACCATCGGTGCCGACAGCATTAATCCGATTCGCGACATCCAGGTGCAGATGCTGGCCGCCATGCGTGCCGCCATCAATGTGCCGATTGACCTGCATACCGAAAATCCGAAATCCAGCGGTGGTTTCATCCGTCACTACGAGGTGCCAGACTTCATTCGTGTGGCCGCACCTGTTTACTTGAAGACTGGTGGCTCTGTAGCCGCTAACCACAGCTACGACACCACCGAGAAGGAAGCCCGCCAGCGTGCAAAACAGGTGAGTCTCGTCAAGAGAGTTATTGACACTTATTATCCGGAAGCGATTGTTTCTCCAAAGTAATTAGAAAGTAATGAAGGAAAACGAATTCAAAACAGAAGGGAAACGTCTTCTTGTTCTTGGTGGAACGTCAGCAAAGGATATTGTCGCCCAAGCCAAGCGTATGGGTGTTTATACCATTGTGGCCGACCTTGAAGAGACCAATGTTTCAAAAAAAATATCTGACGAGGGTGTTATTATCAGTACTACCGACACGGATGCTTTGGTTCAGTTGATTAAGGAAAAGCATATTGATGGTGTGTTCTCTGGCCCGTCGGAGTTTAATATCCAACAGGTGATGAAGGTTTGCCAAGCGGCTGGACTCCCATTCTATGCCACCAAAGAGCAATGGGATATCTGCCAAAACAAAGCCACTTTCAAAGATTGGTGCCGTAGGTACAACGTCCCGGTTATCCCTGAATATCAGGTTTCTGCCGAAATGCTGCCTGATGAATTGGCTAAGGTGAAGTATCCTGTTGTAGTGAAACCTGTGGATGCTTGCAGCTCAAAAGGTCTTTCGATTTGTGCCAATGAAGAGCAGCTTCGTATAGCAATTCCGTATGCCATATCTGAATCTGAGACAGGCCGATTCATTGTTGAGAAGTGTATCACCAGCGATTATGGCTTTGGATGCCGTTATATTGCCAACAACGGTGAGATTTATTTGTCGGCAATTTGTGACCGATATACGGTTGACGAGTTTGACGGCAAGGCTCATATCAGTGCTGCTGCCATATTCCCGTCAAAGAAAACTGAGGCTTTCATCAAAGATGTTAATCCGTGCTGCATTGCTATGTTTAAGGCAATTGGCCTTGCAAATGGAACGTTCTTTATGCAAGCTCTCGTTGACCAAGAGGATGGTAGGATTTATTTTCATGAGATGGGTCTTCGTCTCAGCGGTGGCTTGATATATTCCATGCTTGAAGCATCGTGTGGTTACAATGATGTTCAAATGATGATTCGTTATGCTTTGGGTGGGCCAATGGCTACTGAGGATGATGTAGCCAAGATTGACCCATACATGCATGGCAATTTTGTGGGTAGTTTGACTATCCCACTTCAAGTTGGCACGGTAGGTCATATTGAGGGCGTTGAAGAAGTACGCACCAACCCCAAAGTAACCAGTCTGGTTCAGTATTACCAAGAAGGTGACCACATAGGCCCTGAAATCATAGGGACACTGATGCAGCATTTCTGCCGTGTGAAGATGATGACCAATTCGATTGAGGAATACTATAACTTAATCTCTTGGATTCAGAGTACGATTCGTATCAAGGATACGGAAGGCAAGGACATGGTGTATCGCTATTTCGACTCTAATCGTATTCGTTAAACTTTTGAATATTTATCAATGGGCAAAGTCAGAGATGCAAGGTTTGATACGCTGAAAGGTGTGTTGATTCTTACGGTAGTGTTCGGCCATTTCTTTACTCATGATGCTTCTCATGGTGTGGTAAGCGAATCGTTGGCCAACTTTATCTATTCCTTCCATATGCCATTGTTTGTGCTCGTGTCTGGTTATTTTACTAATAATCAGCGAGTTGTACGGTGGGGGGGGGGGGGGTACGCCTATTAGAAACATATATTCTATATCAGTTGATTAAAGGAATAGCGTATCATTATTCGCCACTATGGTTACTCATCATGCCGGCACCAATGCTTTGGTATTTGGTAGCTCTGATTTTTTGGAGATTATTGTATGCAGGGTTGGAAAAGATTGGAATTAAAATTACGTGGTATTTGGTGTTGATTTTGGTTTGCTTGTCCGTTGCTGCGGGTTTTGTGCCATGGATTGGCCGTGAATATGCTCTAAGCCGGTTCATCGTTTTTGCACCATATTTTTTCTTGGGTGTTTTGGTTCAGAAGAAACAAATTGTTGATATAATAATTAAAAAAGTCAATTTCAAATTGGCTGTGGGCGTTCTGGTTCTCACACTTGTGCTCAGTTTATTCTTTGCTGTAAATACAATTAATGTTAGAGGAACATTTTCTGGCACTTTGCCATACCCATTGGATAACAGGTGGATATATGCTGGAGCAAGGTTATTGACTTATATAACCTCCACGGTTATTTCCATCGCTTTCATCCGAGTATTCTCTTTTGATAACAAAACCCTTGGTATTATTGGTAAGGATAGTTTGAAGTACTATATGTTCCATGGTATTTGCTTGATGGGAGTGGAGTTCTTGGGTCTTCCTTGGTCAACACTGTTCGCTGTGTTATACGCAACAGTAGTATCAGCTGCAATATTCTTCTTCAACAAAACTAAAATGTCAGACTTTGCCATCGCACCTGTAAGTTTTTTGATTAATCGAAAAAAGTAATAATGACTCAGACAGATTATTTGATAGCCAGAATTAGGCAACTTTGCGAGAGGCCTGTCAGCAACGAGGAACTTCACCAATTGAAACGCTGTATGCTTGACTGGGCAGGTGTTTCATTTGCTGGTGCTTCGCTGCTTAAAGAAAAGATGCAACCTATCATAAAGATTGCACCAGATGGCCTTTGCTCATCTTTCTTGACCGAGAGAAAACTAGATATACATACTGCTTCTTTCCTTAATGGATACGCCGCTCATGTGTTGGAGCTTGATGATGGGCATCGTTTCGGTATGTTGCATTTGGAAGCACCCTTATTTTCTGCATTGTGGGCTGTGGCTCAACAGGAAGGATTGGCCTTTGAGCATTTTGTAAAAGGAATACTTGTCGGTTATCAAACAACAGTTCAATTAGCACGAAGAATACAACCTGAACATAAAAAGAGGGGTTATCATGGCACTGGAACTTGTGGTACCATAGGTGTTGCATGCGCAGTGGGAGCAGCCTTGGATTTTACTGACAAACAGTTTGAATCGGCTATCGGTGCTGCTGTAACCCGTGCGGCAGGTTTGTTGTCGGCTTTGGATTCTCCTTCTGAGCTTAAGCCGTACAATGTGGCTGGTGCCATTGAATCGGGTGTTATGTCAGCCTATATAGCCCGTTGCGGTTTCAGTTCCCAAGCTGACCCTATAGATGGCAAGCGTGGTTTCTTTAAAACCTATTCCAATGGGAACAATGTGGAATCACTTGCCTCATTCAGCAATGGCTCTGAAATATTGAATATCTATTTCAAGCCTTACGCATCTTGCCGCCATTGTCATGCCCCAGTCGAGTGTGCTTTGGTTTTGAAAGAGGAGTATGGAATAGTAACTAAGGATATTAAGGAAGTGGTCGTTGAAACATATCGTTTGGCTATTGACGGCCACAACCATACAGAGATTCCTGGGGCGAGTTCGGCCAAGATGAGCATCCCATATTGCGTGGCGGCATCGCTTGTCAAAGCAGAATGTGGTATGGATGTATTCGCAGATCAAGTGGTATCTGATACAGATATTATCTCATTAACTAAAAAAGTCAGAGTGGAGGAGGACGAGGTGATGACTTCACTCACCCCAGGAAAACGTGGTGCAAGGGTAACTGTAAATATGTTGAATGGACAGTCCTATACAGTTGAGGTTGATAACCCATTGGGTGAACCGGAACACCCTATGTCGGATGCCGAATTGGAAAGTAAGTATTATGACATGATGAGTTTTGCCAGAGTTGAAAAGGAAAAAACTCAGTATCTCCATGATATGATTTGGAACTTGGAGACAAAATATAATGAATTATTAAAGGTATTATAAATATGGCTAATCAAGTAAATATTTCAGTTGACAATCTCGGTGAAGTTGTCCTGGAAACATTAAGCAAAGTAGGTGTCAGTAGTGATGATGCAAAGATTATTTTAGACACCATTCTCTTCGCCAACCGTCGTGGTGTTGCCACCCACGGTGTGGGGCGTTTGCCACTATATGTACATAAGATTGCAGCTGGTCACTACAATCCTAAGAATGAAATAGAGGTGTTGGCAGACAATGCCGCATACGCACTTCTGGATGCCAAGAATGGGTTCGGCCAGGTGGTAGCATTCAAAGCCACCAAGATGGCTATCGAAAAGGCAAAGAAATACGGCATTGCAGTTGTCGGTGTTCGCAATAGCAACAACTTCGGTACTGCCGGTTATTTTGGTGATATGGCAGCCCATGAAGGTTGCGCTGCTATGGTTTATGCCAATGCTGCACCAGCCATTGCACCTACAGGCGGTAATAAGACTATCTTCGGAACCAATCCTTTGTGTTATGCATACCCTGGTGATGAAACTCACGACCCCATACTCCTGGATATGGCCACAACTATTGCGGCTCGCGGCAAGATACGCCTTGCTGCCAAGAATGGTGAAAAGATTCCATTGGATTGGGCTATCGGTCCTGATGGTCAGCCCACGGATGACCCGAATGTGGCTCTTAAAGGCTCTCTTCTTCCTATTGGAGGTTACAAAGGCTATGGATTGAGTATGTTTGTTGACATCTTTGCTGGTATGCTTACAGGCTCACATTATGCGGGCGAGGTGAAGAACCTCAGCAAGATGGAAGAGGATTCCGGCAATGGTCATTTGTTTGTGGTGATAGACTTGGATAAGTTTATGACAACCGATGAGAAGAAAGAAAGAATTGCACATTTCTACGATGCTGTCAAGGCTTGCGGAGAGGAAGGCAAGGTATTTATGCCGGGCGAGATAGAATATATTAAAATGAAAAAAGCACTGGATACTGTTCAAATCAGTACCAAGCAATTTGAGGATGTGAATGCCGTGGCCGAAGAGGTCGGAGCAACTTCCCGCTTGAAAGTAATAGAATGATAACTTTTCGATTGAGAATAATATGAGACATCATTTGTATAACCCAAACTTCAAGTTCGTAAAGGAACCTGAAGAATTTAACAAATACACCGATAGGAGTGTCTTGCAGTTCTGCTTGGGTGCCAGCATGTATATGCCAGGGCATAAAGATTTCATCGATGCCATTCTCACGCACAAATATCCTGGACTCACATCTATGGTAATGTGCTTTGAAGATGCCTGCAAGATAGAGGACGTGCCGAGAGCTGAAGAAAACAGTCTTCACACGTTGGATGTTCTATCACAAAAATTGGAAGATGGTGAGATTACCTACGCTGATATTCCTTTGCTAATTTTCAGGGTTCGCAACCTTGAACAGTTCAAGCATTTTGCCGAACAACTGAAACCCAGGTATTTGAAAGTCTTGACCGGATTCAATTTTCCGAAATTCAATTCAGACAATGGGGAAGGCTACTTCTCCTATTTGCAGGAACTGAACGACCGATTCGGTGAGATTATTTATGGCTTGCCTATTATCGAAGACAGTACTGTGGCGTTTAAGGAAACAAGAATGGATCAGTTGCTTGGCATCAAACGTATTCTTGACCGTTATAAACCGCTCGTATTGAATGTTCGTGTGGGAGCCACCGATTTCTCGTCCTGCTTTGGTGCACGCCGTGATGTGGAATACACCATCTACGACATTATGACGGTGAGCGACATTTTGCTTGACATATTAAACATTTTCACTCGTCGTGGCGACTATGTGGTGTCAGGCCCAGTGTGGGAGTATTTCAAGGTGAAAAAGAGTATGCGTTTTCAAGAACTACCTCATATCAACCTTCAAGAATCCTTGATGCGACGAGAACCCTTGGTTAGTGCCGAGGTGGATGGCCTGATGCGTGAATTGGTGCTTGACAAGGCCAATGGTTTTATTGGCAAGACTGTCATTCACCCAAGCCATATCAACTATGTGAATGGATTCTTGGCTGTCACCAAGGAAGAATACGAAGATGCTTTGCAGGTTCTGAACACATCGGGTGGTGTCATCAAAAGTGGAGCATCCAATAAAATGAATGAAATTGGTCCACATCGGTTGTGGGCTGAACGTCTTGTGGCAAGGGCTGCTGCTTACGGTGTGATTGAGAACAAGCAGAGTTATCTGGCATTGTTCCATGCAGAAAATGAAGAATAATTACTAAACTATACCCTTATGAAGAAAATATTGTTTTCACTTTATCATCACCTACCTGACAAACTAAAACGGTTGATAAGGCTGTATACAAAATCGTACAATGACGTTGCAGGTGGCGGGCAGACTCTTTTCAAAGATCGTATTGAAAGAGAGATGAAAGCATTTTTAAAAGACGATAAAAGCGATTGGAATGCCATTAGAAAAGATATTAGGAAGTGTTGGCTGAAATATGGTTCATCGCCTGAAGAGTATTTTTTGTTTGGATTCAGAAACTTAGATGACAAAGAGCGAAGGAAGTTTGTTACTGATTATGAAAAAGATATGACCCTGAAAAAAAAGATGGGTTTGGATATCTTTTCAAAAGAGTTGCGCGACAAATACAGTTTCTATTGCTTGACAAAACCGTTTTTCAAGCGCGGTGCATCTAAAATAACGAAAGATACAAAAGAGGCTGACTTTGTTGAATTTGCAATCAAATCAAAAGATTTGTTCATCAAGCCTGATAATCAGTCGAGAGGGCGTGGGGCATATAAAGTCACTATAACAAGTGAAAGTGATGCAAAAAGAGAGTTTGTGTCTTTGAAAGAAGCCGACATTGATTGGATGATAGAGGAAGTGATTGTCCAGTGTGAAGAAACAAAGCAATGGAATCCTTCATCAGTGAATACTGTTCGTATTCCAACATTCCTTAATAAAGAGGGATTCTTTGTTGGTGTCCCATTCTTCCGTACAGGCAGAGCTGGGGCTTGTGTTGACAATGCGGGTGGTGGTGGAATTTTTGCCAACGTTGATGCTGAAACAGGTATTGTTTATACAGATGGCATTGATGAGGCTGGTAAATTTTATCAAACACACCCAGATTCAGGTTTGGTTTTTAAAGGCTATCGAATTCCAAGATGGAAGGACCTTTTGGAAACAACAGAGAGGGTTCATAAAGAGTGTATGCCACATCATTTGTACATCGGATGGGATTTCGCACTTACGAACGATGGATGGGTCTTGATTGAGGGTAATTGGGGGCAGTTTGTCAGTCAGTATGCTGATCACATCGGTTTTCGTGAAAAATTTGTGAAGTATATGAATGCTGGATTTTACAAATAAAAAAATAGTTTCACTAAAAAAATATTATTATGTTTGGACGTTTATCACAAACCATAAAAAAATGTAAATCTTATTCACAAGAAATTGGCCTTGGAAAAAGCGAATGGTTGAGGGTGTTCTCTGATTATTTAATCAGTAATATGTGCTATGAGTTTAAACCTCAGGATTATTTTGAAATTGGCAATGGATATACATTGTCTAAATATGAGAAGAAAAGGTTTTTTACTTTTAAAAGAGCCAGATGGTTGGAAAAAGAAGTGAATAACCCCGAATACATTCACTATTTGGAGAACAAGGCCGAAGCATTGGAGTTATTTAAAGATTTAGTAAAAAGAGCTTGGCTGTATGCTCCAAAATCATCCTTTGATGATTTCAGAAATTTTGTTAACAAGGCCCCTGTGTTTATAGCTAAACCAGTTGGGGGTAAATGTGGTAAAGGAATTGCTAAACATTCGATAAGTGGCGTTTCGGAAGAAGGTTTGATAAAAATGTATAATCAACTGGTAACAGATGACATGTTATTGGAAGAATGTTTAAAAGCACACGATGACATATATCTTGGTACTACAGCATTAAGTACCTTTAGAATTTATACAATGATGGATAAAAAAGGAGAAGTACATATTCTAAAGGCAAAATATCGCGTAGGTACAGGTGATGCAATAACTGATACAGCTAACGGTTGTATTGCTTATCCCATTTCGATAAAATATGGTGTAATCGAAGGGCCTGGTATCAATGAGGTTTTGAATAGTACTTTGTATTATTATCATCCAGATTGTGATAAGCTAGTGGTTGGTTTAAAAATACCTATGTGGGATAGAGTATTAGATATTGTTACAAAAGCAGCTAAGATGATACCACAAGTAAGATATATTGGTTGGGATTTAGCCGTGACTAATAATAGTGTTGAAATAATTGAAGGAAACCATAACCCGTATCATGGAACATTTGAAATAATGGGTTTGGAACGGTCTTGGTGGCTTAAGATTAAAGAAATGGTATAAAATAGTTATGTGTAAAAACATTCAAATGCATTTTACTTATTCGTGAAAGGAATTAAGATTATTGAACAGTATGCCATTAATTGAATTAACAACCCCTTTTAGTGAGGAAGCCATCAGCCAACTGAAGGTTGGCGATGTGGTCACCATTTCGGGCTACATATATACAGGCCGTGATGCTGTGCTTCCCAAGATAATCAAAGCGGCTGATGAAGGCAGGCTTGCCGAGATGGGAATAGACCTTCAGGGGTCAGTAATCTTCCATACGGCAGTCAGTCCTGCTGGTGTTGGCCCCACCTCCAGTAACAAGGTGGAGATTGAAAGCTCATTGGAACCCCTATCGCGACATGGTGTGAAAATGCACCTTGGCAAAGGTGCTATATCAAAACCTACGATTGAGGCTTTGAAAAAGTACAATGCTGTCTTTGCTGTGATACCTCCTGTGACCGCCTTGCTGGAAAGCCAAACCATAGAACGCGAGGTGGTAGCCTTTTCTGAACTAGGTATGGAAGCGATGAACCATTTGAAAGTGGTAAAGTATCAAGCCATTATAGGCGCAGCCAAAGGAAGGAGCATTTATGATTAGCATACAAGAAAAAGTGGCGGACTGCTTGGTAAGGGCGGGTTCCACTTTCCGTGAAGATCAAAAAGACGCTTACCGTAAAGCCATAGCTATAGAAAGCAGTGAAAAGAGCTGCTGGGTGATGCGTCAGATACTTGACAATGCCTTGGTAGCTGAAGAACGTCGTAGTCCACTATGTGATGATACTGGCATCCCGCATCTTTTCCTTGAGTTGGGGAAAGACCGTTCTGTGACAGGTGAACTGTTGGAACAGATAAAAGAAGGTGTGGCACTTGGTTTGCGCCAACTTCCCGGTCGCCCCATGGCCATCATGGGTGACGACTATGCCCGTATTGACCAAAGCGGTGGCTTGAACGAGGACAGTGGCGCATTGGCACCTTCTCCGATATTGATCAAACCTATTAACGAAGATGTGCTTCGCCTTACCGTGCTGATGCTCGGCGGTGGCCCCGCCATTCGTGGCATCACCCAACGGGTGTTCCACAAGCATAGTGTGGATGTGGTGATTGACGAAATAGTCAACCGCGCAAAAGAAGGTGTTTCCAAACTGGGATGCAGTCCGTGTGTACTTGCTGTAGGCGTTGGCCGTTCGCAGTTTGAAGCAACCAGTTTGATGATGGAATCTATGGTTTATGGTGATTTCAGCAAGCAAACTGACTTTGAGAAGAAAATCACTGAAAAGGTGAATGAAGCCAACATAGGTCCCCTTGGATTGGGAGGCAAGCATAGCGTTTTGGCTACTTTTGCCAAAATTGGTCCTCAACGTGCGAGCGGCGTGCGTATTGTGGCTTTGAGACCATGCTGCTGCTTTGAGCCGAGAAGAGCTTGTGTGGAATTGTAAAACTATAGCTATATGAAAATCTTATACCTTAGCCCTTACTATGGCAGTCATGTGGCAAGCACTCATCTAAGTGTAAACCGCAATCAAAGATTTGCAGATGAGGGTTTTGAGATGTACACTTATGCCCCGACACCATCAAGAGGCTTGTCTAAGGAACAGAAAAAAGAATATCGTAAGAAAAAGGCCATAGAGGCTTATAATGGGCGACAAAAAGTGCATCTTTTTCGTATGTACGATGAGGGTAAAAATCCCCTTTTGCGTGCATTGCGTTATTTTTTATGTGCCATAAAGCACTTTAACCGCGGTGTCTTTGCCAAAGATGCCCGTCTATGCAATGTGATGTTCATTGCCAGCACACCACCCATTCAAGGTGCAATGGCAGCTATGGTCAAGAAGTGCCGCCGCGACCATATTCCATTCGTCTACAACCTCCAAGACATCTTCCCCGATTCTTTAGTAGGCACAGGCCTAGCCAAGAAGGATGGCCTGCTCTGGAAAATCGGTCGCCGCATAGAGAACTTTACCTACCGCAACGCCGACAAAATCATCGTCATCTCGCAGGACTTCAAGCGCAACATCATGGCCAAAGGGGTTCCCGAAGAGAAGATTGAGGTCATCTACAACTGGGTAGACGAAAATGCCATTACCCCTGTGAAAGATGAAGAAAACGAGCTTTTTGAGGAGTTTGGCATCAGCAGAGACAAGTTCCGTGTGGTGTATGCGGGCAATCTGGGCAATGCGCAGAATATTGGAATCATCGTCAATGCTGCCAGAAGGCTGAAAGACAACAAAGAAATTGAGTTTATCATCTTTGGCAAAGGAGGCTTGGAGGATGAAATCAAGGCCACCAAAGAAAAGGAACAACTTGATAATCTGAAGATTTTGCCTTTGCAACCCTACGAGAGGGTGGCCAAGGTGTATGGCTTGGGACATGTATGCATCGTGGCTTGCAAGCCAGGACTTGGTGGAGCAGCCATGCCCAGCAAGACTTGGAGCATTATGTCGAGTGGTCGTGCAGTATTGGCTAATTTCGATGAGGGGGAGCTAAAGGAGATTTTAGACGGAGGGGCGGCCCTTCGACCCTTCGACCCTGCTCAGGGACCTCTGCAAATACAAGCTCAAAGATCTCAGCAAACACAGGCTCAGGGACCTCAACAAACACAGGCTCAGGAACCTCAACCTTGCGGTGTGTTCACTAAAGCTGGAGATTTGGAGGGATTTGTAGCTGCTATAGAAGAGCTGTCGCAACATCCTGAGCGGTGTGCGGAGATGGGCAGGAACGGAAGGCAGTTTATTTTGGAGAACCTGACGAGGGAGGTGGGAACGAGGAAGTATGTGGAGGTGATTAAGAGTGTGGCGATAGAAGGGTGAAATAATACGATTTTCATGGCATTTATGACTGTTTAACATTTTTCTTATGCAGATTTGATAATTCTTTGTATTTTTGCATCCAAATTTAAATACTGTGTGGCTATGGATACTGTATATGAAAAGCTTCTGGAACAGTTGAATACGATGACACCAGAGCAGTTTGATGCGGAGTGGGAAGAGTTGAAAGAGTATAACTTTGGCCCGACACTGGATGAGTACGAACAGATACTTATTCAATATAAAACTATGTCGTCTCAATATCCGTTAGAGGATTATGATATGATTGCGCCTAATATGGGTGGCACTACCGAGCACTATTATTACTTAGCAGCTTAACAAATGAAGAACGCAGCGTTTACACTGAAGGGTTATCGTTTCCCCAAGGCACTGATTGACTTGACGAACATCAGGGCAGAGAACAATGAGTTCAAGATGGATCTATTGCCGACAGGAAAATTCATTGCAGCGACGCATGAGTTTGAACTGAAATTCTCATTTATAGCCAAACTTAATAATTCCGACGTGCCTGCTATAGCTATTGACTGTGAAGGGCGGTTCGAATTTGCAGACACTATTGCTTTTGAGGACATTCCAGACTACTTTTATCCCAATAGCATAGCCATCATATTCCCCTACGTGAGGGCTTTTGTGAGTACACTGTCTCTACAGGCCAATTATCGCCCGATTATCATCCCGACCATGAATCTGTCGGACTTGAGCGAGTCGCTGCACCAGCATGTTGTCATTGAATGATATGTTGCGTCTTGAGAATCTGCTGCAAACCGTTACGGACAAGGGTAACCCTGACTATGTAAATGCGAATGGCCCCTTCCCAAGTACCAAGAGCCATTGGTTGGGAAAAGGTTATTATTTCTGGGACGGGCTCCTATCACGTGCCCATTGGTGGGGCGAGCGCCATTGTGAGGGGAACTATATGATTTGCCGTGCATGGGCTGAACTGGATGATGGAGCATATTTGGACTTGGCAGGAAACATGCAGCAACTTGAAGACTTCAGGTCTCACTACGAGATTATAAAAAGAATGCACCAGAAGCGAGAGATTACGGTCTCTTTTGTTATCGCCAAGTTGAGAAAAGACAATCTTTTCCCCTATCAGGCAATCAGGGCGTTGAGCAACGAATGTGGAGGAGATATTGCCGTCAGGTTTGTCGAAATCCATGATTCATACTTAAATGTCTCTCCGCCTATGCAGATATGTGTGTACTCTTATAACAGGGTTCATGACTACCATGTGATATATCCTCCGAAATATACTGCAACGGGGCTGATATAAAAATAACGTAAATTAAGTTTTTCATTTTTTGAGGCGAACGTGTTGCTTGTTGGCAAGTCGCCTGTATTGTTGTTGTATAATTTAATTGCTTTTTATGAATACAAAATTGAGAAACATACCATTTTCACCCCCCGATATGTCGGAGGCGGAAGCTAAATTAGCATCTGAGGCCATATTGAGTGGTTGGATTACCACGGGTCCAAAAACCAAAGAATTTGAACGTCAGATTGCCGCTTACGTAGGAACGCACAAAGCAGTATGCCTCAATTCAGCTACGGCTGCCATGGAAATGGCATTACGGTTGATTGGTGTGGGCCCGGAAGATGAAGTCATCGTCCCTGCATACACCTATACAGCTTCGGCATCTGTGACCCAGCATGTGGGGTGCAAATTGGTGTTGGTAGATAGCCAGAAAGACAATGTGCAGATGGATTATGACAAATTGGCTGAGGCTATCACAGAGAAAACCAAGGTAATTTGTCCGGTGGATTTGGGTGGTGTGATGTGCGACTATGACAAGTTGTTTGCCGTTATCGAAGCAAAAAAGCACTTGTTCCGTCCTGCTAATGCCATTCAGAAACAGATTGGGCGTATTATAGTGGCTGCTGACGATGCCCATGCCTTTGGCGCTTGGAAAACAGTCACGCAGAAATCGCAGAAACCGCAGAAATTGATGGCTGGTGCTATTGCCGATTTTAGTTCGTTCAGCTTCCATGCAGTAAAGAACCTAACAACTGCCGAGGGCGGTTCTCTAACATGGAACCTGCCGTTTGGCGAATCGAAAGTTGAAAGCGCAGAGTTGAAAGACTATATGCCAACGGTACCTTTCATTGAAGGTGAAACATGGAATGCTTTGCTTTACCGAGTGTCGCAATTGTTCTCCTTGCATGGCCAAAACAAGGATGCCCTTGCCAAGACGCAACTGGGTGCATGGGAATATGATGTAATTGGCCCATGGTACAAATGCAATATGACCGATATCATGGCAGGTATCGGTCTGGCTCAATTGAGTCGTTACCAAGGCATGTTGGAACGTCGCCGCCATATTATCGGTGTGTTTGACAATGCACTGAAAGACTTGCCAGTGGCAGTATTAAACCACTATGGTGAAGACTTTGCTGGCAGCGGTCACTTATACATTACCCGTTTGCTTGGCCGCACAGATGAAGAACGCCGTGAAGTCATCGTGAAAATGGCCGAACGAGGCATTGCCTGCAATGTCCACTACAAACCGTTGCCGATGATGACGGCATACAAAGCATTAGGGTTTGACATTAAGGACTTCCCGAATGCCTACAATCTCTTTGTGAACGAGGTGACGCTGCCCTTGCATACGAGGTTGAGCGACGAGGACGTTGATTACATTATTACCAACTACGTTGATATCATCAAGAACATCTAGAAATAGTTACACAGATGATTATTGATAATCAATTACTTGATGATTTGTCAGCAAAGGCAAAGGTCTCTCCTCGCCTGCGAATGAATTATGATATGCGCAATACACCTGCAGACAAATCTCAGCGCATGCTCAACGCTATCGAACCTGGCACAATTATGCCTATTCACCGTCACATGGGCTCCTCAGAAACTTGCCTATGTGTTCGGGGTCATTTCGTCGAGTATTTCTATGATGAGAAAGGCAATGTTACCGACACCTTTGATATGCTGCCCGGAGGTTTGATTATTAGTGTACCCATTGGTCAATGGCACAATTTGAAATCGCTGGAAAGCGGCACTGTGCTATTTGAATGCAAGGATGGACCATATGAGCCGCAGAGTCCTACGGATATTCTTTCGGTGTAGAGTTGAGAGTTTAGTGTTTAGAGTCAGTTTATAAGTATAGAGTAGTAAGTTTATGGAGAAAGATATAGCATCTCGCTTACGCGAGTTTATGGAGAATGAAGCAAAATCCTGCTCGATGGACTTTGGCTGTATCACGCCGGAATATGTGTATCGTATGTGGGGCGGCCAAGTGCCTTTGGAAGAGATAATGGCGGCAATGAAAGCAAACCAACACACGAACTAGTTGTGATGTAAGCATTCGACGAACTACATATAGTTGAATCTACATATTATAGGAACAGCGACTATAACTTGACCTGAAGTTGTAGTCGCTGTTGCTATTGTTACACCTGTATGCTGTACCTATATTATGCAGTTTGTGTCATGATGGACTCAATAATTGATAAAGTTGAGGATTGAAGGTATAGAGTTGATAATCAGTTGGATGGTTGTGAGAGAATAAGAACCGCTGATGGGACGGATTTATGAGCAAATATGCTTGAAAATGGTCGCTAATGTATTAAAACAAGTATGCTTGCGACCGATTTCGTACATATTTTCTTTGCCAGAATGATAAAAATTCGTACTTTTGCATCGTGGCTGACGAAGGTGTTTGGGCTTGATAAAAACGAGGTGATTTTAGTGGTTTTGCGACCGATTTGGAGCATAATCTGCATTAAGGATGTATTACTTCAGAATACGCTCACCGAATTTTGGACGAATTCTCTTTTCCCTGAAAACAGCAGCGGCTACAACTTTATTACATGTTGTAGCCGCCGCTGTTGTAATATGTAGGTTCAACTACCTAAGGTCTGTCGGATGCTTACCTATTCCCCTATCCGTAGTACTCCTTATACCATTCTGCAAATTTCCTTAGTCCTTCTCTTAATGTAATCTTCGGCGTGAAGCCGAAGTCGCGTTCCAGTGCTGTAGCATCAGCGTATGTCGTGGGCACATCTCCTGGCTGCATGGGCACCAGTTGCTTATGCGCCTCGAAGTCGTAGTCCTGTGGGAGGACACCGGCCCTGAGGAGTTCTTCCTGAAGAATTTGGACAAAGTCCAACAAATTCTCCGGCTGGCCACCACCGATGTTATAGACGGCGTAAGGCGGAATCGGCAAGCCATCCTCCCCTTTCTTACGCGCCGGAGCCATGGCCATCACACGCACGATGCCCTCAATAATGTCGTCAACATACGTGAAGTCACGTCGACAGTTACCGTAATTATAAATCTGTATGGTCTGGCCCTTCAATAGTTTATTGGTGAAACCGAAGTAGGCCATGTCGGGCCTTCCAGCAGGGCCATAGACGGTGAAGAACCGTAGACCCGTGCTGGGGATGTCGTAAAGCTTGCTGTAGCAATGGGCAAAGAGCTCGTTGCTCTTTTTGGTAGCCGCATAGAGACTCACAGGATTATCCACGCGGTCTTCTACCGCAAACGGTACCTTCTTGTTGCCACCGTACACGCTGGAACTCGATGCGTACACCAGATGCTCCACTGGATAATGCCGGCACGCCTCTAATATATTATAGAACCCGATGATGTTACTCTCAATATACACATCGGGGTTCTCAATGCTGTAGCGGACACCGGCCTGGGCTGCAAGATTGACCACCACGTCAAAATGGTACTCTGCAAAAAGGCGGTTGACCAAGTCGCGGTCTGCAATGCTACCACGGATGAAAATCCACTTGTTTGTTGAACACGAACTGCTTTTCCCTTCCGAACACGAATTGCACGAATCTGACGAATCTTTATTTGTGTCATTAGTGAGATTCGTGTTCGCAATAGCATCTAGTTCGTGAAGGCGGTACTCCTTAAGCGAGACATCGTAGTAGGCATTCATGTTGTCGATGCCCACGATGGTCGCGCCCTTTAGGTCTTTGAAAAGACGCTTGACGAGGTTAGAGCCTATGAAGCCCGCTGCACCGGTAACTAATATACTGTGCAAAATAGTTCTTTACAGTGATAAGCTTAGAAAGGGACGTCAATACTCGGCAGCCAGGTGGTTTCGATGGTAAACGAACCTGCACCGGCATCGGCGGAGAACAGTTTTCCAGTTAAGATGGTCTGACGGTTACGCTTTAACGGGATGTCGCTGACCGTCGTCGAAAAGACCACGTTATCGTCCTCGTCCAATGTCTCAAGGGTCACGCCCATGGTCTGCTCGTCGGTGGCCAGAAAGAGGTAGGTCGCAAAGGCCGATGTGGTACCCACTGCATTAGGCAACGTAATGGAATTGGAAAAGCCAGTGTTGACAGTAGCCAAACCCGTGCTGGGATTGAAGTCACGACCGCCAGCAGGGAAGGTCATGCGCACCTTGGTTACTTCCTCCGGACGAACATCGGTAGTGGAAACGCAACAACGGGAAACGATTCTATTCAATGCTGCCGACAGGTCAACAGCGGCGGTACCTGTGACGTGAACCTCCTGGGTCGCCACAAAGCTGTCCCAAAGTTTCTCATCCATCAAAGTGGCCGATGTGGGACTGATCAGGTTGAACGGCACCGTGCAAGCGGACCCGATGACCACCATGGTATAGTCACCAACAGGCAAATCACAAGAGAACTCACCGAAGGTCTCGTAGGTGGTGGCATCGTCGCGCAACTGGGAGACATTGTACTGGGCTGTACCGTCGGCCTTGAAGAACGCCAAGGTCATCGTTTTCACGTTGGTGTAGGTCCCCACAGGTTCTCCCTTGGTCGGGAAATCGTCTACAAGGACTGCGAAGTCATTGGCATGCACATGGACTGGAACTAAGGCTTGATTGTTTTTCTTGCATCCTGCCATCAGCAGAATCATTGCCAGAAACAAAAATACTTTTTTCATAAAGCTAAAGTTATAATTTTATAGATTAGTTTCACATTCTTTTCTCGTCTCACACCTTTTCAAAATAGGTGTCAGGTTTATTGGGGTTGAAAATCTCGTTGCAGTACATCACCGTAACAAGATTTTCGGTGTCGCTCAGATTAATGATGTTGTGCGTATAGCCAGGCAGCATGTGGATGCACTGAATGTTGTCGCCACTCACCTCAAATTCGATGATCTCGTCCGTGCCGAGCTTGCGCTCCTGAATCAGGCCATGGCCAGAGACCACAATGAAGAACTCCCACTTGGTGTTATGCCAATGCTGGCCCTTGGTGATGCCAGGCTTGGAGATATTGATAGAGACTTGACCACAATTGAGGGTATGCACCAGTTCGGTGAAGGAGCCACGGTCGTCGACATTCATCTTCAGCGGGAAGGCGACTTTCTCTTTCGGGAGGTAACTGAGATAAGTGCTGTAAAGTTTCTTGGCGAAGCTGTTGGCTGGAATCTCAGGGATCATCAGCGTCTGCGGCTGTGCAGAGAATGACTTAAGCAACTCTACAATCTCACCCAAGGTAATCTTATGGGTAGTTGGCACATAGCAGTAGCGACCATCAGCCTTTGGCACGACCTCCAATCCTTCAAATTCGCAATGATGCTCCTCTCCTTTCAGGCAGGCAATCATCTCGTCAACGAGGTCATCAATATATAGCAGCTCCAATTCAACGCTGGGGTCATTTACAGTGTAAGGCAGGTCGTTGGCAAATGCGTTGCAGAAAGTCGCGACAGCGCTGTTGTAGTTCGGGCGGCACCACTTACCGAAAAGATTCGGGAAACGATAAACCAGCACTTTAGCACCAGTTTCCTTGCTGTAGTTTAAGAACAAGTCCTCACCTGCTTTCTTGCTACGGCCGTATTCCGAGTTACCAAAGCGGCCAGTGAGTGAAGCCTGCTGACTCGAGCTGAGCATCACCGGACACTTGTTTCCATGCTTCTTCAACGTATCTAATAGTGTACTGGCGAAGCCAAAGTTGCCTTGCATGAACTCTTCCTGATTCTGCGGGCGATTCACACCGGCGAGGTTGAACACAAAGTCGCAATCGCGGCACCAAGCATCCAATTCCTCGGGCGTGCTGTCAAGATCGTATTCATAGACGGCATCCACCTTTACATCGCCATAGCAACGTGCCTTGCCATCCTTTATGTTGTTCAATTGAGCGCAAAGGTTCTTCCCTACGAACCCTTTGGCGCCTGTTACCAATATCTTCATTTCACTCTGATTATATTTCTTATTTTTGCTTGCGGCTTTTTTTCTCACACGGATTTCACGGATTTCACAGATTTTTGTTCACCTTGCAGTGAACGGGCTACCGCACGCTAATTGACTATCCGTTTTATTCCCTCACGCAGGTTACTTGTGTTAAAGTTTACCAAAAGACCTACGTGTTTTTTCATCAATTTCAGATAGGTAAGCAGCTGTTTTGCGAACACGGGCTTTATCTCCTCAACTGATTTCAATTCCACTATCACCTGATTGTTCACCATCAAGTCAAGCCTGAGTGCAGTTTTTAGCTTGCTGCCTTTGTAGATGATGGGCACCTCGGCCTGACGTACCACTTCCAAGCCGCGTTCCTGCAACTCGAATGCCAAGGCTTCTTCATACACCGATTCCAACAAGCCCGGACCTAACTCATTATATACGTCAAATATGGCACCTCTTATTTTGTAGGTAAGTTCATCATCCGTCATAGCCTGTCGTGCGTCAGCCGCTTGTCGCAAGGCAAGCATAATCCGTGTAATCTGTGTAATCTGTGTGACATAATAAACATCGTTCGTGAGAGCTACACAAGGTTTGGGATGCCATTGAGTTCGTTCTGGATGTACGTCAAGCTCGCAATCTTCTCCTTGGTCTCTTCAAGGTTCAATCTCTTGGTGTTATTAGAGTTAAATTCCTCGATGGTGGCGCGCTTCACGTCGCCCTCCTTGAAGAACTTGTCGTAGTTCAGGTCGCGGTTGTCAGCTGGAACGGCATAGAAGTTGCCCATATCTATTGCCTTGGCGGCTTCTTCCTTGGTCAACAAAGTCTCATACATCTTCTCTCCGTGGCGGATACCAATCACGCGAATCTCTGGCTCATTGGGTGCTTGGTGTTTAAACAGTTCAACAACAGCCTCTGCTTGAGTCTGAATCGTGCAGGCAGGAGCCTTTTGGACGAGGATGTCACCATTCTTTCCGTTCTCAAAGGCGAAGAGGACGAGGTCAACGGCCTCTTCAAGCGACATGATGAAGCGAGTCATCTTGGGCTCAGTCAGCGTGATGGGGTTGCCTTTGCGAATCTGGTCTATCCAAAGAGGAATGACAGAGCCGCGAGAGCACATCACATTGCCATATCGGGTGCAACAAATCTTGGTGTTGCCAGAGAGGCGGCTCTTGGCCACGGCAATCTTCTCCTCGATAGCCTTGGTAATACCCATGGCGTTAATCGGGTAGGCAGCTTTGTCGGTCGAAAGGCAGATGACGCACTTCACACCAGCATCAATGGCTGCATCCAGAGTGTTGTCCGTACCCATTACGTTGGTCTTGACGGCCTCCATCGGGAAGAACTCGCACGACGGAACCTGTTTCAATGCAGCAGCATGGAACACATAATCCACGCCTTTCATGGCATACTTCAGCGTACTCTTGTTGCGCACGTCACCAATGTAGAACTTAATCTTGTTGGCCACTTCCGGCATACGTGCCTGAAAATCGTGACGCATATCATCCTGTTTCTTCTCGTCGCGGCTGAAGATGCGGATTTCGCCAATGTCGGTGCGTAAGAATCTGTTTAATACTGCATTACCGAATGAACCGGTGCCACCTGTGATAAGGAGGACTTTATCTTTAAATACTGACATAATATATTGTTACTTAATTGATTATCATTAAAACTTGCGCCAGACCATCTTATTGACCACACCCACGTAGGACTGAATGATGCGGACCACCTTAGTGGAGACGTTCTCATCCATGTAGTCGGGCACGGGAATGCCGTGGTTGCCATCGCGGATAAGTTCCACTGCCACATCGACACTCTGAAGGAGGCCTACTGTATCAATACCGCTGAGGACAAAGCAACCTTTGTCGAGAGCTTCGGGGCGTTCCGTACTAGTGCGGATGCAGACAGCTGGGAAAGGATGACCTACACTCGTGAAGAAGGAACTTTCCTCGGGAAGAGTGCCACTGTCAGAGACCACTGCGAAAGCATTCATCTGCAGGCAATTGTAGTCATGGAAACCCAAAGGCTCATGCTGGATGACACGTTTATCTAATTGGAAGCCACTGGCCTCAAGGCGTTTGCGGGAACGCGGGTGGCAACTGTAAAGAATCGGCATGTCATACTTCTCGGCCATCTTATTAATAGCGGTGAACAACGACATGAAATTCTTCTCCGTGTCAATATTCTCCTCGCGGTGCGCTGAGAGCAAGATATATTTGCCTTTCTCTAAACCCAAGCGTTTGTGGATGTCACTGGCCTCAATCTCTTTCAAGTTGTTATGCAGCACCTCGGCCATCGGGGAACCAGTGACATAAGTGCGCTCCTTCGGCAGACCCGTATCGGCCAGATAGCGGCGGGCATGCTCGGAGTACGCCATATTGACATCAGAAATGATGTCCACAATGCGGCGGTTAGTCTCCTCGGGGAGGCATTCGTCCTTGCAGCGGTTACCGGCTTCCATGTGGAAAATCGGAATGTGCAGACGCTTGGCACCAATCACGCTGAGGCAAGAGTTGGTGTCGCCTAACACCAGCACAGCGTCCGGCTGCACCTCCACCATCAGTTGGTAGCTTTTAGCAATAATATTGCCCATGGTCTCACCAAGGTCATTGCCCACAGCTTCCATATAGATGTCCGGGTCGGCCAATTTGAGATCTTTAAAGAAGACACCGTTAAGGTTGTAGTCGTAGTTCTGACCGGTGTGAGCCAGAAGACAATCGAAATACTGGCGGCACTTGTTGATGACCGCAGCAAGGCGGATGATCTCTGGACGTGTGCCCACGATAATGAGAAGCTTCAGTTTCCCGTTATTCTTGAATTCAGCCATATTCTTTTTTAGTTTAGTTTTAGAGATTCATTTTTAGATTTATTCGATGATAAACATTAGTCGCGCTTGAAAATATCACGGGTATATACCTTGCTAGCCACATCATCAAGACAGCTGTCATAACGGTTGGCGATGATGGCACGGCTTTCAGCCTTGAATTTTTCAAGGTCATTCACTATTAAAGAGCCGAAGAAGGTTGTGCCGTCTTCCAATGTCGGTTCATAGATGATGACCTCTGCGCCCTTGGCCTTGATACGTTTCATAATACCTTGTATGGCACTCTGACGGAAATTGTCGGAGTTGCTCTTCATCGTGAGCCGATACACGCCAATGACACATTTTTGCTCGCGACTGGTTTCATATTGGCTACTGGCCTCATAATAACCTGCACGGCGCAACACCGCATCGGCAATATAGTCCTTGCGGGTGCGGTTGCTCTCCACAATGGCACGGATGAGGTCTTCCGGCACATCTTCGTAGTTAGCGAGCAACTGCTTGGTGTCCTTCGGCAAGCAGTAGCCACCATAGCCAAACGACGGATTGTTGTAATGCGTACCGATACGCGGGTCAAGGCCAACGCCTTCAATGATAGCCCGCGTATCCAATCCCTTCATTTCAGCATAGGTATCCAATTCATTAAAATAGCTCACACGCAAGGCGAGGTAAGTATTGGCAAAGAGCTTCACAGCTTCGGCTTCTTTGGTTCCTATGATGAGAGTGGGGATATCTTGTTTGGCAGCTCCCTCTATCAGCAATTCAGCAAAACGACGGCCTTGTTCGGTCAGCCATTCCACGTCTGTGAGAGCCACAATGGCCTCGTTCTCCTCACGGAACGCTTCTCCCATTATTTTTGGGACGCCCACAATGATGCGGGAGGGGTACAGGTTATCATACAAAGCCATGCTTTCACGCAGGAACTCCGGTGAGAATAACAGGTTAAACTTCTTGACACCTTTTTTCTGATACTTCACATAGAGTGAACGGGTGTAGCCCACCGGGATAGTACTCTTGATCACCATCACAGCATCGGGGTTCACTTTCAACACCGCATCAATGACAGCCTCCACAGCACTGGTGTCAAAAAAGTTCTTTTGGGTATCGTAGTTAGTAGGTGCGGCGATGACGACAAACTCCGCATCTTTGTAACCAGCTTCCTGGTCAAGGGTGGCCTTAAGTTTCAAAGGCTTGTTGGCAAGATACTCTTCTACATAGTCATCCTGAATGGGTGAATGCCTATTGTTCACCATTGCAACACGTTTTGGCACCACATCCACAGCAGTGACTTCATTGTGTTGGGCAAGCAGCGTTGCCAAACTCATGCCCACATAGCCCATGCCTGCTACTGAGATTCTCATTGCGTTATCCGTGTTTTTAGTACAAAAAGTTGTATCTATTATCGCTGGGTTTGGCGTATAAATCCACTCTCGCCTCTTTACAGCTCCGCCTCGTCAATCACTAAAAATGATGACAAAGTTCTGATTATCAATTAGGTAAAACAAAACTTATAAAGCATTGATAAACCTATAGTTGCCTGCAAAGATAGAAAAAAAACAAATGACAATGACAATACATCCTTTTTTTGAAAAATGTTGTATTTTTGCAGACTCAAAGTTCCAGATTACTGACTTTTGCCTGCCAATTGTCCTTCTGACAGAAAGAAAATGTTTCATTTATGGAAAAGAAAAAAATCTACCTGTGCCTTGCTCACATGACCGAAGCAGGACTTGAAGGGAAATACATCCAAGAAGCTTTCGACACCAACTGGGTGGTGCCGTTAGGACCCAATGTCGATGCTTTTGAGAAAGATCTGGAGGCTTTTGTCAACAAGAGTCTGTTGGACAAACGTGTCGTTGCCCTTTCATCGGGGACAGCAGCCGTGCATCTGGCTTTGTTGGCGAGCGGCGTAGAAGCAGGCGATGAGGTGCTGGTACAGAGTTTCACCTTCTGTGCCACGAGCAACCCTGTGGCCTATCTCGGGGCCAAACCCGTCTTTATCGACTCGGAATCCGACAGCTGGAACATGGATCCAGCGCTGCTTGAGGAGGCCATCCGCGACCGCATCGCTAAAACGGGTCGCAAGCCCAAGGCTATCGTTCCGGTGACGCTCTACGGAATGCCTTACGATGTCGACCGCATTATGGCCATTGCTGAACACTATGACATCCCTGTCATAGAAGACACGGCAGAGGCTTTCGGCAGCTGTTGGAAAGGTCGAGCGTTAGGCACCTTTGGGCGATTTGGGGTGCTTTCGTTCAACGGCAACAAGATGATTACCACTTCAGGCGGAGGAGCACTCATTTGTAAAGATGACAGCGAGCGTCAGCACATCCTGTGGCTCGCCACGCAAGCCCGTGAGTCGTATCCTTACTATCAGCATGATGCCATAGGTTATAACTACCGCCTCTCCAACATCTGTGCTGGCATCGGGCGGGGACAGATGACCGTAGTTAATGACCACATCGCCCACCACAAGCACGTCTACGAGACCTACCGTGAGGGACTTAAGGGCTTGGACGGTATCGAGGTGCATGGTAATCCCGACAAGCGTTATGACAGCAACTTCTGGCTCAACACTATCACTTTAGACCCGAATGTCCACGTCAAGGGACAAGAGGAAGCCTACAAGACCCAGCCCGCCCGTAGCGACTGCGAACCTAATGACAATGTGGAAGCCCTAAGAACTTGGCTTGACGCTCGTGGAATAGAGGCGAGACCCTTGTGGAAACCCATGCACAAGCAGCCTATCCATAAAGATGCATTGGCTTATCTGAACGGGGTGTCACAGTCGCTCTTCCAAGTGGGTCTGTGCCTGCCCAGCGGGCCTTGTGTGTCAGACGAGGATTTGAATTTTATTATCCAAACCATCATAGAAGCAATAGGTTAATTTCGCTGAAACCAATGAAGACCATTGAGAAAAAATACCTACTACCCTTTATTCTTATTACGAGTTGCTTTGCATTGTGGGGCTTTGCCAACGATATCACCAACCCTATGGTGAAGTCGTTCAGTAAGATTTTCCGCATGAGCGTGACACAGGGCTCGCTGGTTCAATTGGCTTTTTATGGAGGTTATTTCGCTATGGCTTTGCCTGCCGCCCTATTCATCAAACGTTTCAGCTATAAAAAAGGCATCCTGATGGGTTTGGGGCTGTACGCTGTTGGTGCTTTGATGTTTCTCCCTTCTGCCAAAATAGGCAGCTACTGGCCCTTCTTGATAGCCTACTTTATCCTCACCTGCGGGTTGAGCTTTTTGGAGACAAGCGCCAACCCATTCATTCTGAGCATGGGCAGTAACGAGACGGCTACACGACGGCTCAATCTGGCACAATCGTTCAATCCTATCGGGTCGCTGGCCGGAATGTGGGTGGCGATGAACTTCATTCAAGCGCAAATCAACCCCATGAGTACTGCTGAACGTGCTCTGCTATCCGATGCCGAGTTTGAGGCTCTGAAATCTGCCGATTTAAACATCGTCGTTAAGCCTTATGCAGCCATAGGCATTGTGCTGGTGGTCATCTTCATCCTGGTGCTGACAGCGAAGATTCCCGTGAACAAAAAGCCCGATGATGGAATATCCAGAGCTTTGGGGCCGAGCATACGGAGATTGTTGGCCAACAAGACCTACCGCGAAGGCGTGATAGCCCAGTTTTTCTACGTAGGTGCACAAATCACCTGTTGGACCTTCATCATTCAATATGGCACCAAAGTCTTCATGGATGAAGGCATGACCGAACAAGCAGCAGAGATCCTATCGCAGCGTCTCAATATTGTGGCAATGATACTGTTCTGCAGCTCGCGGTTTCTCTGCACCTGGCTGATGAAATGGCTCAATCCTCAACGGATGCTTGCTCTTTTTGCTACAATAGCAATGGCCCTTACGTTGATTGTCATCACCATAGGTGGACGCATTGGGGTTTATAGCCTTGTCGCTGTTTCCATCTGCATGAGTTTGATGTTCCCCACCATTTTCGGCCTTGCCCTGAAAAACGTAGGGCCGGATACCGAATTAGGCTCAGCTGGCCTCATCATGGCCATCCTTGGAGGAAGCCTGCTACCCCCAGTACAAGCTATGATTATTGATACTGGACATATAGGGTTATCATTCATCGTTCCTTTCTGTTGTTTCCTTTCTGTTTTTATTTACGCACTTAGAACCTATTCTAAACCATGAAAAAAGTCTTCGTCAGCGGTTGTTATGACCTTCTCCACTCAGGCCATGTAGAGTTCTTCAGGCAAGCAGCGCAATATGGCGACCTTTATGTAGGTATCGGCTCTGATAAGACCATACTGCACTACAAGAACCACCGAACACTTTATAACGAGAACGACCGACTCTTCATGGTGAAGAGCATCCGTTATGTGAAAGATGCCTTCATCAATGCCGGTAGCGGGGTCATGGATTTTGTGCCGACAGTCGATTTCCTCAAACCAGACATATTGGTGGTGAACGAAGATGGTGCTTCGGATGAAAAAAGACGTTTCTGTGAGGAACGGGGCATAGAATACGTAGTGCTACAACGCATTCCCGCAGAGGGTTTGGACGCTCATTCAAGCACAGCACTGAAAGACGCGCTCTGCCGTATCCCTACACGACTTGACTTGGCAGGCACCTGGATTGACCAGCCTTATGTCAGCCAATATGCTCCAGGATGGGCTATCACTATCAGTTTGGAACCCACTTTTGAAATCCGTGAACGTTGTGGACTGAGCACCTCTACACGCAACATGATCAAGAAGATATGGCCGATACAGCTACCCGACATGAATCCTGAGATGCTGGCCAAACTGGTGTTCTGTTTTGAGAACGACCCCGAGAGGAGTGACGGCATCATCAGTGGGGCACAAGACTCGATTGGCATTTGTGTTCCAGGGCTATGCCGTCATTGGTACAACGGGCGTTTTTGGCCCGACAAGATTGAAACCTGCAACGATGAGAAAGTACTAAACTGGCTGGAACAGCATCTGGTCATGATTCCCATGGAACCGAGAAAACCTGGTTGCTCGATTGTGGAAGGCAAAGACATCACAAAGCCTAAAGTGGAGGCCCTTGCTTCTGCTGCCGAACAATGCTGGAATGCCATTATGCAAATGGACCTCAAGGCGTTTGGCGAAGCCTACAAAGCTTCTTTCAATGCCCAAACCGCCTTGTTCCCGGCAATGATTCAAGGCTCGGTACAAAATTACATTGACGAATACAAGAATCAAGTGCTGGCTTGGAAAATGCCCGGCGCCGGTGGCGGTGGCTATCTGGCCTGCGTAGTGAACGATGCCGCTGCTTTTTGCAATGAACATCAACAAGCTATAAGAATCAGCATTCGTAGAAAGGGATAATTCGCATTGGGTATTGCACCCTATCAATGCGCCATCAATCCTCCGATATCTCGCTCATCATCTTACGGTAGGCTGAAAAGACATTGGCGCGGGAGATATAGCCCAGATACTTGCCTCCTTGGATGACGGGGATGTTGTATTTGCCCGACTTTTGGAACTTATGGACAATCTCCTCCATAGGCTCCTCGGGATGGATGACATAGTCGGGGAGAACGGCGAAGTTCTGTATTGACTGGTCGTAATACGAATCGTCGAAGAGAATGGCCCTTACGTCGTCAAACAACACGTGACCGCAGAAGAAGCCCTCCTTATCGACCACAGGGAATATGTTGCGTTTGGACGAGGAGACCAAAGGCAGCAAATCGCGGAAGAGACAATCGGGATGGATAGGGCTGAAGTTGTTCTCTATCAGTTGGTTGATGACCATCATGTTCAGGATGCTCTTGTCCTTGTTGTGGGTCACTTCAACACCCTTTTCGGCCACCGCATTGGTATAGATGGAATGGCTAAAAAACAGGCGGTTGATGGCGTAAGCCAGAGCCGCTACAATCATCAAGGGTACAATAAGGGCATAACCGTTGGTGATTTCGGCGATGAGGAAGATACCAGTTAAAGGCGCGTGCAGCATACCCGCCACCAAGCCACTCATGCCCACGAGGGCGAACTTGGCGGGGTCTAACTCAGCGATACCCAGATAGTTGATCAAAGTTGCAAAGAAGAGTCCCGTGAACGCACCAATAAACAAAGCCGGAGCGAAAGTGCCACCCACGCCGCCTGCTCCGAAGGTGAAAGCAGTCGCAAAGGCCTTCAGCAGAATCATGCCCGCAAAGAGGATGATGACCACGATGTCCAAGTCCTTAAATTGCTCAAACCAGGGATTACCGAAGATGGGGCTGTAGTCGCCGCGTAAGGCCGAGTTGATGGCCTCGTAACCCTCACCATAAAGGGCTGGAAACAAGAAGATTAAGATACCCAAAAACGTGCTTCCCACAAGAAAGCGCATCCAAGGCGATTCTACCTTTTTGAAGCGCTTCTCCACACTGAAGGTCACTTTGAGGAAATAGGCTGAAATCAGGCCTGCAAAGAGACCCAGACCGATATAATAAATGGCATTGGAAGGGATGAATCCTTCAGAGATGACAGCAGGGTATTCCACCGACTGTCCAAGGAAGAAATAAGCCGTCAGGATGGCCGTGAACGAGGAGACGATAATGGGTACTATCGCGTTGAGTGACAGGTCGATCATAAACACCTCAAGAGCGAAGACGATGCCTGTGATAGGGGCTTGGAAGATAGCCGCAATGGCCGCCGCACCACCCATGCCGATGAGTTGGATGGTGTGCTTGTAGTCGAGCTTCAGCAGCTGGGCAATGTTGGAGCCTATGCTGCCGCCTGTAGACACAGAAGGGCCCTCCAATCCTACAGAACCACCAAAACCAACAGTCAAAGCACTAGTAACGATGGATGACCAGGTACTGCTACGGTCCACCTTGCCTTTGTTCTTCGAGATGGCGTAAAGGATACCTGGGATACCGTGTCCAACATCCTTTTTCAGGATATATTTGCAAAACAGGATGGTCAACAAGATACCAATGGCCGGACAGACGAAGAACAGCAGATGCGAATAGTTGAACTGTGCACTGAAAACCAGGTCGCGGATGCCGTGAGCCAGCTTCTTGATGATGACCGCAGCCGCACCCGCAAGGAAACCCGTCGGGATGCTGAGAATCAGCATAAAGCGGCGGTCGGTCATGTGGGTGTTGCGCCACACATTGAAGCGGTCAATCCATCCGTCTATCTTTTCACTCAGCTTCACGGCTGTAGAAATAGAGTTGCCTTATCCGTTGATCCAAGCCTCAACCTCCTCCAACTGCAGAGCCGGGATATCAAGTTTGTTCTTCTTGCGCAAGCCGTTCAGCTTCTCGCGAAGGGCTGAGGGCTTCTCGGCTTTCAGTTGCTCGATGGTGTTGTAGCCATTGGTGAGGAGCAAGGTCGCCCAAGTTTCAGCCATACCCAGTGCCATGAAGTCTTCCTTTGTGGCATTCTTCACAACTTTCTCAGGACGCATCATGGGGAAGAGCAATACCTCTTGGATGGTGGTCTGTCCCGTGAGGAGCATCACAAAACGGTCAATGCCGATGCCCATACCCGAGGTGGGAGGCATACCATATTCCAAAGCACGCAGGAAGTCGTTATCAATCACCATAGCCTCATCGTCGCCCCTGCCAGCTAGTTTCATTTGTTCCTCGAAGCGGTTGCGCTGGTCGATGGGGTCGTTCAGTTCGGTATAGGCGTTGGCCAACTCCTTGCCGTTGACCATCAGCTCGAAACGCTCGGTCAGTTCGGAGTTGTTGCGGTGACGCTTGCAGAGGGGCGACATCTCAACGGGATAGTCGGTGATAAAGGTCGGCTGGATATAAGTGCCTTCGCACTTCTCGCCAAAGATTTCGTCAATCAGTTTGCCCTTGCCCATCGTTTCATCCACTTCGATGCCGAGTTGTTTGCACACATCGCGCAGTTGGGCTTCATCCATGCCTGTGATGTCGATGCCCGTCTTCTCCTTGATGGAGTCAATCATAGTGATGCGCTTGAAGGGGCGCTTGAAGCTGATTTCGTTGTCTCCGACTTTCACGGTTTCCTTGCCCAAGACATCCATCACGCAGCGATGAATCATCTCTTCGGTGTAGTCCATCATCCAGAGGTAGTCCTTGTAGGCCACATAGATCTCAAGACCCGTGAACTCGGGGTTGTGGGTGCGGTCCATGCCCTCGTTGCGGAAGTTGCGCGAGAACTCGTACACACCCTCGAAGCCGCCCACGATGAGGCGCTTCAGGTAAAGCTCATCGGCAATGCGGAGGTACATCGGAATGTCCAAGGCGTTGTGGTGCGTGATGAAGGGACGCGCCGTGGCACCGCCCGGGATGGCCTGCAGCACAGGTGTCTCCACCTCGAGATAGCCGCTCTCGTTGAAGAAACGGCGGATGCTGTCGATGATGCGGGTGCGGGTGATGAAGATGTCCTTCACCTTGTCGTTGACCACGAGGTCGACGTAACGCATACGGTAGCGCAGTTCGGGGTCGTTGAATTCGTCGTACTTCACGCCGTCCTTCTCCTTGACGATGGGCAGCGGCCTCAGCGACTTGCTCAGCACCGTCAGTTCCTTGACGTGCACCGAGATTTCGCCCATCTGCGTGCGGAAGGCGAAGCCTTTCACACCGATGAAGTCGCCGATGTCGAGCAGGCGTTTGAACACCGTGTTATATAAGGTCTTGTCCTCCTCGGGGCAGATCTCGTCGCGCTTGATATAGAGCTGGATGCGGCCTTTCGAGTCCTGCAGTTCGCAGAACGAGGCGGCGCCCATGATGCGGCGGCTCATGATACGGCCCGCGAGGGTGACCTCTTGGAATTGGTCGGGGTTGTTGTCGTCAAATTGGTTGAGGATGTCCGTGGTGAACACGCTCACGGGGAACGCGGCCTGCGGATACGGGTTGATGCCGAGCTTATAGAGTTCGGCCAACGAATTTCTTCTGATTTGTTCCTGTTCGCTTAACATGATATGAT